>DAOWGX010000007.1 GCA_030641715.1 Nanobdellota archaeon
AAACCAGTAATTGAGGTGTGGTCTCTGTGGCATACTGAAAAGGCATCGTTGATGTAGATATCAAATAGGGGTGATAGGTTTTTTAAGAGAATGTTGTTCTTTTTATTTGGATTGAATTCGTCGTCGACAAACCGGATATTATCAAGGAGGATTACTTCTCCACTTTTTATCTTTCTTATCGCTTCAATTGCTTTTTTGCCACAAATATCCTCGATGAATTTAATCTGGGTATATTTGTTCAATAATTTGGCGTGTTGTTTTAGATTGAGAAAATCTTTTTTCCCAGGATTCCCTTGGTGTGCTAATATTGTGACTCTTGCTTTTTTCTTTTTAAGTTCTCGAATTGTTTTTGAAGCTTCGATAATTCTTTCAGATAAAAGAACTTTCCCCTTGGAGACGTCAGAATTTATATCTACCCTTAATAAAACAAGTTTATTTTTCAAGTGAAAATCTTTTAAGGTTTTCATTTTAATAGTTTGAGAAAATCGATTACTCGACAGCTGTACCCATATTCGTTATCATACCAACAAAGAACTTTAACCATATTTCCATTTGTCTTGGTTAATTTAGAATCAAAAATCGAAGAATGAGAATTTCGTATCACATCTGAAGAAACGATTTCGTCCTCGGTGTATTCCAAAATTTCTTTTATTTTTTTGGCTTCATCTTTTATTGCCTTGTTTATTTTTTCTGCTGTTGTAGATTTTTTTAGTGTTGCTACAAAATCGGTGATACTTCCACAGGCAACGGGTGCTCGGATTGCCATTCCGTCGAGTTTTCCTTTGAGGTTTGGAATCACGACAGAGACGGATATCGCGGCACCAGAGGTAGTTGGAATTAAATTAATTGCTCCAGCCCTAGACCTTCGGAGTTTTTTATGTGCGGTATCTAAAATATTTTGGTCATTTGTATAGGCATGAATTGTTGTCATATATCCTTTTTCTATTCCGAATTTGTCATTGAGGATTTTTATAACAGGAGTTATGCAGTTCGTCGTACACGACGCTAAGGAGATTATCTTGTGTTCTTTTTTTAAAATTTTTTCGTTGACACCTAAAACTATTGTGGCATCGGGATTTTTCGCTGGTGCGGATATTATAACTTTTTTTGCTCCGGCGGTTAGATGTTTCGAGGCGCTTTCTCTGTCGGTAAAAACTCCAGTAGATTCGATTACGACTTCGATTCCCAGTTGTTTCCACGGGAGTTTTTCAGGGTTTCCTTCTGAGAAAATCATTATTTTTTTGCCATCGATCTTGATAAAATTCTTTCCAGCCTCTATTTTCCTATCGTAGACCCCATATACAGAATCATATTTTAATAAGTAAGCCATCGACTCGATAGTCGACATGTCGTTTATAGCGACGACGTTAATGCCTTTTTCAATAGCTCTTTTAAAAACAATCCTTCCAATTCTGCCAAATCCGTTTATAGCTAGTTTCATTTTCACCTCTTATGTTTTAACTTAATTCAAATTAATAAAGCTTTCTGCTAAATAAATTAATCATTATATAAAACACTACTGCCGCCACCATCCTTAGCATATGCGGTAGCACTTCCAATGGTATTAGATATTATTCTCCTACCTCTGTCTTTTGGATAAAGGACTATATTGAAACCATAAGAACCATCTTTTTCTGGTCCTCTTCCAAATTCCATCCTTAACCCATCTCCATCTTTAAGTTGGGCACGTAAGGCTCTATAGTCGGATAAAAAATTTTCCTCCCAAGTGTCATTTTTCCAAAATTCTTTCATTGAATCAAATCCATTTACAATTTCTTCTAACTCTGCTTCTGCTTGTTCTCGAGAAATATGCCTTTCCATTGGAGTAATATATGTTAAGTCTTTTTAAGTTTTGTTGGGATTGGGGATGATATAATCTAACATCCATTATCTTAGGGGGCAACATTTAATAATGATTGTAAATTAATAATTTTAATAAAGAAATAAAATGGTGATGGAGAAAATTTCGAGTAATAGAAAAATTGTGAGTTTGGTCATAGGTGTTATTTTAGTTTTATTTATTTTAAATATAAATCTTTCAATAGTTTCGGCGCAAAATGAGGAAGTGGTTTTACACTTCTTTTATGGAAAAGGATGTCCTCATTGTGGCAGTTCTTTAGAATTCTTAAATGGGCTCGAGGAAAATAACCCCTCGTTGATTGTTGAAACACACGAAGTTTATTTTAATCAGGAAGAGAGAAAATTGTTTGAACAGATGGCTAATGCCTCTGGAGAAGAAATCGGGGGTGTTCCAACTATTTTTATTGACGATAAAGTCTTTGTAGGATTTAGTAATTCTATAGCCGATTCCATTGAGAATGAAGTTGCTATATGTCTCGAGGAGGGGTGCGAGAATCCAATTGATAAAGTGAAGGGTGAAGGGACTCTCCAAAAACTAACACTTCCTGCGGTTATTTTGGCAGCGATTGTCGACGCTATTAATCCTTGTGCGTTTGCAGTTTTGATAATTCTAATGTCGACGGTTCTTGCTTCTAAGGATAAAAAGAAAGCGTTGTTAGCAGGGTTGGCATTTTCGGCGTCTATTTTTATTTCGTATTTCTTAATGGGTATTGGATTGTATTCGGCGATTCAGGCGACAGGTTTGAGTCATACTTTTTTTATTGTCGTCGCTGTACTTGCGATATTTCTCGGGTTGTTTAATCTTAAAGATTATTTGTGGTATGGGAAATGGTTTGTTATGGAAGTTCCGTTGAGTTGGAGACCGAAGCTGCAATCTTTGATTAAGGGGATTACATCTGTTCCGGGAGCGTTTGCGGTTGGTTTTTTAGTAAGTTTGTTTTTATTGCCCTGCACTTCAGGACCTTACATAATTATTTTGGGGTTGTTGGCTCAGGCGACTACTAAGGTTTATGCGTTGTTCTTGCTTGTAATTTACAATTTGATTTTTATCCTGCCGATGATTCTTATTACGTTTGCGATTTGTTTTGGGTTTACGACGACGGAGAAAGCGGAGAAGATGAGGAAAGGGAAGTTGAAGGTGTTGCATTTAATTGCGGGAGTGGTTATATTGTGTTTGGGGATTGGGATGTTGGTTGCGATTAGGTTGGGGATGATTTAAGGTTTGGGATAGAGAATGTTCATGCTATAAATATATAAAGAAGTAACGCTCTGTACAATTATGGAAAAGACAATTTATTATGGCAAACCTTTTGGAAGTTTTTACTCTCAAGAAAATTTTATGAGTTTTTTAGAAAATCTAAAGGGCAATAAACATATTTTAACTGAAGGAAATTATCCACCTCAATCTTTTTGTTATTACATTGAGCCACAAAATGTAACTGTATGTGCAGAATTTGCTTATATAGAATCTCCTGCAAAAATTAGAGTATTTGGTGATGAAAAGGGGGTTGGACAATTTGAGAGGATGGTTATTGAAGAAAGTAAAAAGTATGGGGAGGAAAAAAATATAAGTCTTACCCCAAATAAATCCCCGCCTTCCCAGGCTTAGCCTTCTTCGCCTTCCCCTCAGGGTCAAACTTCCCAGAATCGTTAACAGCAAAAATCTCAACCTTCTTCCCAACCGCTTTCCCAATCTTCCCAACATCAACCTTCCCCAACTCAAACGGCATCACATAGAGATAAACAACATTTCCATTTTCTACTTTCCCAAGGACATACTTAACGTCCTCGATAATCTTCAAATTCAAATCTGTGCCTTTCCCCTTATTCTCAACCTTTAACTTATTAATTTTCGGCCATTCACTGACAGAAATAAAATCCTTATTGCCCAGTTTTTCCCAAAGCTCCTCGGCGATGTGGGGGCAAATCGGACTAAGTAATTTTAGCGAAATCCCTAAATCTTCTTTGGAAACTTCTTTTTGTTTAATCAATAAATCGAATAGCTCCTTTAGTTTAATTGTCGCTTTTCTATACTGGAAACTCTTGTAAAATTCTGTAACATCTTTAACCATAGAATTCAATTTGGAAACAAAGTCATCAGAACTTTTTCCAAACATGACATTTTCAAATATACTAAAAATTTTCTTAACAAATCTTAAGCTACCTTTAATTCCTTTCTCCGACCAATCCCGAGGTTTGTCCGGAGCCGCCAACGACAACAAAAAATACCTCGCACTGTCCATCCCGTATTTTTTAGAAACCTCGTCGGGATTAACAATATTCCCCTTCGATTTACTCATCTTCTCCCCATCTGGACCGTGAAGCATGCCTTGATTAAATAACGCTTTAAACGGTTCATCAAAATCTAAAAACTTTAAATCTCTAAGTGCCTTCGTAAAAAATCTCGCATAAATTAAATGCATACACGCATGCTCCGCCCCTCCGATGTATTGGTCGACGGGCAACCACTTTTTAATCTTATTTTTGTCAAACGGCTTCTTGTTATTTTTATTGTCCACATATCGTAAAAAATACCACGAAGAATCAAAAAACGTATCCATCGTCTCAGTCTCCCTTTTCCCCGCACCACCGCACTTAGGACACTTAACCTTAATCCATTTCTCATTCGTCGTCAAAGGATTCCCCTTGCCAAACTTAACGTTCTCTGGCAAAACTACTGGTAAATCTTTTTCAGGAACCGGAACAAGACCACATTTCTCACAATGAATAATCGGAATCGGCGTTCCCCAATATCTCTGCCGACTAAATCCCCAATCCCTCAACTTATAATTAACAACATTCCTACCCAACTTCTTTTTAATTAACCAATTACCAATCTTTTTCTTAGCCTCAACATTTTCCAATCCATCAAAATGCCCTTCCCGGGCCGCATCACCAGAAGCGCAAGAATTAATCAACTCACCTTCACCAATCCATGCCCTCGTCTTAGTCAGCTTCCCAGAAATAACTTGCCTAATCTCAATCCCATACTTTTTCGCAAACTCAAAATCCCTCTGGTCGTGAGCAGGCACCGCCATAATCATTCCGGAACCGTAATCAGCGACGACGAAGTTTCCTGCGTAGACTGGAATCTTCTTACCATTCGCAGGATTTATTGCATAACTTCCGGTAAAAACCCCTTTCTTTTCCAGCTCTGCTATTTCCTTTTCAGAAACCGAGCCGACGCTTTTCAAAAACTTCTCGACTTCCTTTTTTTGCTCGTCGGTGACTAGATCCATCAAATTCTCATGTTGAGCAGAAACAACCATAAAAGTCACACCAAAAATTGTATCTGGACGAGTTGTGAAAATTGACCAAGTGTCATTATTAACCTCAAAATCAATCTCCACCCCATGACTCTTCCCAATCCAATTCCTCTGCATCGCTTTAATCTTATCTGGCCAATCGAGTCCCTCAAGTCCCTTGAGAAGTTCGTCCGCATACTTCGTCGTCCTCAAATACCATTCTTCTAAATGCCGAATCTCAATCTTAGAATCACACCTCTCACAAATCCCTCCCTGTGCCTGCTCATTCGAAATCACAGTATTGCACGAAGGACACCAATTAACCGGAGCCTTCTTTCGATAGATTAATCCTGCTTTTAAAAACTTCAAAAAGAAATATTGGTTCCACTTATAATATTCTGAGTGCATCGTCGCTAAAGTCTTCGTCCAATCATAACTAATCCCCAATTCTTTCATCTGTCGAGTATAATTTTCTATCGCTTTCTCAGTAAAAGGTTTGGGATGCTCGCCGACTTTAATCGCAGCGTTCTCCGCCGGAAGACCCAACGAATCAAAACCCATGGGGTACAAGACTTCGAAACCGCTCATTCTTTTGAAACGTGCCATCACATCTCCGATGGTATAATTAAGTGCGTGACCCATATGAAGTCCCGAGGCTGAAGGATACGGAAACATTTCCAAGATGTAATATTTTTCTTTTTTAGAATTTTCATTTACATTGAAAGTCTTCGCTTTCTCCCACCTATCCTGCCACTCCTTTTCAATCTTCGCAAAATCGATTTCCATTGTAGAAAAACTTACCAATCAAACTTTTAAAACATTGCTCTCACTCAAAAATTCTTCCTTCCCGGTTTTCATATCCTTAACTCTAAATTTCTTTTTAGCAATTTCCTCCTTGCCAACAAAAATAACTTTCTCAATCCCTTTCGAGTTAGCATAATCCATCGCCTTCCCTATAGACTTGTCCAAAAGCAAATTTACAGAAATTCCTTTTTTTCTTAAATTCTCGGCTAATTGTATTGATTCGTCATCTTGCCCGATAGAAATAATCTGAACCTTGATTCGGTCTCCTTCAATTTTCGATAATAAATAAATAGGTTCTAATCCAAAAGTTATTCCTGTTGATTGTATGTCTCCGACGAGGTAGCTTCCTCCACCACAAAGCGAAACGTCTAATTCTTTCGACCAAATTTCGAAAACAATTCCGTTGTAATACGACAGTCCCCTCGCTAAAAACGGTTTGAACTCAATTTTGAATCCGTATGTTTTACAGATTTTTTTTAACTCCATGATTTCTTTATAGAAATTATATTTTTCAAATTCTTTTTCCGATTGTTCAAATATTTTGAGGAGTTTCTCGGCGTTAAATTTTTTGAGATTATCCGCCACTTCTTTTTTAGAAAGTTTATCTAATTTATCTAATTCTCTAATTACTTGATTTCGGTTCTTCTCTTCAATTTTTTCGGACACTAAAATTTCGTTCATTAATCTTCTGTTATTTACATAAATCTTCACAGGCGTATTTAATCTTTCAAAAATATTTTTCCCAAGTTTCAAACATTCAGCCTCGTCTTTTGTAGAACTTCCGACGACATCTGCGTCACACTGGATAAACTGCCTTGTCCTTCCTTTCCGAATTGGTTCATCTCTAAAATTATATCCTATCTGGTATCTCTTGTAAGGTAGCTTTTGATTTTTGGCGAGTCTCTTTAATTGAAATGTAAATTCATACCTTAATGCGAGTTTTCTTTTTCCTCGATCTTCTAGTTTGAAAAT
Organism: Nanobdellota archaeon; assembly: GCA_030641715.1. Taxonomy (GTDB): domain Archaea; phylum Nanobdellota; class Nanobdellia; order Pacearchaeales; family GW2011-AR1; genus JAGVXH01. The sequence continues at coordinate 6,882 of DAOWGX010000007.1, forward strand.
ATCTCTCACTGCTTCGTCGTTAGGATTATCACTTTGCACAAATTCTTTAAACTCTATCGTCGGTGTTTCAGCTGGCTCAAAACCATAAAGTTCAAACTGCTCCTTAATAATCTCTTTAATCTTCACTCTTTTTTGGGCTTCTTTTCCTACAAAGTCCCGAAAGCCCTTGACTGTTTGTATATTCATTCTCTTTCTTAAGACAAATCAACATTAAAAATCTTTGTAACTTGTTCGATAGGTGAAAGCCGAGAATCTACTCGCAATTTGCATTTCGCAATCAGAGAGATTCTGATTGGATTGCTCAAAGCGAATTGTTCGCACGGGCACCGCCCTCGTTCGATAGGTGAAAGCCGAGAATCGAACTCGGGCTATCCGGACCACAACCGGACGTTCTGCCACTAAACTACATTCACCATGAATATTTAGTTGGGAATTCGGTATAAAAAGTTTCGCGTTAGAGGATTAAATGGAGGGTGACTTCAGTTATTTGTAATATTTTGTCTAAAGAAAAGAATAATTTTTGAATGTCGAATAAGGCGCAAGACTTATAAAGAGGGGCTGCACAAAGAACCTATGAAAACTCGAGAAGATAGGGGAGCGTTTGAAACAAGAGAGGATATAAGAATTCTAAACTATAATGGAGAAGACTTAGGAAAAATTACTGTAAAGACTGAGCCTTTTAAGAGTGAGCAAGAAACTCGGGATTTAATCCGTGAGATGTCACCTTCACAGAAGATTAATATGAAGGAACGTGCTTATCCTGTATATAGACTTTGCGAGATGTTCGAAATAACTCCAGAGCAATATTTATTCGCAGAAGATATTATGATTTATATAGCAAATAGGGGATATAAAAATTTAACTGAAGTAGTACATAACGATCCTAAGGTTGCAGGACTTATAAAACAGATGGAATTGGAAGGGGAAGTATTTAATGATTTTACTCCTCAAACTCATTTAGAGCTTAATCAGAATCTAGCAACAGTTGTTTAATTAAATCTCCAAAATATTTTTAAACATCCAATTTATTGATATTTCATGCGTGGGTAGTATAGTGGTTATTATTCGACGTTGCCAACGTTGGGGCCCGGGTCCGATTCCCGGCCCGCGCATCGTAGTGTTTTGTGATATTGGTGAGCATTTTAAAAAAGTCCCATCAATATCACATTTTACTAACCACTCCGGCCCGCGCATTACCAGTCAATCCTATCAAATAACAATCTAACCCTGTTCAAAATATTGTTTCACTAAATTAAAAGAGATAAAGAAAATTTATAAAGAATAGATGTTTATGGTTTAGGTGAGTAAGTATGGTAAGTCAAGATTTTGTCGAGTACAATCCTATACAAGGAAAAGAGTTATATAAAACTACAATTAGGTGTAGAGGGAATTTTAGGGATATTCATAATGGGATGGAAGAAGAGTTGATTTTGAAACTAAATAAACCGGGAGATCTTCCTGCTTGATTGTCTGAAAATGAATTTTGATACTGATGGAGGAGCAGTGTAAAATGGATAAGGATGGTCCGGCTATTTAATAAAATGGATAAACCTGTAGGGATGTAAATGGATAGGGACGGTCTTGGAAAATGAGTAAGCCAACAACACCTGCATAATTATCAAAAAAATTATATTCTTAGATGAGTTTAGCATAATATTATTAAATTGTGATTAATCATAACCTGTCATATTCCCCAACTTCCCAGAATTCCCCGAACTCTTCTTCGCCGCAATAACATCATCAATTCTCAAAATCATAATCGCAACTTCCGACGCTGAGGCAATCGCCTGAGTCTTAACTTTCAATGGTTCGATAATTCCTTCTATCAAAGTGTCTTCAACCTTCCCAGAAAATAAATTCAAACCTGCATTTTTCATTCCGGCATCGTGGCTTACTTGAAGCTCGGTTAAAACATCGATAGGATCCATCCCGGCATTCTCCGCCAATGTCGTTGGTATAAATTCTAAAGCAGAGGCAAACTCTTTGACTGCCAGCCCCTCACGACCTTTCAGCGTCGCTGCAAATTCTTTTAACCTTTTAGCCAACTCAATCTCAACCGCACCGCCACCGGCAACAATCTTAGAATCTTTTAGCGTCGCTGCGACATCACCTAAAGCATCATACATTCCTCTCTCGACTTCATCGATGACGTGTTCGGTTCCTCCACGAATCAAAATAGTCAACGCTTTCGGATTTTTACATCCCATAATATAAGTCATTCCGTCTTCCCCCTCTTTTCGCTCTTCGATGTAGCTAGTATGACCTAAATCTCCAGAACAAATTTCGCTTAATTTTGAAACGATTTTTGCTCCTGTCGCCTTCGCCAAACTTTGCATATCGCTTTTTGCAACACGACGCACCGCATAAATCCCTTCCTTCGCTAGATAATATTGTACCAAATCGTCAATTCCCTTCTGGACGAAAAGAACATTTGCTCCGGATTCTTTAATCCATTCGACTTTTGACCTTAAAATCGAATCCTCTTGGTTTAGAAAGTTTTGTAGTTGGTCTGGGGTCGAAACCGAAATCTTCGCTTCAGTTTCGGGTCCACGAATCTCTAAGGCTTCTTCGATTAATGCGATTCGGGCTTCTTCAACTTTCACAGGCATCTCGATGTTAATTCTTTCTTTATCGATGACTATTCCTTCTATTAACTCGGTGTTTTCAATCGCCTGTCCTTTATGTTTTTCAATTCGGATGTCTTCTAAGTTAACGATTTTATTCTCCGCAACGATCTCTACGGCATCGACGACAATTTTGCTGAATTTCTCTTTCAAATGTTCTACACCTTTCCCGGTCATGGCTGTCTGTGCAACCTTCATTAACTCTTCTTTTGAATCAATCTCAACGGATAACTCTTTCAAAATTATCTGTGCTTTTTTCTCTGCCCATCGATAACCTTGAGTAATAATTGTCGGATGAATTTTCATGTCTAATAATTTCTCCGCATTCTCTAAAAATTTCCCGGCAAGCATAACTGCAGTCGTTGTTCCGTCGCCGACTTCTTTTTCTTGGGTCTTCGCAATTTCAACGACCATCTTCGCCGCAGGGTGCTCGATTTCCATCTCTTCGAGGATTGTTACGCCGTCATTTGTTACAATGATATTTCCAATTCTGTCGACTAACATCTTATCCATCCCTTTGGGTCCTAGTGTCGTTTTTACGGTTTCAGCCACTACCCTCGCTGCTAGGATGTTGTTCCTTTGAGCGTCTCGTCCGAGGATTCGGTTTCCTTCTTCTGGCACGATAGAATCTGTCATACTAGGAAAGTCCTTGAATTCTTTATAAGGATTATTGTGGTAAAGGCTATTATTAGGGATTTTTGTATTAAGTTGTGATGGGAATTTAAAAAGAGTGATAGTCTATTAAAATTATGAAAAAATTTGTTCTAGCTGGAGGACCCTGCTCAGGCAAAACTACAATCATTGACGAACTGGAGAAAAAAGGATTTGATGTTATAAAAGAGGTAGCCAGAGAAGTTTTAGAAAGAAGAAAACATTTTGAAGTCACTAAAGAAGAGGTTTTGACAAGACAAAAATTAATTGCCAAAAAACAAATAGAGCAAGAAGAGGTGTTTGAAAAAAATCCTCCCTTGTTAGATATCTTATTTTCAGATAGATGTGCAATAGATGGACTGGCATACTTAAAACATTCATTAAAACATATACCAAAAGAAATCATGGATTTAATAGAATCTAGAAAATACACAAAAATATTTTTCCTCGAACGATTACCATTTCAAAATGATGGACTACGAATAGAAAAAGACGAACAAGAGGCGAAAAAAATTCATAATAAACTTCTATCTTTTTACAAATTAAGTGGTCACGAAATCATCCAAGTCCCAATTATGCCAATAAACGAAAGAGTATCTTTTATTCTAAAAAATCTAGATAGCCACTACTCTAAAAAAGTGCCATAGGTATTTAAACAAATTATACCTAGTGTTATTATGGAACTTGGTATAAAGGTTGGAGACCTAATGACGAGGAATTTTGTCTACGTTGCTCCAAAAACTAACCTAAGAGATTGTGCAAAGACTATGGTCAAAAAGCGGGTGGGGAGTGTAATTATCAAGGAAGGGCATAAACTTCAAGGGATTTTAACTGAAAAAGATATTATCTGGGCAATTGTAAAAAAATCTAAAGATGATCTTAAGAATATTGTTGTGAAAGATTTAATGAAGCGAAAAGTTATCACGATAAAACCAGGGGATGACATCGCTGATGCAATGCAAAAATTCAAGAAGAAGAAAATTCGAAGGCTTCCGGTTGTGGAGAATGGGAAGTTGATTGGAATGTTAACTTTAAAAGATGTCTTAAAAATTGATCCGGGACTTTTTCAGTTGATTGTGGAGACAATGAAAATTAAAGAAGAAACTTCAAAGCTGAATAGGAGTAGTATTAATGCTCCTCGGAAACAAGGTATCTGCGAAGAGTGTGGTGAGTTCGATCTTCTCTATCACGATGATGCCCAATGGCTGTGTGATACCTGTTATAATAAAAGATGATTTTCTAAGTTTTTTTGAATGCATTGTCAATCATAGATTGGAGATAGGCAATCCCGACGTCTAAATTCATCCAATTTCTTAATATAAAACCATTCCAAAATCCGTATTTCCTTTCTTTTGTAGGTTGCGAATAGTCAAAAGTCTTATAGTCAAAACCTTTTCTATGTTTTTTGACGAAATGATTTAATCCTGCTTCGACACGGTATCGCTTCTTAAAATATGAGGGCAAACTATCCCAAATCTCCCGTCTCATCGCTCTTTCTCCAGAGTTAACTGCGACGAGGTGTACTGCCCTTTGCATAAAATTTTTCCGAAGTCCGATGAACATATCAGTTAATCCACACTTAACTGGTGTGATAATTCCTTCTACAATGTCTGGACTAAAGTCAATTAAATCAGCATCACAAAAGAAAATAATCTCTGCTTTTGTAGTGGCGACACCTAGGTTCATAGATGCCCCCTTCCCGATGTTCTTCTTGTTCTTGATGAATTTAATTTTCTTGTTGTCTTTCATAAACTCCCAGACAACTTTCTCAGTATCATCAGAGGAACCGTCGTCGATTATAATAATCTCATTAATGTATTTGGCTTTCAATAGAACTTCAAGAACCTTTCCAATCCTTTCAGATTCATTATATGTTGGAATAATCGCCGCGATATTTTTTTTTGTTTTTTTATGTCTGTTAAATAAATTTTCCTTAAGGATAAATGCCTCAATCTCCTTTTTTAATCTCTTGTCTGAGGGAGAGTAAAACAGATTATGAATTTTCTCGTCGAGTAAAATTTTTCTTTTAATTTTCGAACTGATTTTTTCTATGATGGTATCTGCAGATTTATAATGTCCTAAGTTATCTCTTATAGAGAATATAACCAAGCAAGGACAATCAATTTTTCGAATTCTCTTTCCAATTTCTTTCCCAGCTTTTTTTGATATTTTAAGTCCCTTGCAATGCATACAATCATAGTGTTTATCTCCCAACCTTTTTCGTTTTTCACGTTCATAATTCTTGGTAGGCTTCTTCCAGTATTTTTTGAAGAGTCCAAGAAGGCTAATTCCAAAGATGTTGAAAGGAAATTTCCACCTGTATGGTGGAGAGATAGCAATAACCCCTTCAACATGATATTTCGTAGATAAGTACAATGCAATCTGTGCACCAAAGCATATCCCTATCAAGATTATTTTTCGACCTCTCTTTAAATCCTCGACGAGTGCAGTTTCAATTTGCTCGACAAGATCCCTATAGTTTATATCATCTAAGTCTTTAATCTTGGTTCCATGCCCTTTTAATAACATCACACGAACATTCGCTCCGAACTCCTTATGTAAATACTTGGGCAATGAACCAAAATCTGTCGGGCTCCCTGTATAGCCGTGAATCATAAAAAATTCTTTGTCTGATGATGCTTCTAGATTTATTTCTTTAACCATTTGAATATTGAACCTTTACCTTATCGGCCAAAAACATTTATATATCCTTCTTATCTCGTATATGAATGGCAGAGAAAAAAGAAGTGTACAAACAAAAGCTTAAGCAAGTTGGGCATTGGAACTATAAGGATCTTTATGGCTTTTGTTTTGATTGGTTGAAGGATGAGGGTTATAATGTCAAGGAGAAAGAATACGTCGAGAAATCTTCTAATTTTGGAAAAGAAATTACTCTAAAATGGACTGCAGATAAGAGTGTCACGGATTATTTTAAAAATGAAATTGAGGTCGGTTGGCATATCTTGGGGATGAAAGATGCAGAAGTCGAGCAAGAGGGGAAGAAGATTAGTACTAACAAGGGGGAGGTCGCGATAACTGTTAAGGCGACGTTGGTTAGAGATTATGAAGAGAGGTGGGAAGATAAGCCCCTATGGAAATTCTTACGAGGCATTTACGAAAAATATGTTATTCGAACAACAATTGATGCGTATGGGGGCAACCTTGAAGACAAGGCGAGAGAATACCTTAAGGACATCAAGGCATTTTTACAAATTAGTGGTCGTTAATTAATCAGTAGTTTTGAATCACAATAATCTTTATAAAATAATTCGCGCTGTTTCTATATGAAAAAATTGTTATTAGTTCTGGTAGGATTCCTGTGTTTAACATTTGTTTCGGCTTTAGATGTTTCAGAGCAATATGATAATAATGTAATTGTTCGGGATGTTGATAATCATATAGATTTGATATTAACTATAACGAATGCATCCCAGGGAATTTATAATGTTTACACTCTTGCGGATATTTCTATGAAGCCCTCGGAAACTTTTATGATTCCTGAAGGGACGATTAGGAAAGCGTTTAGTATAACGCCAACAGAAAATCTCGATGTCGAGGGCTACTATACTTTTACTTATACTCTAAATTATCGTGGCGTGGAGAAAATTGACAAAAAACTTACGATTAATCTGTTAAATTTGGAAGACGTTTTAGAAATTAGTTCGGACTCTATAGACCCTGAATCAGATAAAATAATGTTTTATATTCAGAACAAAGAAAACGTGGAATTAAAAAATCTTACTGCAACTTTTTCTTCAATTCTCTTTGATATAGAAAGGACTTTTGATATAGGTCCTGAAGAGAAATTGGAAATCTCTGTTGGTGTGGATAAAGATGAACTCAGAAGAATAAAGGCAGGAGTTTATGTGATTCAATCAACGTTTCAAACGAATAGTGGGGTGAAAAGAATAAGTGGGAATTTATATCTTGGGGAGAAGAAGGGGATTTCTTCTATGGAAGATAAGTCGGGCTTTCTGGTTGTAACTGAGGTAATAACTAAAATCAATTCAGGGAATGTATTGGAAAGTGTCCAGATAAAATTAAGGCGGAATATTTTTTCTAGGCTGTTCACAAGTTTTAATATTGAGCCAACAATTACTGACAGGAAGGGATTGGTTGTCGAATACACTTGGGTTAAAGAACAACTCAAACCGGCAGAAATCTATACGGTTAAGGCAAAGACAAATTATCTCTTCCCGTTTTTTACGATTCTCTTCGCAGTTTTGGCACTTTTAGGATTTAAGCGATTCAGTGAGACGAAACTGGAGATTACGAAATCGGTTTCACATGTTAAAACAAAAAACGGTGAATTCGCGTTAAAGATTCGTTTGAGTTTAAAGGCGAAGAAGAATGTTGAGAATGTAACGCTTATCGACGAGGTTCCTGCAATTGTAAAAATCTATAAGGATTTCGGGATGGCTAAACCGGACAAGATTGATACCGAGAGTAGGAGAATTAGTTGGAATATTGGAGATTTGAATGCGGGAGAGGAAAGGATTTTTACTTATATCGTGTATTCCAAGGTCGGTGTCATTGGTAAATTCGCACTTCCGGAAGCATTGGTGGTATTTGAAGAGAACGAGCAAATCCATGAAGTAGAATCAAATAAGGTTTTCTTTATGAGTGATCAGGTTAAGGGCAACTAGTTTTTATACTCTAATTTTTTCTTAAACGCATGGAAAAATCTATCCAGGTAAGGATAAAAGACCAGGTTGAAGATTTTATCGTCGAGGAAATAGGAGATAAATGGGATTGTAAGGTTTCAGATATATTCATTCCAAATTTAAATCCAGATTTGACTGGTTTGAATATTGATAGTCCTCGAGAGTTTCTCTGGTGTGAGATGGAAAAACAGAATATTGACCATTTCCAAGCAATAAAGGAGGTGGCACTCCAGATTAGTAAGGGTGTTGGTGCAATCGGATATGCGGGAACAAAAGATAAGAAGGCGTGGACGTCGCAGAGGATTTCGATTTTTCAGCCTGATATCGAAAAGATTAAAACATTTCGACATCCAAAAATTATCCTGAAAAATTTCAAATGGAACAAGCGAAAAATCAAGATGGGCTATCTTGAAGCAAACCATTTCAAAATAACTTTGAGAGATATTGATAAAAAGAATGCGATAAAAATATCTTCATTGATTCGTAAGACTGATTGGTTTCCGAATTATTTCGGAGCTCAGCGATTTGGTTCGTTGAGGGGTAATAATGTGAAGATAGGAAAGTTGATTTTTAAAAGGAAGTTTAAGGAGGCTGTTTGGGCAATTTTAACTGACGCTGGAGACGAGCAGTCCGAGGTGAAATTTGCAAGGGAAAAGTTGAAACGAGAAAAGGATTTTGCGACTGCAGTAGAATACTTTCCAAATTATCTTAGACTTGAAAAACAAATTCTGTTCTACTTGGCGAACAATCCTGGAGATTTTTTAGGGGTGATTAAAAGGGCGGAACGGAAAAATATTTTGATGTTTCTCCACGCTGTTCAAGGCAAAATCTTTAATGATGTTTTAGAGCAGGCATTGGAAGAGGGTATGGATTTTAGGAAGAAAGGTCAGCAAAGTTGTTTGTTGATGGGATATAAAACGAGATTCTTCGATGGACGGCTCGGGGAAATTGAGCGACGAGTTCTTGCGGACCACGATTTGAAACTCGAGGATTTTGATGTTCGAGAGATTCCACATTTTAGGATTAAAGGCTCGTTTCGAAAAGCGGTAACTGAGGTCGGGGATTTGGAAGTTGAAGTGGTCGACGACGAAAAGTTTTCTGATTCTAAGAAGATAATTTTGGAGTTTATTTTGCCGAGCGGGGTTTACGCGACGACGTTTTTGGAGAATTTTGTTAGTTTTGGTTTGTAAGGGGTTTATTTATTACGAGGAAGATAAATTTATAAGAACAATTCTTTTATTTTTATTATGAAATTAGAAATTCCTTTTTTTAAACAAACGAGTCCTCTAAATTGCGGACCGATCGCATTAAAGATGGTTCTTGCCTATTTAGGAAAGGATGAAGAAGTGAATGTTTTAGAAGCAAGAACGGGGATAAAAGAAGGAAAAGGAATTTCTACAATCCAAATAGCGACTGCCGCTGCATCTTCAGGTTTCAAAACATATTTTTATTCAAAATATATTTTATTTAACGAAGAAAATCTGAAACATGAATTTTATCAAAAATATAACGACATGGATTTGGAGCAATCAAGAGGGTGGGTAGAAGATGCCAAATCAGTAGGGGTAAATATTCAAGAGAGAACTCAATCATTAGAAGAACTCTTAGGATTTGTAAAAAAAGATAGCGTTCCAATTATTCTTTTGGATTGGAATATTGTAAAAGCGAGAAAAGAAAAAGGCTATCAAGGACATTTCGTTCCAATTGTTGGCTATGATGAACAAAATGTTTATGTCCACAATCATGGATTAAGTGGTACACAAAAATTTCTATCTATTCCGAAACATATTTTTGATGAGGCAAGAAAAGCTGAAGGAACAGATGAGGATATAATTGTTGTATATAGAAATAAATCTTAGAGCATATATAAATTATTTAAGGGATCGAACTCCCGGTCGAAACCGAGAGCCTGATAGAATAATGGAGAAAAATCAGTTTTTAAAACTTTTGGATTAGTATTCGTTTTGTGCTAAACCATAATTATGTGACAGTTACAACACAAATCTAAGATTACGAATTCTTTACAATTCAATGGCATATAGTAAAAAATTTAAGCTTGGGTGCATTAATTATTTCAATATTGGATTGTCCTCTATGAGCGAGGTG
>DAOWGX010000014.1 GCA_030641715.1 Nanobdellota archaeon
ACCTTAGGTAGCTCAACATGAGGGCACAGTTTCAAGCCACATTAGCTCGACGTGGCGCGTATGATGCGTAATTCAGATTGTCGTTCAGAAAGGTGAAGTTCCCGAGGAGGTTATTGGAATGTTTAAGAAAATTGATGGGGGTGATATTATTGGTGTTCGGGGAGAGGTTGTGAAAACTCGGACGGGTGAGGTTTCGATTATGGCACAGGAACTTTTTATTTTGACTAAGTCTATTTTGCCTTTGCCGGATAAGCATAAGGGGTTGAAGGACGAGGAGGAGAGGTTGAGGAAGAGGTATTTGGATATTATTATGAACGAGGATGTTAAGGAGATTTTTATTAGGAAGCAGAGGTTTTGGAATTCTGTTCGGACGTTTTTGGTTGATAGGAATTTTTTGGAGGTCGAGACTCCTGTTCTTGAGAATTCTGCCGGCGGAGCGGTAGCGACGCCGTTTTCTACACATCACGATGCCTTGGACATTGATGTTTTCTTGAGGATTTCGATGGGGGAGCTTTGGCAGAAGAAGTTGTTGGTTGCGGGGTACGAGAAGACGTTTGAGATTGGTCGGCAGTTTCGGAATGAGGGGGTGGATGCGGAGCATTTGCAAGATTATTCGCAGATGGAATTTTATTGGGGTTATGCTGATTTTAACGACGGGATGAAATTGGCTGAGGAGATGTATAAGGAAATTGCGATGGCGACTTTGGGTTCGTTGAAGTTTGAGACGTCGGGGCATAAGGTTGATTTGGGGAAGAAATGGGTTCGGTATGATTTTGAGGAGTTGATTAGGAAGAAGGTAGGGGTTGATATTTATGACGCTGATAAGAAAGATATTGAGGCGAAGTTGAAGGAATTGAAAATTGAGTATGACAAAGGCGTCGGGAAGTGGAAGCTTGTTGATTTGCTTTGGAAACATTGTCGAAAGCAAATTAGCGGACCGGGGTTTGTGGTTGGACAGCCTGTCGAGATGACGCCGTTGGCGAAGAGGTGTGAGGATGATTCGAGGAAGGTCGAGCAGTTTCAGATTATTCTTGGTGGGAGCGAGATGGGGAATGGGTATAGTGAGTTGAACGATCCGATCGACCAGGAGAAGAGGTTTAGGGAGCAGAGGGCTCTTGGGGATGATGGGGATTCGGATGCGATGGAGCATGACGATGGATTCGTCGAGGCGTTGAAGTACGGGATGCCTCCCGCTTGTGGGTTCGGGTTCAGTGAGAGGTTGTTTTCTTTTATGATGGGGCGTCCGATTCGGGAGTGCGTTGCGTTTCCATTGATGAGGTCGGAGGGGAAAGAGTAATAAAGTTTTAGGTACCTTACTATTTTCCATCTTTTATTTTGAAGAAAATTATTGCGGAAGGAATCATTAACAAGGCAGATAATAGAATAGTATATTTTGGACCCAAATAATCGATACTTAAACCCGCAAGAGGGAGGGCAACTAAGCCAACAAGACTAATTAACATACTTTCCACACTTCCGATTGTTGCCCTTAATTTACTCTTGATAAATTTATGGAAATAACTTCTTTCAACTGGACGACTCATTCCACCAAGAAATAACTGAGATAAAATAATTAAAAATGCAAATAAAATACTTTTAACAAAAATTACAAGAGCTAAAACTAAACCTGTTAGGATTATTGTATTTAATATAAATTTTCTTTCTTTTCCTTTCTTGAGAAATTTTAAAGAGATTAATGGAGCAAATATTCCCATAACACCCATAGCAGACCATAAGTATCCAAATGCATATTCTGGAAATCCTAAATTTTGTAAAAGTGGCACCCATGCGATAGCCCCATTAAATTCATTTGCAAAAACGATAAAAGCTGTAGCGATTAAGAATAGAAATAGAACCGAATGATTTTTTGCATATTTAATTGAAACCTTGGATTGTCTTATTAAGCTTTTGAAAGAATCTTTAATTTTTATTTTTCTTTTGATAAAATGTTCTTTTGCAAAACCAAGCAAGAAAAAAGAAATAAAACAAGAAGCTCCTGCAAAACCCCAAATAATATTTGTCCCAAATTGTTTAACTAAAAGAGCACCAATAATTCCTGAAAGAACTAATCCAAAACTTCTAATGCTGTCAATTTTTACAAAATAGTTATGCAATAAATTTTTCTTTTCTTTTTTAATTAAATCTGCCACCCAAGATTCTCTAGCTCCTGATTCAAAAGTCCCTGCAAAACCAAGCAGTGCAAATATAAATATTAAGGAATAAAAATCATTGAAAATTAATATTAAGAAAAATGCGATTCCTCCAAGTAGTGACCCGAGTAAAACAGAAAATTTTCTTCCATAAATATCTGCAACTGCTCCTGTTGGAATCTCAAATAAAACTCTAAAAAGAAGTAATACTGTTGTTAATAAAGAAATTTGGAAAAAACTAAAACTTTGTGTAATAAAATAGATTATCATAAACACAGGGAAGAAAAGAAAAATTGATGAAACTAGATTTTCTAAATAAAATGGCCAAAGTAATTCAAGTTCCTTTTTTTTAAAAAATTTCATTTTGATTCCTCTTTTATTTTAAAACAATTTTCTTCTTTATTAAATTATTGCAAGGTATCAGATTAAACAGAAAAAAACTTAGAGAAGCCATTCAATGAACCAAAACCCCTTATAACAAAGTTTTATAATTCTCAACTTGTTTAAGTTGTTATGGAACTAAAGAGCCCCGAAAGAGAAGTTGAATATAAGGCGAGTGTTGATGAAAAAAGAAATGTCGTGTTGAAGAAGAAGTCGACGATTAGGAGGAGGTTGAAGAGTCGGGCATAAGGGAGGTAGTTTGAGTTGAGGGTTCGGAAGAATTTGAAGGGAGTGCGTTGCGTTTCCGTTGATGAAGCCTGAAGGCGAAGAGTAAGAAAAAGATTTTATTTTAAATAAATTTATATATCTTAGGATAGATGTGAAACTATGGTAAACTCAAAAATATTTGATTATGGTGGATATCCTCTTGTCGCTGGAGGACTTATGGTTGGGTGTGTCGGACTAACAGGATTAGCTATGATTGTCCAGCATGACTTTTGTGGATTAGCAGAGAAAACTGCTAAATGTTGTTCCCATGAACCTAAGGAATTCTTAAACTATTTTCAGAAAGAGGCAAGTCACAATCCTTTAATTATTTACAAAGAAATATTTGGTACTTTATTTGATAGCTATAGGAAAAGTTTTAGGGAAGAGATAAATAATCAAAATGGTGTATCATAATTAGATAAGAAGTATTGTGTTTCATTTGAGGATACCTAAAAGAAAAATGGAGATTAATCTCACAATTCAAACTCGTCAATAAAGTCCACAATCGCAGAATACTTCTCCAGATACCTACACCCTTTTTCTGTCAAGGAAATCTCTTTATTTTTTCCATAAGTTTCTCTGATGAATTCTTTTTCTAATAGGTCTGAATAATATTCTTTGAATCTAGAGGATGAAATATTCGACCTTCTAAGTAGTGGCGTCGGTTTTATTGAATGACTTTCTTGGATAATTTTTAAAATATCCCTTATGATTTCTAGTTTGTTTCTCTTTGCCATTTTTATTTATAAAAATGCGAACTGGAAATTTTATATTTGCTTTTTGCCATTTTAACCTGTTTTTTTGATGACCTTGTAAAAAATCAAAATGAATATTCCTAATGAGATTAGGTAGATGGATAACTGGAAGGCTTGCAGGAAATTTGGAATTAATATGTCGAGGATATTGAAAATCCAAAAGATGAGAAGCATGAGATATATTATGTAAAGATTGTGAGATTTCTTTTTCTTAGATTGTCTGAATGAAATAAAAACCGTGAATGAAATAAAAACGAAAAGTAAAATGTTTATTAGAAAATAAATTAGGGGGTTTTGGAACAGAAGAATTATTATGGCTATGGCCATGGAGATTATATGAAGGAAATAGATTGTTGATTTAGATTCCCATTTTTTCCACATTACACTATAAAGGAGGTAGAAGATTGCCATCGAACTAAAATACATAAATATGAAAAGGGTTATACTTCCAAAAATTGGGAGGATGTTCCTTAATTCACTTATTTCGAAATAAAATAATGCTATTTTTATGAAGGATCTGAAAAAGTAAGCGAGGGCGAAAAATAAGAAGGCTTGTCTGAAATATTTTATTCCTTTGTGGAAACTTAATTTATATAATTCTTTTGTGCCGAAATAAATCATTAGGCTACAGATGATTATTACGAAAGAATAAATTATTTCTGAACCGACGCCTATGTTCATTAATTTTCCTAGTCCTCGTCCAATTACTCTTCCTGTCATTAAAACCATTTTAATATAATGTGATAGTAGTTTAAATATTTTTAAAAGAGATGGATTTGGGGTCCATTTAATTTATAAAGAATTGTTTTTATTTAATTAAATGAAGCGGGTGATGATTTTTGTTTTTGTTTTTATTGTTGCTAGCTTGGCAGGGATTATGGGACACCTATCTTATTCTGAAGCTGAAGAACATGAGCACGACCATTCGGTTGAGATTGAGGGGAGTGAAATGAAATCTTTGACGGTGAGCGAGGTTGGGGAACTATGGGAGATTGATTCGGAGGTTCTTTTGTCGAGGATGATTACGGAGTTTGAGTTAGAAGGAAATTATAATGTTGATAGTGTTTTGGAAAATATTCGGGTGGAGTATGCGTTTTCCCCCGCGTTGATAAAAGATTTAGCTGAGGAGATTAAACAAGAAGATTTGCAAGATGAATAATTTAAAACTTAATTATTTTGTAGATGTCGGATTAGCAATTTCTTTTTTTATTTGTTTTATTACTGGACTGATTAAATGGCCTGGGCTGATAAAGGTAATTGGAACTTCAGCTTATAGGATTTTACATGTAAGGAACATTTCGATATTGCATGATTGGAGCGGACTTATTATGGGGTTGCTTGTTCTGGTTCATTTGATTTTACATTGGGGTTGGATTGTCAGTGTTAGTAAGAGTATTTTTAGATCGCAGTAATTATATGGACTTCTCGTCCATCTCTCTTATAAAGAAATTTTATCTTAATATATTAATTAAACATGGGAGGTAAAATAAAAATGGGAAATGGAAAGATACTGAGTGCGTTTGCTTTGGGAATCGTTGCTCTTTTGGGTGTTGGCTTCGTTGCTGCTTATCAGGGTGATTATTCTGTGAAGGGTCCGAACTATTCTGAGGACAGGCATGAGGTTATGGAACAGGTTTTTGATAATCTTGATTACAATGGTTGGGTTACTTTGATGACTGAAAATGGAAGGCACCCGGGGGCTGTTGATGTTGTGACTGAAGATAATTTCGTAACGTTTGTCGAGGCTCGCGATGCTTTGGAAGATGGAGATTTTGAAAGAGCTTCTGAGTTGCGGGCTGAGCTTGGCTTGAACAATGGAATTGGTCCTAAAGATGGAACTGGTTTCGGAAAAGGCAAGGGCATGAAACAAGGCTCTGGAATGAGAAACCAAGAAAACAGTTATCTGCTTGAATAAACAAACTTTATTTTTTTAATTTACAAATGGACTTAACGTCCACAAAGCATTTAAATAGTTTAAAAATTAATTAATATTATGAAAAAAGTGATATTATGTTTTTTGTTTGGAATACTTATGATGGGATTAGTAATTGCAGAAGGTGTTCATGAACCGGGAACGGGGATAACTAATTTTGAAATTAAAGAAGCTGGACAAGGAACTGGTCAAGGGTTAGAAACTACCTTACAAACTCAGCAAAAAGTTATGGCGGGAAATTATGTTGGAGAAAACGGACAGCAAATGAAAATTCAACAACAATCTAATAATCGGGTGAGATTGGAGGTTGGTGGTGTTGGTGCAGATTGTAGCCTTAATATGACTCAAAAACAAGTTCAAAACAAAACAGTATTAGAGACTAAATTAAGTAATGGAAGAAATGCAGAAATCAAGATTATGCCAGATAAGGCATCAGAAACAGCATTGCAAAGATTGAGAATAAAAAATTGTGATGAAGAAGAAGGATGTAATATTGAGTTAAAGGAAGTTGGGCAAGGAGAACAAGCAAAATTAGCTTATGAAGTGAATACTCAAAGACAATCAAAAATTTTCGGATTGTTTGAGGCGAAGATGCAGGTCCAAGCACAGGTAGATGCCGAGACTGGTGAAGTTATTAGAGTGAGAAAACCTTGGTGGGCTTTTTTGGCGAGTGAATCCGCAGAAGAGTAATTGTTTTTAAGGAAATTTTAAAATTTATAAAGTTTTATAAATGATATCGGGTTTTATTTTGAATGAAAAAAGGTGTTATGTTTGGTGATTTGTTTGGAAAATCTTGGGCGATTTTTAAGTCAAAGTTTGTTTTGCTTGTAGGACTTGTTTTTGTGTTTTCATTTGTTCCGAATTTAATATATACTTTTTGGATGAATGGGCGGACAGATATTTTTGCAGGGGAGGGAGTTCCAATTGCTAGTGAAGTATTTAGAGAACTTTCTGCGGTTGCTCCAGGGATTCTTCTTCTTTTAGTATCTAGTATTTTTATGAGTGTATCAGTTATTTATTTGTTGAACGTTAAGTCAAGGAAAATATTGAGTTTTAGCGAGGTGATTAAGGGAGGTTCTGGGTTCTTATTGAAGGGTATTTTGTTATATATTTTGTTGATGGTGTTTTTGATTCCGCTTTATCTTTTGTTTGTTATTCCGGGAGTTATTTTTAGTATGTATTGGGCATTTGCTTTTAATGCTCTGATTATTGATAAGACTTCTGTTCGGAAAGCACTTAGTAAGAGTTATGAGGTTGTTAGGGGGAGATGGTGGAAGATTTTTGGATATTTCTTGTTGTATACTTTGATTGTTTATGGTGTTATTATTTTGCCAGGGCTTGTTTTCGCTCTTTTGGGAATTGTCGGTTCTGTCCTCGATATTGCGTTGTCTTCATTGGTTGCGGTTTTTGGCTTGGTGTTTTTTAATGAGTTTTATTTGAGTTTGAGAAAAGGATAAATTTGAATGTAAGGTTTTATAATTCTCAAATTGTTTAAGGTAGCATGGAATTAAAAAGTCGTGAGAGGGAAATTGAATACAAAACTAATTTTAATGAAGACGGGAGTATAAATTTTATTAAAAAAGAAGACGAAAAAAGAGGGAAGAAAAGTAAAGCACAAGGGGGGCAGTTCGAGTTGAGGGTTCGGAAGGATTTGGAGGAAAAGGGTTGGATTGTCGACAAATGGTCAAATAATGTTGATATTGAAGATGGGAAAATTGTTCCGTGCAGGAGGAAGTTTAATCCGTTTAACAAGGCGATGACGATTGGGACTGGGTTTCCGGATTTTGTTGCGTTTCAGAAGAGAGAGAATGGAGATTATAAAGTGATTGGCGTCGAGGTCAAGATGAATGGGGTGTTGAGTCGGGTTGAGAAGGAGAAGTGTCGGTGGTATTTGGAGAACGGGGTTTTTAGTGAGATCTGGATTGCTCGAAAGATGAAGGAGAAGAATCGGGTTCGGGTCGAGTATTCGGATGTTAGGGAGATTCTAGGGAGGGCACGGTGAGATATTTTGTTTTATTTTTACTGATGTTGAGTTTCGTTTCGGTTGTTGATGCTGATTGTCAGGATAATCAGATTGATATTAATTCGGCGTCGGTTGGTGAGTTGGAAAAGTTAAGTGGGATTGGACCTGTAAAGGCACAGGCGATAATTGATACACGACCTTTCAATTTTGTAGGTGATTTAATAAAAGTTTATGGAATTGGAGAAAAAACTCTTGAAAAAATTAAGGTTCAGAGGCTTGCTTGTGTCGAGGGCGAAAATGTTAAAGTAGATGAAAAGCCTGATGAAAAAATAGAAACTCCAAATGAAAAACCATCTATTGAGAAAAAGGAAAAAATTATCATTCTAACTCCCAAAAAAGAAAAGATTGTGTTGAATGGTGTCGTCGAGGATTCTGAGGAGGTTGTTTATGAGTCTAAGAACTCGAAGATTTTGAAATACACTCCCTACGCTTTTTCGGTGTTCTTAATTTTCGTTATTGTCGTCATGATTTTTGATAAGTAAGTTTAAAAAAGATATTCTGTTCAACCCAATATGGTACGAGCAATTATGATTGTTGAGATGGCGGGACGGCCTGCGGAGCATGTGAAGGATTCTTTAGAGAAACACATCGGAGTTCTTAATGACGTTAATGATATTGAGGTTCATTCGATTAAGATTAGTGAGCCTAGGGAGATTGAGAAGTCTTCTGGTTCGGAGGAAGTTCATTCGGGGGAACCTGTGTTTACTTGTTTTGCCGAGGCTGATTTTGAGACTGGGAGTTTTGCGAGGATGAGTGAGACGATGTTTGATTTTATGCCGTCGTCGGTCGAGATTATTGAGCCTTCGGAGGTTCGTCTTGATATGAGTGAGGCGACGAATTTGTTGAATAATATTTCGGGGAGGCTTCATCGTTATGATGAGATTATGAAGATTGCGGGGGGGAGGCTTCAGGAGATGGGGGCGGAGTTGAAGGTTGCGAGGGAGGCTTTGGGGAAGGGGGAGAATGGCTCACGGATTGGGAAGATGGATGGGAAGGGGAAGAAGGTTGGGAAGAAGAAGGTTAAGAAGAAGTAGTTAGGGATATTGGAAGGTTTTTCTAGGTATCCTGAATAGGGTTTTGCTTAGTTATCGACTTTGAAAAAATGATTTTGCTTTGGAATTGTTATGTTATACTCCTGAGGAATTTAAGGAGAAGGGGTTGAATATTGTGAGTGAGGCACTTAAGACAGGGATTGTGATAAAATGACATCTCCACAAAACAAACCTAATCACTCTTCCCCTCAATCGGGGGGCGAAGGTGTTTTTGTTTACTGATTGTTTTTTTTTGGTGTTGTCGGGGAATAAGATTTGGGTGGGTGAGGGATATCAAATCCTCGTTATAATTAACCAAAATTATAAGTTTTTTATAAAAATAGTTAATTTTATAAAGTTAAATTACTTAGAATTATTATGCCAACAAAATATGATGTTTTTGCGAAAATAATTGAAAAGGCGCCATGTAAACCAAAAGATTTGGGGTTCTCTAAATCGGTTTATGCGCATATTAACTTGTTAATTAAAAATGGCTGGATTAAAAGCAGAGAAAGTATACTGACTCCTGTTAAAAATAAGGAAACAATTAAAATTTTCGCCATAATTTCATGGTCTTTAAGAAATAATATAAATTATGATATTTTCTTTTCAGAAGGTATAAAAAAAATTCTTAAAATACTTTCAAAAACTTCGCCTGTTTTAAATCCAAAAGAACTTGCAGGAAATAAAAGGAATAAACAAATTATCAGTTTTCTTGAAAAAAATCAATTTATTATTTTATGGAAGATAAAACCGAAACTTGGGACATTGCTTAATCATAGTATTTTTGAATTAATAAGAAATAAGAAATTTAAAGAGAAATTTCTTTTATTTAAGAAAATAAGCGAGAAAGTTTTATCTTTGCCAAGAGAAGAAATCAATTTGTTTGATAAAAAAGTATTTGAGTTTTTAGCGGGTTCGGCGCAACTTGAAGGGAGCACTGTGAGTATTGGTGAGACTGTTGATTTGATTTTAAATTCTGTTTATCCGGACAAACCTGCAAGAGATATACAAATGGTTAAAAATTTGAATGAGGCTTTGAGTTATGTTTTTGAACATATTGACGACGAGTTAACTCTTGAGCATTTAAAAGAAATAAATCGGATTTGTCTTTTTTCATTGCATAAGGGGGCGGGGCAGTTTAAGAAAGTGCAGAATAAAATTTTTGGGAATCCTGATTTTAAAACAACTTTGCCAGGGAGGGTTGTCCCTGAACTTGAGAATTTTTGCAGCGAGTTTAACAGAATAAAAACAAGGGAAGAATGCCTGAAAAAAATAGGCTTTATTCATAATCAGCATCAGAGAATTCATGGTTTTGTCGACGGAAACAGCAGGACAACACGGCTTCTTGTTAATTGGCTGTTGATTAAACATGGCTTCCCGATTTTAGTGTTAAAGCCCGGCGCTTTTGAAAAATATATGGGTATGACAAAACTTTCGAAAAAAAGAGACGACGATATTTTAAGGGATTTTATACTTCATGCGATTTATCACGAGGCGATATTGGGAAGATAGTTTTAAAAATATTTATCCTTTATTTTAAATATGAAAAGTTGTGATAATTCGGGGGGCTTCAGCAGATGGGGGAGGAGTTGAAGGGGAAGGGGGATAATTGCTCACGGATTACACGGATTACACGGATTGGGAAGATGGATGGGAATGGGAAGAAGGTTGGGAAAAAAGGTGATTCTAAAAAGAAAAAGATTTAAAACATCTAATTCTTTATTTATTGTATGAAAAAGATTTGTGATAATAATTCTTCTCATCCTGTAAATTGGGGGGGGGGGCAAAGGGCTTTTGCGTTAATTGTTTTTAGTTTTATATTTGTAAATTTGGTGAGTGCGGTTACTATAATTTCGGATACCTCTGTTAATTCTACTTCTTTTAATGTTGGGGGGAACTTGACTCTTGGTCAGAAGATAACGTTTGCTTTGGGAGAGGTTATTGATAATATTGTTGATGGTTGGGTTCGGGTTACTGGGGGATTGAATGTTACGGAAGGTTTGGTTGTTGGGGGAGATTTGAGTGTGAATGATTCTGTGTTTTTTGTTAATGCTACTTCGGGGAATGTAGGGATTGGGACGGCGATTCCAGGGAGTGAGTTAGACGTCAACGGAAACATCCACGTAAACAGTTCAATCCTCTCGCCGACGGGAACGCTGACTTTGGGAGGAACAGGGGGGACGAATAATGAGAATATCACAATTGACGGAGAGACGATGGCAGATAAAGTTTCTGTAAAAAGCAGTGGGAGTATAGCTTTTGATAATCCTACTTATGATGATCTAGTTGAAATAGGAAGCACAGTAGCTCAATATGGTGCAACAGGAATTATGAATACTTGGTTTAGGTCTGGTGATACCGACCAATATATAGGCTTTAGAGCTGGGACAACGGAAGACTATAAAAGTTATCTTGCGTGGTATGATTATGAAGAAACAATACATGAATGGTTAATGGGTAGAAATAGTGCGAATCAATTTATTTTATATGATAAGGATGGGATAGCCCATAGATTAGTATTAAACTCTGGTGGAGATTCTTATATAAGCTCTGCGGGGACTGGGGCAGTTATTATTAATAAAGATGTTCCAGATAATGGCTCTGGCACTGGTGGTTTTGAAGTTTGGTCAGGTGGAGCCGGTTCTGTCCAATGGTTTGATGTTGCGGCGGCTGCAACGATATTGTTTAATGGGGCTAACTTGCAAATTAATTCCCCTGGGGATGACAAGAATGTTATTATTGAGCATGATGATACCACGACAAATATTAAATCTTCAAGTGGTGGTATTAAATTGAGTGCTGGAAACGGACTTTTCTACCTACAACATAATAACTCTACAACAGCATATCTTCACGGTTCAACTCTTACAGACCAAGTTACGCTTCAAGTATTAGATGCTGGTGGAAACCAGTTTATACTTTCTAATGGGGATTCAAGTTTTGTTCAAGACTTTGACCACCCCTTCCAAACAGACCCAACCCTCTTCATCCACTCGGACACAAGCCCCAACGATGATAATACGGAGTGGTTATCGATGGCTTACATAAATGCGATGGATTACGCGAGGATTGAGACGGGGAAGGGGGATTTGGCTTTGATGCCGGCGGGGAATGTGGGGATTGGGATTAGTAGTCCTTCAGCCAAGTTAGACATAAACGCGAGTGGGGCGGCGTTGAATGTTCAGAATGAGACTGGTTCGAGTAAGTTTTTTGTTAATGCGACGAGTGGGAATGTTGGAATCAACACGACCTCCCCAAATTCAACCTTAACAGTCAACGGCATCATGCAAACACTCCCAAGAAGTTCAGCCACCTGTGACAGCACAACCGAAGGAGGAATTTACTACGACAGCGACGACAATCACTTCTATGGTTGCAATAGCACAGCTTGGGTTCAGTTGAATAACTAAAATGAAAAACAAAATCCTCCTCCTTTTCTCAATAATCTTCCTCCTCAACTTCGTTTCTGCAATCACCCTCCAAGAAAACACTCAATTCAAACCATCAGCGACGAACACAACATTCATCCTCGGCAACAACTTAACATTCAACAGCGTCGAGGTCTACTCAACTTACCTAAAATTAGATAACAACACAATCTTTGCCAATTCTTCCGTCGGAAACGTGAACATCACAATCTTTAATTTTACAGACAGCTACAAAAAATTTAACGAGACAAAATCGAATTCGTCAGCGACGGTTAGTTATATAATTAGTAATTTTAGTTCTGGTGCTTCTGTGTTGGCTACAAAAGATAGTGTTGCATGGATTGGTTTGACGGGTAATTCGACGGGTTATGTTAGTTTTGATTATACGGGGAGTTCTGCGTTGTTTGAGATTGGGTCGGGGGTGATGCCTTCTACGACGGCATCGGTATCAACAGAAGAATCCTCATCGGGTGGAGGTTATCCAACTTACAAACCAACTTCGGAGCAATTGGAGGAAGGTTATGAAATTGGTTTGAGAGAAAATTGGGAGATAAGTTTTGATGTAAGTAATGAATCTCATGAGCTGAGGGTTGATGATGTTGGGGCTAAGACAGCGACGGTAACTGTGTCGAGTGAGCCGGTGACTTTTGATTTGGGTGTTGGTGAAACTAAGAGGTTGGATTTGGACAGCGACGGGTTTTATGATTTGGAAGTTTTTTTGAAGGGTGTGAGTGGGTTTTCTTTTTGGAGGAAGGCGGGGTTGGTTGTTAGGCTTATTGATAAAGAGATTCCTTCGAAGGAGATTGTAGAAGGGGAAGAGGAGCAAAATTTTCAGGGGGAAGGGGTTGTTGAAGAGGAATCTAATTTATGGTTGTGGATTGTTTTGGGGGTGGTTGTTGTTCTGGTTTGTTTTTTGATTTTTAGAGGCAAAAAGAAACAACTAACTCCTCTGTAATCCCCCAGCTAGTCTTTTAGAATACCTCTCTGAAAATTCTTTTAGCTGTTCGTTGGGTTTTTTCGGAGTAATCTTTTTTTGTTTTGTGTAAAGATAGTATCCTCCAAATCCTAGAAATACTAAAAGGACTAAGCCGAGTAGCCATCCGAATTCTGAATCTTCATCATCTTTTTCTATTTGGATGCAAGTTCCTAAACAACAATAATCTCCACCTTTTGTGAATGTCGCTTCGTCATCGCAACTTTCTTCGGATGTGCAAATGGCTCCACCTTTGTCTTCGCAGGTTTCGGCAGAGATTTTGAAATCTTCTTCGGTGCTTCCGATTGGGAGGATGAATAGGCTTAAGGGAATTGATAGATTTTTTCCTTGTTCGTATTGAGTGTATGTTATATTGATTTTTCCTTGAATGTGTCCGGGAGTTTTTGGGGAAAATGTTAGGGATATGTTGTGGACGCCTCTTGCCTCTAAATCTTTTATTTCTTCGATTTTTAAGAATTCGATATCTGAGGTGAATTTTATATTTGTGATATTCTCGTCGCCGAAATTGAATAATGTTATTGCTGCGGTTGATTTTTCTTTGGTTAGGAGTTCGAGTAATAATAAGTCTGGGTCGTGTTTTAGGTCGTGTTTTATTTTTGGGATGATTATGTCTTCGGGTGCTGGACGCATTATGGGAACTGAAAACTTTTTGTAAGTTGAAATTTTTAAGTTGGAAAATGTTTCGTGTTGTTGGATTTCTATTTCTGTGGATTCTTGTGGTTGGAGAGATATCTCGTTTTCTAAGCAGGTGAAATTTAATATCGAAGTTCCCTTGTTGATGAACTTTAATTTCGGTTCGTCGGTTGTTCGGATGAATCCTGGTTTGATTACGAGGATTTCGGTTCTTGTTTCGTTCGTTTCTTCGTCGGTGATAAAATTATTTTTTATTGTGATTGGCTGCTCGATTGTTATTGATTGAAGTTCATTGGATTCTTTGTATAAGATGTTTGAGATTTTTAGTGTGAAGTTTCCTTCTCGTGTTGTGTAGGTGTAGAAGTAGAATGTATTGTTGTAAAAAATTATGTCTGATTCAAAGAAGACTTCTTTTCGACCCTCAAGGAATTTTATATCTGACAGCGTGATTTCTTTTGTGAATTCTCCGACGGTGGTGATGGTCGCGAATATTGTTTCTCCGGGTTGTGTTTCGGAGTGTTGGAGTGTTAGTGTTGGAACTGCTGATGCTAGGGAAGTTAGGAAGATAAATAAAAAAACTAATAGGCCTCTTTTCATAATCTGATTAAGGTTGAATGATTAATAAATCTTACCCAGACATTTCTCTGAGTTTCTTGAATGTATCTGCCATTGCCTTATCTCCCTTATTGTATTGTTTTGGTCGTGGAGGAGCTCTTACAGGCATTCTCCTTATTGGGGGGAAACCTGGTCGGGGGGGCATTCCAGGTCTTGGTCCTTGAGGAGAGATTCCACCCCTGTGTCCTTTATCTTTCGAAAATTTTGATTTGAGTTTAAACCATAACAATTTTAGTTTCTCTCGGTAGATGTAACCTATTGCTCCCAAAACTATGAGGATCAAAATTATTAGAACCCAAATCCACCAGGCTCCTCCTTCGGATTCTTCTGCAGTTTTTGTTTTACAACAGACTTGAAATCCGTCGCATGAGTAAACAGATACAATTTCTTGACTATCTGAGCAGGAGTCTCGACAAGTGTAGAACATGGATTTGCATTCGGTTTCTTGAGTTTTCTCGGCGCATTCTCCGGTGCAGCAACTATCCGTGTCGGTTGCTTGGCGCTCGTTTCCGAGACAGACCTCTTCCGATGCGCACTCTTTTCCTCCGTATGCAGAACAACTTTGAAGATTTTCAGTCATGCAACAAGTATCTGATAATGATGAACAAAAATAATTATCTCCGACGTCTTCTGATGGTGGACAATCTTTTGAGGGGATGCAAAAGTATCCTGCTTGTGAACAATAAGTTACTGTTGCACCGCTTCCTCCGCCTCCGGAAATTCTTCCTGCCCGACCTTCAAGAGCCCATAAAACTATTGCTGTCTCGAGTACTGAATTTTGCCAGCAACCGTTAGCACCCTGAGAAAATAAAAGCCAATCTTTTGAATCTTTTACTTTTTCCGATGATGAACTTCCTATCGCGATTAGTGCTAACGCGGTATCATAATATCGGTTGTAAGCGGAATTTTTTGCTTCCCAATAATTTCCGAGTTTCTGGTCGGTAATAAGTTGTGTTGCATAATACTCATAATTCGTCGCTATATAGGCAAAGGCGTCGGGGAGATATTGCTCGTTGCTGGCAGCCATTGCAAGGATGTAAGGAATATATTCTTCGATATTGTGTCCTGTTTTTAATAATGCCAAGGTTGCCCATGCTGTTGCCTCGTATTCGCAAGAGGATGTTCCGAAACATTTAGAGGTTACTTCTAGTTTTATGGAGCTGAATGCGGGTGAGGAGTCTGTTCCTTCCAGGGGATAAATTATTGGAGAATTTTTATTTTTGTATAATAGTGTTGCGATGAAATCTTTGTCACATTCTATGATGAACTCTTTGTTGTAGCATTCTGGTGTAACCTCTAACCAGAAATTAGAATATGCCCTAGTTAAACACGTGCCTGCATCTCCGTCAATTTTTTTATTTTCTCCGATATTTATGGAGTAGTCGTTAGAATCGTATCCGATATGACATTCAACAGCCTCGTTAGAGTCTTGTTCTAAGTACCAAATTAAATCTGTTGGTGTTTTGGATTGTTCGAGGAGCCATTCTTCCGAGGGTGTTGTGTCTTCGCCTGCGTGATCTAGTGCTATGATTGCGAGTGCGGTATCCCGAACGTTACCCCAATTGTCTGAAGATTTTCTATCCTGTAATTCGGCTACGCAATCGTCGAAGACGTTGTCTGGAGTTGCAAGGATTGTGTATGCTAGTTCTTGCGTTGTTAACCCCGAACAGTCTCCTACTTTTTCTTCGAGACATTCGAATCCGTCGTCGATTTTGTCAGAATCAGATTCTGAACCAGTTGTCGCGGTTGTCTCGTTGTCGGTGGCGAAGGCGGGGGCTAGTGAGAATAATAGTAGAAATAACACCGCAAATGCACCTATTTTTTTCATGTAAGAATAAGAGGTTGGTGATTTATAAAAGGTTGCTTCTTCGAAGCTCTCAATCGCCAGATGTCGGTCAAAGACCCCTCACTCGAAAATCTAAAGATTTCCGAATCTTCGATTGGAGAAAGTTGTTAAATTTCTGGAATGTTTTTGTTTCCTTTGTTGAAGGATTTTCGCAGAGGTTTTCTTCCGGATTGCATCGCCCTCTTGATTGTATAGTTAATTGGGTTTTTCATTCCAGGTTCGGGCGGACTTTGGATTCCGAATTCTTTGTAAATGGGTTTACCATAATTTGGGGGGAGCCGTTTATTTTTGAGATACCATAAAATTTGTGATTTGATGTAGCCTTGTTTTAGAGGTTGATAATTTTTTTTATTCCATTTTTCAATTTTTTCTTCGATAAAATCTTGGGGGAATTCGAGACTTGTAAAGAAAGATAATATTAAGGACAGAGCTCTTTTCCGTCCATCGTCTTTGATTCCGAGTAGGAGTTTTTTTATGATTGGGGGGTACATGTCTTCTGTAATCGTTAAACCCTTGAGACTAACTGACGCTCCTTCGTATTTTTTTGTTTTCGGTTCTTTTTTCTCTGCCCAATCAAGTGCCTGTAGTAATAATTCTCTGGCCTCGCCTTCCTCGCAATCGGGCATGAAAGATTTTATTTCTTTTATTTTGAGAGGGTCAGCGTCGGAAGGCTGGAAGTTTTCGATTTGTGATTTGTCGAGGGGGATTGAGGCTAACGCGGTTTTTTCGTGGAGAGAGTAGGGCGCCCGGAAGAGATGACGGGGTGCCACTAGTACGATGTCGACCGAATCAATGAGTTCTTTCGAGGATGCTTTTTTTTCGAATAGTTCGGGATTTTTTTTCGAGTTTGTTTTGCAAGTTTCACAGATTAAAACTTCTGAGAGCGAGACTCGACTCATTTTATCGTTGCAAGACGGACAGAGCATTTGTTTTCGGTTCGATTTCATTGATTCGACTTCGGCTTTGCATTTGAAATTTGGGCAGACATATTTCCCAATTGTCTTTGTCAAAGGTTCGTTACCACATGTTTTGCACTTCAATTCGAAAAGAGTTTTACCTTGTTTTTCTATATCGTCCTCAGTTGAAAGCTCGAGGATTTGTTCTGTGAGTTTATCATGAATCATTTCACTGATATATCCTGCGATTAACCTTGGCCATTCGGGGAAGCGGTCTTTAGTAGATTCATTTGAGACTTCTCTAGGAAATGCTCTGAAAGGAATGAGAATATGGAAGCCTTTGGATCCGGAAAATTTTATTCCGATGTTTTTTATTCCATGGTGTTCTAATGCTGCGATGAGAAGTTTCGCGGCGATTTTTGAATAGTCTAAGTATTTCGAGTCGATGTCTATAAGGAAGTCCCAGCCGGTTTTGATTTTGTTGTATTGTTCGGGGGTCATGTCTGTGTTGATGTCGAGGGGGTTTTCCCAGATTTCTTCGGAACAGTGGAAGGATGTTGCACCTTGTCGGGCGGCATTGAGAATATCTGTCGAGTAGTCAAAACAATCCGGTCGTTTCGCAAAGAATTTGTTGTTGAAATTTGCGATGGTTTCTCGGTGGTTACAGAACTCGAACATTGCCTGTTGAATCTCTTTTCGTGCGTAGTAGGATAATGCTGTAACCTGGACTTTTTTTAAGGGTTCTGCCATAATGGAATCAAGATAATAGAGTTTTTATTGTTGTTGTCGACTCGCTTTGCTCGAAAATCTCATTTAATTCGATTTAGGGATTGTTATGGTTGGTTAGATGGAAAGAATTTGGTCTTGGTCTTGGAGAGTTCCAGTTGTCAGATTCCAATCTAATTTTATTAATTGTTGCACGGCAGGATTTTTTGTGTTTAACTTATAAAGGTCTGATTTTCCAACTCTTCTCGTTTTCATGACGATGTTATTCCTTTCCAATTTTTCCCAGAATGTTTGAAGGGTTGAGTAACTGACTTCAGAGTTTCTTGCGATTTCTGTTAAAGGATAGTCGAACATTTGGAAAGATATGAGAAAATCTAAAACTTTCATTACAGGATTGTTCCCGAAGACTTCGAGGAATGTTGATTCGTTTTCCATATTATTGTATTATAATATTAGTATATATATGTTTCTATTTGTGCTTTTATATTTCAATATTAGGAACATTTAAATATTTGGTTTTGATTGATTTGTAATGGAGGAAGAGGTAATCGCTGCGACTGTTTTGTATAATCTTCGACGAAAGAAAGTAATTGGGGGAAAGCATACTCATTTTGATACTTTGAAAAAAGGATTTCCAGGGCATCTTGGAAAGGACATTGGAAAGGTTGCTAAGGATTTGATAAGGAAGAGGTGGATTGTTACGAAGCCGACGTCTTATGGTCTGCAAGTTTCTTTGAATAAAAATATAATTAAAGAAATAGAAGAGTTTATTTTAAGGATTTTGGGAGCTAAGTTTTGACCACAATAATCTTTAAATAAGAACTAAAATTTAATCAATCATGATACTAAAATTAGACAACCCGAAATTATTGAGTGATGCGATTCGAATAATTTCAGAGTTAGTTTCTGAGGTGCGGATTAAATTGCTTGAGGACGGGATGTCGATTGTTGCGGTAGATCCTGCGAATGTTGCGCTCGTGATTTTTAAATTACCTAAAGAGAATTTTTCGCAATATGATATTGGAACTGAAGTTTGGGGTGTGAATCTTGAAGATTTGAAAAAGATTTTGAGAAGGGCGTCGATGTCGTCGAGTGTTGTTTTTGAAGGGGAGGATAATAAATTGAAGATTTCTATTTTTGACAAGGTTAAGAGGGTTTTTAGTTTGGCTCTGATTAATGTTGAGAGTGAGGATAAAGACGTGCCTGATTTGAATTTTGCTTGCAAGGTTGAGATGGACTCTTCGAGTTTTTCCCAGGCGATTGAGGATTCGAGTATTGTCGCGGATTCTTGTGCTTTGATTGCGGGTGAGAAGTTTTTTATGGTCGAGGGTTCTGGGAATTTGAATTCGGCCCGGACGGAATTTTCTGGTGATGAGGCGCAGATTTCAGGGATTGGGCGGGCGAAGTATTCTTTGGAGTATATGATGAAATTCATTAAAGCAGTAAAGATTTCTGATAAGGTTGTTGTTAATTTTTCTAGCGATTATCCATTGAGGTTGGATTTTCCGGGGGAGAAGATGGGGGTCGGATTTGTGTTGGCTCCGAGGGTGGAGAATAATTAGCCCAGGAAGATATCTCCCTCGGTTGTGTACCCTCTTATTTAGCGATAACTAAAATTCATTTTTCACGCAAAGTTTTTGTGCAACAAAAACCAAATGAAAAATGAATTTTAAATATCGTATTTTGTGCAAATAGAAATTTTTTAACGGTATCGTCCATCGGAAATGGACGCCTATACCTAAAATTTTTATTTGCGAGGAAGGGCTTGGCGACGGGGTTTGACTTGTGCCATATGAGGAATGTATTATTAGGTTAAGAGAGGCTAAATAAAATATAATTTTAGGGTTGAGATTTTAAGGAACTTTTAGGTAAGTTAATTTGAATGTGCAATCAGGTGACATATGTCACTAGTACCGAAAATTAGTTCGCGCGTAAATTTGACTAATTTACATGGAAAAAAATGAAATTAGAAAAATATTTTTTAAACTTAAACTTAAAGGACATTCATACAATCAATGCAGAAA
>DAOWGX010000005.1 GCA_030641715.1 Nanobdellota archaeon
AAATATTTTTCTAATTTCATTTTTTTCCATGTAAATTAGTCAAATTTACGCGCGAACTAATTTTCGGTACTAGTGACATATGTCACCTGATTGCACATTGGTTACTTTTAAAAACAAGTTTTTACCCAGTAGGTATCTCTGGTGAGCTAAAGGTTTTATGTAATAGCCCCGCCAGTGCTCACAATTCACACCTCGTAAAAATATCTATATTTGAATTGTTTTTTACTCGGAGTAAATTGCTCGTCGAACCAATCGGTTCTCATCCTGCCATATAGCCCCGCCAGGATTCGAACCTGGGTCACAGGGATCAAAACCCTGCATCCTTGACCACTAGACTACGGGACTAATAACGTTGAGAGAGTTAGGGGATTTTTAAGTTCTTCCATAGGAAGATCATGATCAAATCAAAGATTTGCTAAAGTTTAGTGTTTGTATCGTCCACGTGTTTAGTGTTTGTATCGTCCACGTTTTTCTACTATTTTCAATCGTTCTAGGATTTTCTTTGAGTCTGTCCAGCGGTATCCTTTTGTAAATTGTTCGAATAACTCTTTGTGGTTTTGGAAGTGTTTTGCTTCGAGGGCTTGTTTGATTAGGTGGAGGTCGACGGCTTTGTCTTCGATTTTTGTCGAGATGAATCCGAGTCCGAAGTCGATTAGGAATACTTTGTTATTAGAGAGGATTGTATTTGAGGTTGTGAGGTCGCCGTGGATGATGTTGTTTTTGTGGAGGAGGGCGGTTTGTTCTCCGAGTTTTTGCAGGGTTTCGAATTGTTTTTTTTCGGGGTAGGAGTTTAGGGTTTCGGAGAGTTTGTCTCCTTCTATGTGTTCTAGTTGGATATCAAATTTATTTGTGCTTAGGACTTTTGGGACGTTTATGTTTAGGGTGTGGGCTTTGGTGAGGATTTTTGCTTCGGAACGGGTTCGGCGGGTTCGGATTTGGTTGTCGAGTTGGGGGTGACGGTAGGTTTTTGGAATTCTTGCTTTTAGGATTGTTGATTTATCTAGGAAGATTTTTGCTTCGGCTCCTTGGGAGATTAGTTTCAGTTTCATGTTTAACTAAGAGATATTTGATTTAAGAGGTTTTTGGAATCATCTTAATGGGTTAACTTTTTAAATTGTTTTTTCTTTAAATTGGTATGGAGATTAAAAAAGTGTTGGGTGATTTTGTTAAGGTGTGTTCAAAGGAATTGGATTTAAAAGGAATTATTCAATTTGGTTCTTCTACTTATTCAAAAGATTTCCATGATATTGATTTGATTTTTTATTTCAAAAAAGGCGTTGTTTCTACTAAAGAGATTTTAAAATTGATTAAGATAATTGGAAATTTTGAAGAGAGATATGGGGAAGTTGTTTTTGATTTTAGCGGGTCAGCCAGAAAAAGGAAAGGAAGGTATTTTATTTCGGTAGTATTTGTAGGAAAAAGCGAATTGAATGTTATTCATAATCCTCACGATTTGTTTTTTTATAAAAATCTTGCAGAGGATAAAAATAAAAGAATATTATATGGTGAAGATGTTTTCAAAAGTATGAATTTTATATTAACAAATCAACATTTATTTGAAATGTTAGTTGTAGACCAAAAACATTCCTTGAGGAACTCTTTAGATGATGAAGAATATAAACTTGAGGCTTCTTATTTTCTTTTTAAAACATTTCTTAGGGCTATGTTAGTTAATGAGGGGGTCTTGAAGAAAGAAGAGTTGTTGTTATTTTTTAAGAAAAAGTATGGGGATAAAATTAAGTTACCCTTGGATTCTGAAAGAATATTGTCTCATGATTTGGGGGGGAAGGATTTTGAAAGTATTCTAAATTTTTCTAGTGATTGTTTAGGGTTTTTAGTAAAATGAAGACATTAATTATTAAGGACTTTTGCTGTAACGGGGGATTGATTAATATCGACTGTTTTTAAAACTTAACCTTCCCCCGAAACTTCTTCGCCATCTTCTGCATCATTTTTTGGTCAATCTTTCCCTCGGCTAAACCGCCCTGCATTCCCATCATTTCTTTGAGCATTTTATATTGCTTCAACAACTCCCGAATTTCTGTTGTTGTTGTTCCTGAACCTTCTGCAATTCTTTTAATTCGGGAGGTTTGTTTTTCTAGAACTTCAGGATTTTCGATTTCGTCTTCAGTCATTGAGGAGATTGCGTTTTTCCAGTGTTTCATTTTGTCTTCTTGTTTTGCTAAGACATCTTTTGGAACTTTTGCGGCGGACATTCCGGGAATCATTCCGATTAGTTTGTCCATGCTTCCCATTTTGTTCATTTGTTCGAGTTGGGAGTAGAGGTCGAGGAGAGTGAATTTTCCTTCTTGTAGTCGTTCTTCGATTCGTTTTGCTTGTTTTTCGTCGGTTGCGGATTTGACGTGTTCGAGTAGTGCCTGGAGGTCGCCCATTCCGAGGAGTCGTTGGATGAAAGATTCCGGGTTGAAGGTTTCGATTTCGTGGATTTGTTCTCCGACTCCGATGAAGAAAACAGGGGCTTTTGTTTCTGCGCAAGCGGTTAGGGCTCCGCCGGCTTTTGAGGTTCCGTCCATTCTTGTGATGATGACTCCGTCGATTGAAAGCGCTTTTTGGAATTCTTCTGCTTGGGTTTTTGCGGTTTGTCCGACGTCGGCAGGCATGACTAAAATTCTATAATCTGGTTTTAATTTTTTGTCTAACTTTTCGATTTCTTTAATGAGTTCTTTGTTGAGCCCGTCTCGTCCGGCGGTGTCGATTAAAACTAAGTCGTATTTTTCCAAATCTTTTTCGTATTGTTTTATAATTTTCAGAGGGTCTTTTTCTTTTTTATCTATGAATGCTGGGAGGTTTGCTTTTTTGGCTAGTTGTTCGAGCTGGTCCATTGCTGCGGGACGTTGGGTGTCGAGTCCGAGGAGGGCGACTTTTCTTCCTCGTTTTGCGTAGTAGAATCCGAGTTTTGCGATGCTTGTGGTGTTGTGAACTATAATTCCTTCTGCAATGAAACTGTGATTATCTTCGACGGTTAGATCATAGACGAAATCGGAATCGTTTTTTATTCTACTTGTATTTTTTATTTGGATCCAATTTACATTTGAAAGAGCAAGGTTTTTTATTTTATCTATACTGTCTTTCGAGTCAAAGCAATTATACATTTTTAAAGTTTGATTTCCTTTTGTTGTGAGTTCTATAGTCGAGTTAATTTTTGTTATAATTTTGTTTTTTTCGAGATGATATAGGATGCTGCTTATTGCTTCTTTTGAGTGATTGTTTTTTAGATTATTATTTTTAATATTGTTTAGAAATAAATTAAACTGACCTTTATTATTAGTAATATAAAATGAAAATAATTTTAATAATTTTTCTTTTGAGATAAGACCTTTTTTCTCATAAATCCCATAACTGTAAACTGCATTATTTTGTATTTCTCCTATTGAAAATCCGAGACTTACTCTTAATTGTTCTAGGAATTTTCCCATTGGAATCATGTCTTGTTTTCCATTTCCCTGAATTATACCTATATTTTTATAATTCCTTGAAACAATTTGTTTTCTCTTAATTTTGTATCCTATAATTTCACTATATTTTTCTGCGTATCTTGCAGAGATACATAATCTAAAATATTCTTTGTTGTTAGTTTCTTTTTTAGAAAATGAGGAAATAATTCCGAATCTTTGCAAGAGCATGTTTAGTTCTTTTAGCAAGGGTCTGCTTTCGGATGATATTTCAATATGCCTTTTATTTTTTGATGGATATGAATCACAATCGAAGTATGCCTGAATGAAACTTCTTATTGTTTCGTTGTTTGATATTAAGATTTGTTTCGGAATCTTGAGGTTTCTTCCTTTTTTTCCAGGGGTTAGATTAAATATTGAGATTGTTTTTACGAGAGTTGTTGAAGCTAATCTTATCTGATGAAGATTTCTTGTTCTTTCGTCTTTTTTTATTGAGGGAATTATATTAAATAACATTTTTGATAATTCTATGACTCTTTCTATTATTTCGGGATCTTCATTTGTGATTTCAATATATCGTTTTTCAATATGTCCGTCGCCTATTAGATATCCTAAGAATTCTGAAAATTCTTTTGTTAGATATAATGGGAATGTGATTATTTTATTACTGTTTTTACTTTTTATTTGAAGAGTGTTGTGATTTTTACTATCTATTAATTCTAAAGGGATTTTTCCCTTTTTTAATTCCTGTGTGAAGTAACAATAGTTTATTTTATGTTTTAATTTTTTGTGAATTTCTTTTATGTTTTTATTTTCTTTTTTTAGGATGTTTTTTATTTCTTCTTGAGAGAAGTATGTTGATATGTCAAAATTTTTTATGTCTTTGAATAAATTTATTGTTTCTCCGTTTGTGGTATATTTTTGGGGTATGGCGACAAAATCGTTTGGGGTGAGTTTTTCGGCTCTTATTTGGATTACATTCCCTTCTCTTAAAACAAAGAAAGGGTGTTCAGGAGTAACTTTTATTGAATAATCATTTCCATTATCGAGGTGGACTTCAATTAAATTTTCTTTTTGTAATTTCCATAAATGAGTTACTTTTTTGTTTTCAATTTTGCAAGTTTGTTTATTAAATGATGGAACAAAAATTTTCTCATTTTCTACATTAATTATTTCTCCGTCTTCTAACTTTTCGGGTTCTAGGAAATTGTATTTGTCATAGAATTTTTTTGCAGAGATTATTTCCCCAGAAGTTAATTGTATGTTACTTTTTTCATGAACACATTTACCTGCACCGTAGAGTCCGAGGAACATGAGGCTTGCTTTTTTCGGGAGTTTGAGTTGCTTGTTTTCGCCTAAAAGTGAGGTAATCTCGTCGTGAATGAGCTTGATAAGTTGTTCTTTTTTGTCGATGCCTTTTATGGTTTCGTCGTAAGCGAGTTTCTTTATTTTTTGTGAAAGTGCGAAGACGAGTTCGATGTTTACATCTGCTTCGATTAGGGCTTTTTGAATGTCTTTTATGATTCCATCTATGAGTTTTTTATCTACGAAGATTGCGTTTGAAATCTTCTTTATTCCGGATTTTAGGGCTGAGCCTAGTTTGTCTAGTACCATGGATTAGGGAGGAGAATGAGGGTTATTAAATTTTGGGTTATATGTTCTATATACTATAAGTTCTTATAAAGTGTTTATGATTTATCTATCTATGGAGATTAATCGAGAAAATTCTGTTAGAGGTATTTCTGGGTTTTTTTACACTTGTAATCCCTCGCGGGAATCTTTCCCTTTTAGGGGGAATATTAGTTTTTCTGAAAAAACTATCTTCGAGGGAAATTTAATGGATAAGTGGGGTTCTTCTAAAATTAAGGGAATTCTTGAGGAAAAACGACTTAATTTTACTAAAGTTTATTCTGGAAAAAATTATTTGTTAGATTATTCTTTTGAAAAAGGGAAGAGTGGTTTTTTTAAAGGGATTTATCGTTATAAGGAATATCCTCATTCTGGAGCTCTCTCTATCTGTAGGATTCATGATAAGTGGCCTGGGCGTGAAGTTTGTAAATTAGAAAGTCCTGGAGAATACAGTGGTTTTTATGACAAGGAAGGAGTTGAATGTGATGAACTTAAAAATTTTTTTACAATAAGACCTTCTGTGTTTTATGGGAATTTAGATTTAGCTTACGCGCATTTCTTTTCATAATCCCAATTTCTCAACAACTTTCTTTTTATCAAAAATTTCCAAATCCTCATATTTTTGTCCGGTGCCTAAAAAGAGAATTGGTTTTCCTGTGGCTTGGGAGACTGAGATTGCAGTTCCGCCTTTTTCATCGACGTCGGATTTTGAAAGGATGACTCCGGTTATGTCTGTTGATTCGTTGAAGGTTTTTGCTTGTTCTGTCATGTCGTTGCCGGTGATTGATTCGCCTAAAAATATTTTCATGTCAGGTTTCGTTACTTTTACAATTTTTTCGATTTCTTTCATTAGCGAATTTTTGTTTTGCATTCGACCTGCGGTGTCAATTAGGACGACGTCGATTTTATTTTTCTTTGCGTGAGTGATTGCATCGAATCCTACGGAAGCGGGGTCGGAACCGTAGTCTTTTTTTGTTAGGTGAATTTTGAGTTTGTCGGTGTGTTGTTGGATTTGTTCGATTGAGGCTGCACGAAAAGTGTCTGCGGCGGCGAGGGAAACGGATAGGTTATTTTTTTGTAAATAGTTTGCGATTTTTGCGATGGTTGTTGTTTTCCCCGAACCGTTGATTCCCATGAAGACTATTATGAAGGGGGATTTTACTTCTAGCGAGTTTTTGATGGTTTTGATGAAATCTGGTGGGTTGATGAGGATTGATTCTATTGCGTTTTTTAGTTCTTCTGAGAGGTTGATTTCTTTTAGGGTTTTACCTATTAGTTTTTCTTCGAGGGATTTTTTGATTGCTTCGACGGATTCGTATGCCACATTGTTTTGTAGGAGAATCATCTCGAGTTCTTCAAAGAGTTCGTTGAATTTTTCTTCGGTCAGTCTTTTTTTGAATTTTATGAAGAATTCTTTTTTAGCTGGCGTATTGATAGTTTCTGTGACTGACTGTTCTAATTTGTCTTTTTGTTTTTTAGGGGCTTTGATTTTTTTAGTACTTTTTTTCTTTGAAGGATGTTTTTTGTTTTCAGTTTCAACTGGTGCTTCTTTGTTTTTCTTTATCCATTTTTTTAATTTTTCTTTTAATGTCCCGAACATATTTTCTAGAGGAAATTCAATCTTATAAATCCTCTGAGTAGAGTATAACAATTGTTTTAAACAGCGGATAGTTTTGTTTTTTATGATAACGTTTAGTGATATTTATGAAGCGATGAGGAAGGAGAAATATTCGGAGCAATTGCAACTTTTGTCAAAGAAGTTTCTTGTTGATGCTGCGGAGTATTTTCGTGAGAAAAGGGAGTTTCTGAATAAGGAGGAGGATTTGTTTTCGGATATGGCGATAAAAAATAAGAAGAAATTAGAGAATGCACTTTCTAGTTTTAGAGATTTGTTGAGGAACCGAAAGAAGAAACTTTTGAATTTGGCGTTTGTGGCGTCGGAAGTCGGGATTAGTAAGAAGGATTTTGAGAATTTGTTGAATTTTGAGAAAGATTTGTTTGAGGAGGTTGTGAAGAGTCTTGAGCGGGGCGAGGAGAATATGAACGCGGAGATGAATGGGGCACAGAAGGATGAGTTGAAGCATAGGTTGGTTCGGTTTTTGGAAGACGTTCCGGAGTTTTTAGATTTTGAGGGTGGTGAAGTTGGTCCTTTTGAGAAGGGGGAAGTTGCTAATTTGAAGAATGAGCTTGTTGAAATTCTTGAGAAGGATAAGCGGGTTGAGGTTATTGATGACGATTAGATTGGTGGAATAAAATTATTCTTTTGAGATTTTCTTTTTTGGTCTTGGTTTTCTATTTCTACTTTTACCTTCGGTTAAAATTTTCTTTTTATTTTTTCTTCTGGCGACTCTCCAGCTTTTGTTTCTGTCAAGTCGTTTTGGTTTATTTTTTCCTGGCATATTGTTTGGTGAGAATTGGAGTTTTTAAGTGTTTTGACGCCTTTTAACAGAAAGTCAAAAAGGTTATAAACTTGCCTTGTAAAATTATTGTATATGGGTAAAAGATGCGAGGTTGCAGGAGATACTCTTGATGATTTTATAACAAATAAGGATAGTTTTACTCATGGTTCCTTGTTGGATACTATTAAGGAAAGAGGCGGAATATTTAGAATTGCTCCAGCGATGACTGTAAAAATGTATTTAAGTGAATTGGTGGATAGCGGGGTATTGTTATATCGTCCTCGAGATCAAGTGTATACTGTTTTATCGAAAACTTATTTATAGATTAGTTGAACGTAGATTTTAGGTGTCTTGGAAAATAGGAGTTTTTGATTCATTGGTCTGTTGCCAAAAAGTTCGAAGCCTGTAGAGGGAGTCTAACCCCCGACCCTCTGTTTACAAAACAGATGCTCTAACACTGAGCTACACAGGCATATGTTTTAGTTGGTTGGGTGATTTTTAAGTATTGTGCTTATAGAATGTGTTCGTCGCCGGAGCGTTTGTAGTCGAAAATTTCATCGATGGAAAACCATAGGGCAGTTTCGTTTTTTGCATCGGTTTCGTCTGCGGATGCGTGAACTAAATTTTTTATTGCGATTTCTTTTTCGTCTGCATAGGAAAAACTGACGTGTGAGAAATCTCCTCGAATTGTCCCTGGTAATGCGGATTTGGATTCTGTTGTTCCTACTATTTTTCGGACATTTTCGATTGCGTTAACTCCTT
The DNA here is from genome assembly GCA_030641715.1 of Nanobdellota archaeon. Lineage (GTDB taxonomy): Archaea > Nanobdellota > Nanobdellia > Pacearchaeales > GW2011-AR1 > JAGVXH01. The sequence goes on from DAOWGX010000005.1 coordinate 8,204, forward strand.
CAATTATCATTGCTACTACAGGACTTTCTGTGATGAAATCTAGGAGTAGGTTTCGTACTTTTTCTCCACGTCTTTTTGAAATGTCTTCGGTGTAATGTTGTTTTGCGAGGTCGTTGTCAATTTTTACTAATTTTAGTGCTACGATTTTTAATCCTTTTTGTTCGAATCGTTTGATAATTTCTCCCGTTAATCCCCGAGCAACACCATCGGGTTTGATGAGAACTAGTGTTTGTTGAATCATTCTTGTTGCTCGGTGTCTAAGGTGTCTTTAGTGGATTCTTTAGAAGTTTCCTCTTTTATTTCTTGAATGTCGTCTTCAATAATCTCCTTGACTTGGTTCTCTAAAACTTTTTCAATATCAATCTTTTCTAGTTCTTTTGTTTCGAATACTCTTAAATCACAGAAAGAAAGCGGGTAAATTTTCTTTAGTTTTGGAAATAGTGTTTTTTGAAGGTTGTTGTCTAAGAGTTCGTTGCAGATAGTACTGTAGTCTCTTTCTTTTAGATATTCTAATAGCAATTCTTTTGTTGTGTTTCTTAGGTTTTTTCGGATAGCCCTAGAAACTCGTTTTCGTGTAATTAAGAAGGGTTTTACGGTTACTCTTATGTCTGCGCATTGTGCTTTGAAAGAGTCTTCTACGTAATCGCATCTTTTTCTTATCATTTGTTGAATGTAAGAGCTTACGAGCACCATCTTATTTGGAATTCCGAAGAGTTTTCCTTCTCGGTTTACAATTCTAAATGTAACTGTCAAACCTTTTCCTCGAAGTTTTCGTGTTAGGTCTAATTTGATTGTTTTGTTATTTAGGTCTTCGGGGGTTCCGAGTATTCTCATTGTTGAGTCGAGAATTGGAATTTCAATGTCTATGTATCTTTTTCTTTCTGCCATTCTATTCGATTACGATTTTAGAGGTTCGCGTTCCTTTTTTTTGATATTTAGATTTTTTACACTCGGTACATGTGTACATCAAGTTTGTTTTTTTAGTTGTCTTTCTTTTTTTCTTTGCCTGATTTTTCATACGTGAATATTTTCCTTGGTTGCCGATTCCTCTCCAGAGGCCTCGCAATTTCATTCTAACTTTGCTACCTCGCTTCATACTACTCGGTTTCCCTTTGCTGGGTTCTTTTACTTTCTGTTCAGTCTTCTTTTTGCAATAAGGACAGTATCTTTTGGTCGTCTTTGGTCTTTTCATGATAGTTCTTTTGAATTTCGCCTTTTAAAGTTTGTGTTTATGTGGTCCCGTACTAACCCAGGGAGATATCTCCCTCGGTTCTGTACCCTCTTATTTAGCGATAACTAAAATTCATTTTTCATTTGATTTTTGTTACACAAAAATTTCGCGTGAAAAATGAATTTTAGTTATCGTATTTAATGCGAATAGAAATTTCTTAACGTCGCCGTCCATCGGAAATGGACACCTGCGACTAAAATTTTTATTCGCGGGGAGCGGGGAACCTAGAAAGGGAGAGGGGGAAGACTTGGGGAACTGGCTATGAGATGTTTTATTAAGTTGGGATTGTTTTGTTTTGGATGAGAAGGGTTAGGTTTGGGAAGGGGGAGCAGAGGAAGTTTTTGGAGTTGGTTATTGGGAAACTTAATTCTCCGTCGCTGAGGGGGATTTTGCAGTTTGGGTTTGGGGTTCCGTATTCGACGTTGAAGAATTATTATAACGAGTCTCGGTTGTTGCCGGAGGATTTTTTTAGGGATTTGTGCGGGGTGGCGAAGGTTGATTTTGGGGAGTTGAAGTTTGAATTTGTTGATGAGAATTGGGGGCAGGTTCGGGGCGGGAAGGTTGGGAAGCGGAAGGGTTAAAAATTGAAAAGGTTGTTTGCTTGTATGACCTTGTAGTCTAAAGTAACTGTATAGCAGTTTCATTGAGGCTACATTGTCTTTGACCCTGTAGTCTAATGGGAGAACATATCGTTGACTTCGATAGGGCCCAAGTTCGATTCTTGGCAGGGTCATTTTATTTGGGTTGTAGAGTAGCTAAATGCTTATAATGTTAAAATTTATCCAATAGATTATGGAAGAAAAATATCGGCCAACGAAAGGAGAGGTGTGGGGAGAGGTTTGGAACGGAATTAAGAGTAAATTTACAAAAGAAAAGTTTTCTAGAACAGGCAAGGCATTGAAAGATTTTTCTGAGGAATGGTATGAAGGGACTAAGGGAATGGTAATACTGCCTTATGTAGTCCCTTCTGTTAGAAGGAGCGTTAGGGAATATAAGAGGGACGTAAAATTTCCATTATGGACTGTTAAAGATACGGGGGTAGCTGCAGGGTTTGTAACAGGTTTTGTAGCAGATATGGGTCAAATTATAGGTTATGGTTATGTTGTGAGCAAGGGTCATCCAGAGGTATTGTTAATCCCTGTTGTAACGAATGTTGCTTCAGGGGTTTATGAAACTGGTAGAAGTTTATATAGGGATGCGAAGCAGAAGGTGTTGGATAGACATGATGCTGAAGGTCTTGAAGCTATACTTCAAACGGAAAAATCTGTAAGAATTAGAAATTCCATGGAGACTCTTCTTGAGGAATCTTCTGGAGAGTATGATTTGAATATGTTAATTGAGGAAGTAAGGTGCTACGCAACAAAAATGGGAATTGGAATTTTTGATAGGGGAGAATTAAGAGATGTTTTTCAGGAATTGTTGGATGCTGATCAAGTGTATATTAATAATGGAAAGTGTTATCATGTAGAAAAGGATTCTTAGTAACTAACTTACTAAGTAAGTTACTTAGAAATATTTATAAGTGAGGTTTTATTATATATCTTAGAGGATGGTATGAAGAAATATTTACTTTTAGTGGAGGATGAGGAGCTTTGGCGTAAGTTTAAGGAGAGTATACAAAAGGATATTAATAGTGAGATTATGGAATTGATTAGGAGGAAAATTAGAAAATGAATAAAAAAGGGCAGGTGACGATTTTTATTATTGTTGCGATAGTTGTCGTCGCTGCGGTTGTTGGGTATTTTGCTTTGAGGTCGAGTTTTGTCGAGAGTATGCCTGAGGATTTGAGGCCGGTCTATGATTACTATCTTTCGTGTTTGGAGGCGACGACGAAGCAAGGTGTTAGTCTTTTGGGGGAGCAGGGAGGATATATTGAGGTTCCGGATTTTGAGCCGGGTTCTGCTTATATGCCATTTTCTTCGCAGTTGGATTTTCTTGGTCAGCCGGTTCCGTATTGGATGTATGTTTCGGGGAATAATCTTTTGAGGGAGCAGGTTCCGACGAAGAGTGGGATGGAGAGGGGGTTAGAGAAATATGTTTCTGATAGGATTGGTGATTGCGATTTTAGTGATTTTGAAAAGATGGGTTACGAGGTTTATGTTGGTGAGGGCAGCGTTGAGGTGGATATAAATAAGTTGAATGTTGATTTGGAAGCGGACAACAAGTTGACGATTTTCAAGGGTGGGCAGTCGGCGGTTGTTGGTAGTCATAAGGTTTCGGTGAATAGCAAGTTGGGTAAGTTTTATGATATGGCGATTGAGGTTTATAATTTTGAGAAGACGAGCATGTTTTTGGAGAAGTACGCTTTGGATGTTATGAGGTTGTATGCTCCGGTGACAGGGACGGAGATTGGTTGCACTCCGAAGATTTTTGTTGATGAGGAAATTAGGCAGAATATTATTGGAGGGCTTGCTTCGAATATTCCTTCTTTGAAGTTGGAAGGGAGTTATTACGATTTGTCTTCGAAAGAGCGTAATTATTTTGTGACTGATGTAGGATTGAAGATTGATGAGAATATGAATTTTATGTATTCTTCGGATTGGCCGACGAGAGTTGAGATTTATGGAGATCGGGTTGCTAAGCCTGCGGGTTTGCAGGAAGGTATGGGGATGTTGGGTTTCTGTTATGTACCTTATCATTTGGTTTATGATATTAGCTTTCCTGTTCTGGTTCAATTTTATGATAGCGAGGAGATTTTTCAGTTTCCTATTGCGGTTGTGATTTCTAAGAATCAGGCGAGGGAAGCGATGCCAACGATGACAGGTGTGTCTGTCGAGTCGAAGGTTTGTGAATTTAGAAATCAGTTGGTCGATATTCATACTTATGATGTTGATTTGAATCCTGTTCCGGCGAGGATTCAGTTTAAATGCTTGGATTCTGTTTGCGAGATTGGTGAAACTGAATTAGAAAATGGCGACGCTGTTTTGCATGGCGAATTGCCTCAGTGTGTTAACGGGTTTATTCTTGCGACTGCTGAAGGTTATGCGGATGCGAAATATCAAATTTCAACGAATGATGGCGAGATTGCGAATATTGTTTTGGGTAAGAAGTATGATTTGCGTTTAGACTTGGGTAATGTTCAAAAAGCGTTGGTTAATTTTATCTCCGAAGATTATTCGGCTGTGGTGCTTTATCCGGATATGAAGTCGGTTGAGTTGGTGGAAGGTTATTATAATGTGTCTGTTTATGTTTATGATAATTCGTCTTTGAAGTTTCCAGCGACGAGCAAGAGTGAGTGTGTTGATGTTCCGGAGGGAGGACTCGCGGGATTGTTCGGGGGAGAAACTGAAAAGTGTTATGAGATTAATCTTCCTGAGATTAATGTTGATTTTGCGGTCGTCGGTGGCGGGAAGACGCAGGAGTATATGACTTCGGAGCAGTTGGAGAACGCGAATGAATTAAATATTAATGTACCTTTGTTTGGTTTGCCGCAGGATTTGGAAGGTTTGCAGGCGAATTATATGAATGTCGAGGACGAAGTAGTCTATTTGGAGTTTGAATGATGGCGAAAAAAATAAATTGGGATGATGTTTGGTTTTGGATAGCTTTTGTAACGTTGCTGGTTTTTATCGGGTATTTGGTGTTTACTGGGAGGGCGTGGAAATGAGAATTAATTTTAGGAATGTCTTGGCGTGGATTTTTTTATTGATTGCTGTTGTGTTAGTGTTGTGGTTGATTTTTGGGGATAGCCCGACGGAGTTAGCCGTTTTTTCTGTTGTTGCGGGTTTTGTTCTTGTGAAAATGTGGGACATGAGTGAGAGGCAGATTGAGCTTGAGATGAGAGCTAAGAATGGTTTTAATAATATGGGGGAGGATATGAGTTTAGTGAAACGAGATATGGGTTTAATTAAAAAGAGGTTAGGTGTATAATGGATAAGAAAATATTAATCTTTGGGATTTTTTTGATAGGGATAGTTTTGTCGTCGGGAGTTTTTGCTTATTCAAATCCTTCTGCTAATTGGCAGAGTTACCAGCCGACTTTTGATAGGTTGTATTCGGAGCAGATGGAAGATTTTTGGCCTATCTTGAATCAGATGGAAGACGATCAGTGCGAAGCTACTAGTGATTTTGTTATTGGGATTCCTCCTGGAGGGTGTACGCCGACGGTTGTTAGGAGCGATTTATTGGAGGAGCAGAATGTTCCGGTGTTTTGTCAGTTGTATGCTATTAAGATTAATCCTTTGATTAAAGTGTCGTCGATAAAATCGATTTCTTTTAAGAATAAGCCTGAGGGTGTGAGTAGTGTCGTGTTTCATCCAGCGAGGGCAGCGGTTAAATCTTATACTACTTTGTTGGGCGATCCGATGGTGAATAATATTGGATATGTTGTGATTATTTTGAAACGGGAGAAGGTCGAAGAGAACATGGCTGAATGGATTGCAGGGAATTTAACAGCGACGATTCGTTATGATGCTGAGGAGGCTTATGGAACGGGAGCTGCGGATTATTATTTGCCTTTAATGGGTGAGGAAGAATGGGATAAAGATTATGCAGTGTCGTCGTTTTGGAATGGCAGGGGTTATTTGAGGACGATAAGTGTTAGTGAAGGTCGGGCTAAAATTCAGGTTTTAACTTCCAAGGATAAAATTGTTAGAACGTTTGACTTGAAGGAAGGAGAGACGAGTGGTTTAATGTATCTTCCAGGTTACTATTGTCGGGCGGGTTTGAAGGTTAAATTGAATGATATTGTTGTTCCGGAGGATAAGGCGTTGTTGAATATTGATGGTCAGATGCTTTGGGTTCGTGATGGGACGAAGTTTTTGAATGGGAAATGTTCTGTGACTGATTTGAAAGTTAGTGCGAACAATGAAGGGAATATTAGTATTCGTTGTAGTGGGGCTGGGAAAATTAAGCTTCTTAGTTTGACTAAGGATAAAAGCGAGGAGGTGGGTGAGAAAGAATATGTTATAGACGACGAGGATAAGAAAACGAGTGGTTTGGTTGAGGAGTATTTTGAGAAGTCGAGGAAGATTGTCGTCGATGAGTTAGTTGAAACATATGGGACAGCAGAGAAGGAGAACGGAGAGACGTTTGGGGAAGAAGCACTTTATGAACAGATTGTTTTGGCGGGGAAGATTGGGAAGATGAAGACGAAGAAAGTTTTGATGGGTTTGTTTATTAAGGAGTATCCGTCATCGAGGATTGTTGAGCAAGTGAGATATGATTTAAGTAGAATGAATGGAACGAATTATAGCGATTCTTTTACTAGTGTTTATGTGGTTGATAAATTTCGTTCGATTAGTGTTGTTGATTTTAGGTCTGTCAACGAAGGGGAAAAGAAGGTAGATTTAAGAATTGGAGGCAGAATTGTTAATGGTGTGAATGAAAGTTGGAGTGAATTGGTTGGAGGAGGTAATCTTTCAATTACAGAGATTCTTCCTGGAAAGGTTAAAGTTTATTTTAGAGGTATTGACGAGGGTGTGAAGTCGAAGCCGATTACGACGATTTTGGAGGGGGAGACGGAAATGTTTAATGGGGTGGAGGTTTATGTTAAAAATGTTGAGATTAATGAAGTTGCACATGTTTCGTTGATTCCTGAGGTTAAGCGGACGAAGACCGAGGCTAATTTTACTTTTAGGATTGGGATTGAGAAGAGGGGGATTGAGCTTTCTCCGGAGAAGACGAAGAGGATGTTGGAGAATATTAATGAGTCGATTGTTCGTTGGGAGGGGATTGTTGATAGGTTGGGGAATGTTGTGAAGGGTTTGAAGGGTGCGTGTTTTGCGACGTCGACGGTTTTGATGGTTAAGAATATGGTGAGTGGATTTAGCGGGGGGGCGATGGCGAGACAGAAGGTGATGGCTGAGTATAAGGTTATTTGTGGTAGTAGTTCTGAGTATGAGACGAGGACGGCGTGTTATAATGCCAAGAGTGCGGAGATTGAGGAGGCTGTTGGGGAGATGACTTCGATGTATAAGGTAGTGAATGAGGATATGAGGTCGGTGCAGGAGGATAATACAGGAGATAGTGGCGGGTTGCTTGGAGGGAAAGGAATTATTAATAATACTCAATATCGAAAAGATTTGGTCGGGAAGATTGGTTCTAAAAAAATTGAAGTTGATATAGGGGGTGAGAAGAAGTTTAATGTGTCTGTTGATAAGTCTTTGAGTGTGTCGGAGTTGCAGGCGGTGATGTTGTGGGAGAAATCTGAAGGAAAGGGTGTGGTGGCGAGGGAAATTGCTAAGGGGGAAATGGATGCAGCGTTGAGGAATGAGGCGTTGGAAGTTAAGCAGAATGAAAATAATGTTAATGCGTTGAAAGAATTAGAAGAGTTGGGGCTTAAGGGTGTGGTGGTTCAGAGTCATGTTAGTAAGGATGTCGCATTGAAGAAGTGGAGTGAGCAGTTTGCCGAGGACGGGAAGACGAAGATAGAGTATTTTAATTATGACGGGAGAATTTATAGGTTAGTTTTGGAGAATTCTGCTTCGGGAAGAATGGCTATTAGAGAAGCTCAACTTTGTAGTAAGAATTGTGGGCAGGTGTCGAGTTGGAAGAATGTTCTTAATGATGAAGGCAACGAGGATTTGAAGAAGGAGCTTAGGAAGATTGTTTTTTCATCAGAGGTAGTGGGGAGTTGTTCGAATGAGTGGAGGAATGATGATTCCCAGGTTAAGTATTATGATTATGGCAACAATAAGGGATTGCCGGCGATTGTTCCGTTTGGTTTTCCTGGGAAGGAATTGAATGACGGGTGGTATGTGTGGGTTAAGAATTCGGGCGGGTCTTACGTCGATGATTCGGTGCAAGGGTATAGAGCTTCGGGAGATGTTAGGAATTTTTATATTTGTAATATTGGACCGAACGGGTTGATGCAGACAGGGACTGGTGATGACCTGTGTCAGAGTTTTGATGTGAATACTGTTGGAGCTGTCGATAGATTTATTTCTTGTCCTGATATTGATGTAAATAAAATTTATAATAGGGCGAGGGAAGCGATTAGGCAGGCGTCGAGTCAGTACGGAGAGGTGACGATTAATATTTTTGACCAGATGATAAAGCGAGGAAGTCCTATGAGTTCCGTGGGAGGTTTTGAGTGTCAGGATTTTATGAGTCCTGCTGATTGTTTGTTGATGTTCAATGTTTGCGACCCTGTGATTTGTCCTCCGTCGAGATGTGATCTTGGGGGGAAGATGCCTGTTAGCAATGTTATTCAGACGGGGATTATCGGGAGCCTGGTGTTATGTTTGCCGAATGCTAAGGAGGGGATTAAGATTCCGATTTGTTTGAGCGGGGTTCATGCAGGGCTTGAATCGTATCTTTCTATTTTGAGGTCGGAGGCGGATTGTTTGCAACACAGTTTGGATACGGGGGAGCTCGTCGGGATTTGCGACGAGATTACGTCGATTTACAAGTGCGAGTTTTTCTGGAGGCAGTTGTCGCCGGTGATGGATCAGTTGTTGCCGAGTATTGTTTCTAGTATAATTTCTCCAGGTCAGAGAGTTCGGGGTGGTGGGGAGTACGCGTTGGTTCAGCATTCGTGGAATGTGATGAGGCAGAGTGTTAGTTATTTTAAGGATGTTTATGCACAGAATGCTTTTAGGGCGTTTAATATTCGGAGCACCGAGGAGGTCGGGAGTACTTTTTGCAAAGCGTTTATCGGGACGAGTGTTCCGAGTTCAGCGAATATAATTGATAGTCTGCTGGAGCCTGAAAGTCCGACGCAGTTTTATGCTCAGTTTTCTGAGACGCTTTTTACCGAGGCTACGGTTCCGGAGACTTCGCAGTATAAGGTTTATTATCATATTTATGCGGGGAACAATAAGGGTGTTCAGTATAAGGTTTATTTGAAGAATCCGCCGGAGACGAGTTATTATCGGGCGAACCCGTCGGTGCAGGTGAAGTCGGGTTATATTGCTCGAGGGTCTTCTGCGGATGAGAGTATTGATTTTACGGCACCGTCGGGATATAAGGAACTTTGTGTTGTAATTGATGCTCGGGAGGAGTGCGGGTTTAGGCAGGTTACGACGGATTTTGGTTTGGATTATGTTAAGAAGAAGTATGTCGAGGAGCAAGCGGAGAAGTCGGATATCACGACGGAGAAGGAGTGTATTTCGGGGAGCCCGTCGGCTTTGTCGACGGTGAATTTGAATTTGCAGGCTGGTGTGGAGGAGATGGCTAATCCTGAGATTGCGCTTCGGGGGATTGTGAGGGTTTGTGCGTCGCTTAATCCTGGGGTTGGAGTTGTTAGTGAGGATTATGTTGTTTGCAAAGATAAGGAAGATTGTGGGAAGGGATTTGATTGTAGCGAGAGGGGTTATTGTGAGTCTGAGGGTGTTATGCAGATGGCGGGTTCGAGGTGGAAGGATGTCGGCTATTGCGGGGATAGTTCGATGAGGTGTTGGTTGGATGTAGAGAGTGTTGAGAAAGATTTAGGTGTGTTGGAGGCTATTGAAGGGAGTTCGATTAGTTTGCTTAATGAGCGACGAGATTGGATTAAGAATGAGAGGTTGAGTCTTGAGCAGGTTCAGGAAAGTTTGGCTTCGGTTCGTGGACGGATTAAGAGGTTGAGGGGGGATGATTTGGAGACGCCGTCTAGTGGGGTGGTTGGCGAGATTGTTTTGGAATTAGATAATATTATTGGGCGTTCTACTTTGGAGGGTTATGAGAAGGATATTCCTGGTGCGGGGACGAATAGGGACAGGGCTGAGGTTTTGGCGTTGAAGGCGACGGTTTATCGGATGGTTGTTGTTGAGGCGAGGGAGGGGGAGGTCGTGAAGGTTGTTGAGGGAGTCGTTGAGGAGGAGCTGGAAGCTGGTGTCGACGAGGTTTTGGAGGTTGAGGTTAAGAATGAGAAAGTGACGTGGGAAGATTTGATGGGGGCTGGGTTGGCTGTGGAAAGGAATGGTGCGAGGTTTATCGTGGTTGAGGGCAGGGGAACGCTTCCGATTAAGGGTTACGACGAGGACGCGCAGGAGATTCTTGCTGATGACGGGGGGAGTGTTAATTATAAGTTTGAGAGGAGAGATGGTGAAATTGTTTTTGTTTCGAGGTATGATTATTAGTTTCTTGTTTCGATAATTTTTTATACTGCTTTCTTTGTTTTCTATTATGAGGGAATGCCGGAGTGGTCAAACGGGATAGGTTTAGGACCTATTGGCTTATGCCTACGGGGGTTCGAATCCTCCTTCCCTCATTGATTCGAAGCACGGGTTCGATACCCTACCTAATATTTTGGTTATAATTAGGCGGGGCAGGCACATCCCCCCTCATTGATAGAATCGCTAATTTTTTAATGTCTTAGGTATTTTATTATGAATGGATTTAAACTCTAAATTATTTTCCGAATTAGAACAGAGATTTAAAGTAGATCAAAAATTGAGTAAGCAAGGTTTTGGGAAAGAATATGTAAGAAATTGTCATGAGAATTCTGAATGGTTGAAACAAATCATTTTTAATCACGGTTGGTTGTCCGAGGAGAAAATTGGGAAACAAGGTGAAATATATTCATGGCTAATTGTTCAACATTCAGATGATATTAATTTTCAAAAATTTTGTTTGAAGCTATTGAAAGATTTGCCAAAAACAAAAGAAAGAAACCAACATACTGCTTATCTTACAGATAGAATTCTTGTCAGAGAAAATAAAAAACAAATTTATGGAACGCAATTTTTAGAGGGCGAACCTTATTCAATTCTTGATGAGGATAATTTGGATAAACAAAGGGTCAAAATGAATTTGGGTTCATTTGATGAATACTATAAGTCTATGCAAGAAAGTTAGTAGCTTTACTGAGGGAATGATTAGAGTTATTCAACTTTCTTTTTCTTCTTCTCGTTTTCTTTGATTTTTATTTTGTCTTCGAGATCAAGTCTTTCGAGTAATTCTTTGTATCGGTTTCGGATTGTTACTTCTGTGATTCCTGCGACGTCGGCAACTTCTCTTTGTGTTTTTTTCTCATCGTTAACTAAGGCTGCGACGTAAAGTGCAGCGGCGGCTATTCCTGCGGGACCTCGTCCAGATGTTAATTCTGAGACTTCGGCTTTTTGTAAAATTTTTAATGCTTCGTTTTGAGTTTCCGGAGACAGGTGTAGCGTTGAGGAGAATCTCGATATGTAGTCTTTAGGTGAACTTGGTGTTACTTTTAATTTTATTTTTCGGATTATGAATCTGTAGGTTCGTCCTATTTCTTTTCGTTCGACTTCTGAGGCGTTGGAGATTTCGTCGAGTGTTCTTGGGATGTTGTAGGAACGGCAGGCGGCGTAGATACAGGCCGCGATTACAGATTCCATTGAGCGTCCTCGGACGAGTCCTCGTTGCAGGACAAAGTTGTAGATTCTTGCGGATTCGTCTCGGACGACGGAAGGAAGGTCTAGGAATGAAGCGACTCTTCGTAATTCGGACATTGCAAGTCGTAGATTTCTCTCGATGGAAGTAGAAACTCTTTCTTGCCATTTTTTTAATCTTAAATATTTTCGAGTTTGTTGGGTCGAGTCAAGTTTGTAGATGTCGGAGATTTCACCGACGTTGGTTGTTAATCCTTTGTCGAATTTTTGTAATGATGCTGGTGCTCCTCCCCG
>DAOWGX010000015.1 GCA_030641715.1 Nanobdellota archaeon
CAAAAAAGGAGAAGATTCGTTAACTAAATTTGTAAACTATTACAACCGGGAAAGGTTGCATCAGGGAATTCATTATCAGGTACCATTAGAAAGATACGAACGTCACATTAATGCGGTTTAGGTCAGTATTAAAACATCTTCTTCATCAAAATAGAAATCACAAAACCTAACGCTCCAATAATCAAAATACCTATCGCCGACACCTTCGAAATAGTTTTGAATTCCTCCATAGTAGGTTTCTTCAAAAGCTTGCAAACCCGAAGATACTTATTATATTCCGAAGACAATTTCCTTATAAATTTAGGAGCCATATCAGTTTTGAGAAACGGATGTTTTTAAGTTTATTCATCAAAGAATTCAATTCCAAGTTCGTCTTCAATATCCTTTCTCCGAGCCACCTCAATAGGAAGTCTCTCGCCGGTAATTTGAGGAGACTTAACACCTGTAACAATAACCATGACCTTTATGGACTTCTCTAAATCCTTAGAAATCTGTGCACCAGAAATCAATTTCGCATCCGGTGAAAGCTGTTCTCCAATCTTTTGAACAACTTGTTTGTATTCTTCCAACGATAAATCCGTCCCGCCGATAACATTAACCAACGCCCCCTTCGCGTTTTTAATATCGACATCCAAGAGCGGATTATTCAAAGCCTTGTCCACAGCCTCCATAGCCCTATCGTTCGAATCCGATTCCCCCATCCCAATCAAAGAAACACCGCCATCAGCCATAATCGTTTTGATATCAGCAAAATCCAAATTCACTAATCCAGAACTCGTTACCAGTTCCGTAATTCCTTTCACAGAGTTCGTTAAGATTTCATCCGCAACCTTAAACGCCGTCGGAAGTGGTAAGTCCGGCGCAAGCTCCAATAGCTTATCATTAGGAATCACAATCAAAGTATCAACAATCCCTTCCATCCTCTCAAGACCTTCCATCGCATTCTCAATCCGCTTCGCCCCTTCGACGGTAAACGGCAACGTTACGACACCAATCACTAAGGCTCCTTGTTTCTTTGCGATTTCTGCTATGATTGAAGATGCACCTGTCCCGGTTCCGCCACCAAGTCCGCAAGTCACAAAAACCAAATCAGAATTCCCCAACTTTTTCTTAATTTCCTGCTGCTGTTCCTTCGCAGCCTCCGCCCCAATCCTCGGATTCGACCCCGCACCAAGACCCTTCGACAACTCCCTCCCAATCAAAATCTTCTGGTCTGCATTCGCATAAAGCAAATCCTGCGCGTCAGTATTTATCGCAATAATCTCACCACCCTTAATCCCAATTTCCCTCATCCGAGAAACAGTATTCCCCCCAGCCCCGCCGACGCCAACGACCTTAATCCTCGCGGATTGCCTCTTCAAAATCTCCTCTAATTCATGGTCTATCTCCGAATTCGCATCTCTCCGGGGGATGGGATAAATTTCAGAGACACCCCCCTCTTTTAGTATATCTTCCATAATTAAATTCCGTCATAAGAGTTTTTAAGGATTTAGAGCATTTAGTAGATATAATCCCTGTTAAATATAATTATTGCTCGGGAGAATAATTATCTATTTTTAAAGTGATAGAAAATGTATATTCTAGAATGATAATTCTTTTAAATAGATTTGATGTCTTATTATAATCATGGTAATAACAACAGAAAAACTTAACAAAATTGTAAGTCATTACGGTAAGTTGAGCAAACAGAAATGGAGTCCAGATATTATTTTAGAAGATGTAGCGAGGATAGATGTTCAATATGTAGGTAAGGATGAAAAACTTGTTTCTCATATTAAGTCTATTGAGGGTGATAAACAATTTCTCATAGGGGATGAATTCTATTTTAATACGGCTACCAATAGAAATAGATATTTAGCCACAGCCCCCTTTGGCATTGTAGCTTCCCGTATCGCAAAAGATAATGGTGTTCAAATTGATTTTAGAACTGAAGATAAATATTGTCATCATGGCAACGTTTTTTTATTTTATTCAAGTAAGCCTGAAATTTGTAGTCTAACAAAAGAATCCGAAAATTTTAAAATTATTGAAAATCAATTAAAAGGGGTTATCAAGTCTCAGAATAGATTAAATGAGATAGTAATAAAAGAAGCAGATAGATTATACAATTTATAACTAATTTTTTGTAATAATAGTTCTGCTAATTATCTCTATTCTTCTCAACAACCTCAGCCCCAACCTTCAACCCCAAAATCTCCTCGAACTTCGGCGCAAACATTTTCACAAACGGCTCCATCTGTTTCTCAACCTTAAACGTAACAATCTCGCCCTTCACATCAAACTCAAACTTTTTCCTAAACAAAAATTCCTGAAGCGCATCAACCTTCTCTTTCTCATCAGTTACAATTTTCCCAATCTTATACTTATAAGTCACCTTCTTCCCCGCCAAAGGATTATTAAAATCGACCAAAGTTCTTCCCCTGTCGCTTGACAATATTCTCACCAGTTGCCCGTCGAGTGAAAGTTGCATACCTCGTTGCGGGTCGATTTTTTGCTCATGAAACAACTTCGTCGGAATCATCCGAACCATCTGAGGATTTCGTTTTCCAAAAGCATTTTCTGGTTGAATATCAATAGAATAAATTTTTCCAATCTCTTTTCCCTCGAGATCCTCATCAAAACCTTTCGGCAACATTTTATGACCCACAGAAAGAACAAAAGGTTTTATATCCTTAACATCTAACCCAGCCTTCTCAGCATCAGCTTTTATATTCGTATCGAAAACTTCATCAGTACCTGTGATTCCCCCAGTAAACTCAACTTCGATAAAATCGTTTTTCTTAATTGCCATATTGGTTTGGAGAAATAGAGGTTTTTAAGTTTATTGTGCAAAGTTTTATAAATGATTTTTTTTTCTGATGAATATGGTATCTAAAGTTATTGATGCGACGGAAATGCGTGTCGGCACGTACATTATAATTGACGGTGGAGTTTATCAAGTTAAGAAAATGGACGTCTCTAAAACCGGAAAACATGGACACGCGAAAGTCCGGTTCGAAGCTGTCTCGATTTTAACCGGGAAAAAGAAAGTTCAAGTTGTTCCAGGACACGATAGATTTGAAGTCCCAATGATTAACAAAAGACAGGGACAAGTTTTGTCAATCAATGGAGAAACAGCGAGCATTATGGATAGCGAGAATTTTGAGAACTATGACTTGATAATTCCTGAAGATTTGAAAGATTCCGTTACTGACGGCGTGACTGTCGAATACTGGGATGTTGAAGGCGATAAATTAATCAAGAAGGTGATGTAATGGCTGTAAAACTTCCAGCTGCGCAAAACAGATTATACAAGAATGCATTTGTATGTAAAGTTTGTAAACACAAAATGAAACTTGAGTCCTTAAAAATTTTGACAGGAAAAGCGCGATGTCGAAAATGCGGTGGACGAGATTTCCGACCTGTCAGAAAGAAATAATTGTTTGCCCAAAATTTCTACTTATTACATTCAGATTATTAAAAATAAAACTGACAGTACCTATATAAACCTTAGAAATAATATTTTAACATGGTGAGTTTTTGGGTTTATGATGTCGGGTTTATGATTTTGTTTAGCATATTTGTAGCCTGGTTTCTTTCCTCTCGGAAAAAAAGTTTAAGTCGTGAAGGAATTATTTTTATGTATCGAACAAAATTTGGGATGAAGGCGATAAATTATGTCGGAGATAAATTTAAGAGACTATTGCATGGATTAAAATATATCGTTGTTGCCGTCGGTGTTGCGTTGATGGGTGTGATGATTTGGATGCTGGGACAAACGCTTTCGATTTATATTATGAATCCAGAGATTACAAAAGTGATTAAAGCCCCTCCGATTGCGCCGCTAATTCCATATTTCCCTAAGCTGTTTGGAATGGAAAGCTTTTTCCCGCCATTTTATTTTACTTATTTTATTGTAGCTTTAGCGATTGTCGCGATTGTTCATGAATTTTCTCACGGAGTTTTTATGAGACTGTTTAAGATTAAAATTAAGTCGACAGGTTTAGTTTTTCTCGGTCCAATTTTAGGAGCATTTGTCGAGGAGGAAAAAAAAGGATTTGAAAAAAAGAAAACATTAGAACAGATGACAGTTTTAGGAGCCGGGGTTTTCGCGAATCTTATTTTTGCGTTGATATTTTATGGACTTTACGTTCTGTTTTTCTTCTCGTCGTTTGCCGCATCAGGATACATATTTAACACCTACGCTTTGTCCGCAGTCCCGTTAGAAAACATCACTGGCTTTGGTTATCAGGATAATTTAACAACAGTCTTAACTACAAACGGAACCTTTTATATGGACAAGCGTTTAGAGGTACAATTGAATCAGAGCAATCGAGATTTTTTGATTGTTTATCCCGAAGCACCAGCAATCTTAGCGCAGATGCGTGGAACGATTATTCAGGCAGACGATGTAAAGATTATGAATCAGGAAAATCTAATAGAGTTTTTACAAAGTAAGGAACCTGGCGACGAAGTTAAGTTTGTAACAGAAAATGACGACGGAATCCATGAGTATATTTTTAATTTAGGCTCTCACCCTCAAGATAGTAGTATACCCTACCTAGGCGTTGGGAATTCTAACGTTGAACCAAAAGGGTTTATTCAGAAAATTTTAATAGGATTTATGTCATTCAAAGATTCTTCTACATTGTATAAGCCGACGTGGGATGGTGAGTTTGTTTACTTTATCTATCATTTACTTTGGTGGGTGATGGTCCTTAATCTACTTGTAGCGTTATTTAACATGATGCCCCTCGGAATGCTTGATGGCGGAAGATTCTTTTATCTTACAATCTTATCAATCACCCGCTCAGAAAAAATCGCGAAACAAGCGTTTAAATTTGCAACCTATGCGATTTTGTTTGTGTTCCTTTTATTAATGTTCGTTTGGTTTATCAGAATTATTTAATAAACTATTTAAAGTGACTTATCGTTAATAAATCGGGATGTTTAGTTCAAGGGATCCCTAACTAAATAAACTGAGGTGAAAACATGGCTTTACCAAAAACTCCAAAACAGTGCGACATTAAGATTAAATCTCTTAAAAAACAAGTCACTGCTATGGAAAAAAGAAGGAAGACTCTTGCTACTACTAAGAAACCCGTTAAAAAGAAAGTAGTGAAGAGAAAACCTGCTAAGAAAAAAGTAACTCGAAAGAAAAAGAGAAGGTAAATAAACAAATTTTTATTTTTATTTTTTTTGATTAATTTTATAAATGATCTCCTTATTTTTTTATTATGGGACCTAGTAGCATTAAAAAAGCCAAGGAGAAACTGGAGGAAGAAGGTTACGGCATAGTTGGAAATCATAGTGCTGTAAAGATTTGTCTTTGGACAAAGCATGCCATTCGAGGAGACGCGAGTTGTTGGAAAGAAAAATTTTATGGTATTGGTTCTGCAGGTTGTTGTCAAATGACCCCGAGTTTGTTTCACTGCGAGAACAAATGTCTTCATTGCTGGAGAAATTTAGATTATACTTCGAACGAAAAAATAAAAGATGTCGACAATCCAAAAGAAATTCTCGACGGGATTGTTGAAGCAAGGAAGAAGTTGTTGACAGGTTTTAAAGGTCGGAAAGGAATTGATTTGAAAAAGTTTGAGGATGCACTTGAACCAAAGTTGTATACAATGAGTTTGTCGGGGGAGCCGACGCTTTATCCTCGATTGGGCGAGATGTTCAAAGAAATCCGTCACCGAAAAGCCGTTTCGTTTCTAGTTACAAACGGTCTGAACCCCGAAGTAATCGCAGAGTTTAGAGACGACGAACTACCAACACAGATTACAGTTTCGACGAATGCCCCGAACGAAAAGCTGTTTAAAATTTGGCATCGGTCGACGAAAAAGAATGCTTGGAAGGAATTTAATAAAACTTTGGAAGTGATTAAAAATTTAAAAGGAAAGGTTAGAAGAGTGATTCGATTGACGTTGGTTAAGGATGGAGAAGAGGGAGAGTTTAACGAGGTGACGAATATGACTAATGAGAACGTTGAAGAATATTGTAATTTAATTAGAAAGGCGGAGCCAGATTTTATCCACGTTAAAGGATTCAAAAGCGTAGGCTACTCTAGAAAAAGAATGGGCTATGATAACCAACCTTGGTTTAAGGAGGTTAAGGGGTATTCCGAGAAGATTAAGGAAGGGTTGGACAGATATGAAATTGCTGGAGAAGACGAGAGAAGTTGTGTTGTTATGTTAGCAAAGAAAGGGTGTGAGCTGAAGATTATACGAGTCTGAGAATATATTAATCTATATCCTTATCTATTACCACAACCCGGAAATTTGGAGCAGAAGACGCTAAGTTGAGCAAATTGGAGTCCAGGCCTCCTTTTTCTTTGATATACAATCTCGAAAAACCACCATCTCCCGTATAGAGAGTTCTGTTTCCGTTTTTATCAAAAATTGGAATTCCTCTTTCATCAGTTTTTGAAAACGTCTTTCTATTATTTCGATGGCCTAACTCTGGAGCATCATAAACCTCTGTTTTATTAGTCGTTTTAAATTTTAATCCATAAACAGATTCTGCAGATTCTTCAATACCTAAATTAGTTACAACTACTGGATTTCTTAAATATTTTTTCCCAATTTGTTTTGCTAAGTCCCTTGCTAAAAAATCAACTGACTTACAAGAATCTCCTATCCTCCTCAAAACAACAACAGGAGCATCAACACAAAATCCTGAAATCCAATCTTTATTCTCCTCCGCAATAACTCCCAGATCTGACAAACTAGCAACATTAACTCCTTGATTTTGTAATTCTATAATCTTAAATAAATTCGAAGGCGCTTTCAAAACCCTCCCTCCCCTTTCCGAAAAATATTTTTCATTTACAGTTCTGTTATACTCTGTTTCTTCATCTACAGACAAAAATCTCACATTAGGCAAAGTCAGATTTCTAGGAGTTACGGTCCTATAATTTTGTCCCATAATTTTTAAAGTAATACCTCACAACATCACAACCCCGTCTTTAGTCAAAGCCGTGAACCTAACACCGACGGGCAAACCCAACAACGCAGACTGCAACGCCATGTGTTCCTTCCCGTTCCCCGACGCTATCGAGAGCGCAACCTCAAGCCCTCCGAATTTCCCTTCAAGTTTTTTCGCAAATTCCTTTTTTAACTGTATTAAAGATTTATCCGAATCGAACTCAACGAAATCAAAAGGAACTCCCGGAACACTAAACTCCCTCGCGAACGAAGTCCCAACAACTATAATCCTCTCCCACTCACCTTTTTTCATCAGACCAGCGACCTGCCCCCAAGTCCCCTTTCCTGTGGATAGTAGTGCTACAAGTTCCATAAACCTTCCCCGAGTAATCCATATTTAAGGATTGTTGTGATGAAAAGTAAGTTTTATAAACTAAACTTTCACCTAAATTACACTACTGTTAGTAGTAGACGAAAGTCGAAAATAAATTCTAACAGTTTTAACAACATGGAGATTAAAAAAGCATTAGCAGAATTACGAAAAGAAAAGAAAAGAAAGTTTGTCCAAACAGTGGACTTAGTTATGAACCTAAAAAATTTCGATGTTAGAAAAGAAGCCTTAAACACATTCGTTTCGATGCCACATCCTAGCGAAAAAAAGTTAGCGGCGTTTTTTACAAAGAAGTCAAAGTTAATCGATACGATTACCGAGGAAGATTTCGTTAAATATAAAGAGATGAAAGAAATTAAAAAACTTGCGAAAAAATATGACGCTTTTATCGCAGTCGCTCCGATGATGGGAAAGATTGCTACTAAGTTCGGCCGAGTTTTTGGTCCAATGAATCGAATGCCAAGTCCTCAGGCAGGAATCATTCCTCAGGAAAAAGACGAGATGATTAATGCGATGATTGGGAAAATGAAAAAATCTATCCGAGTTAAGAATAAAGAGATGGCAATCAAGTTGGCTGTTGGTAAGGAAAATATGGGTGATGAAGAGTTGGAGGAAAATATTACTGCAGTTATCAAAGGACTTGAAAAAGTTTTGCCGAGGGGCAGGGATAATGTTAAAGAAGTTTTGATTAAGTTTACTATGACTAAACCAATTACAATTGTGGAGGCAAAGAAATAATGGTTGATGAGAACAAGAGAACTCTTTTGATTGTAGAAGATGATCGGGGCGTATTAGATGCGTATGAAACGGCATTTGGCAGAAAATACAATGTAACCTCTGTTTTTCATCCTAATGAAGATATTCCTCTAAAGTATTATGATTTGGCCATACTAGACGGTCTAAAGGGGGATTGCATAGATGTGGCGAAAAGAATAAAGGCTGGAAAAACGATTGTTATATCTGGTGATCCCAATATGCTCAAGAAGGCAGATGAGGCTGGTTTGATGACTGGGGAGAAACCTATATCTTGTAATAAACTTGAGGAGATGTTAAGATAATGGTAGCACAAAAAGAAACTCACGTAGCAGAAGCGAAGAAGCAGAAGGTCAAAGAGTTAGCTGAACAGATGAAAAGAAAGACCGTTATGATTATCTCAATCAAAGGCTTGCCGTCAGCACAGTTCCAAGATATTAAAAAGAAATTGAGAAGCAAGGCAAGAATTCAAGTTGCCAAAAAAAGTTCGGTAGATTTCGCACTTGACCATTGTGGGATAAAAGAACTCCACGGATTAGTTCAGTATGTTGACGACTCGACCGCCTTGCTGTTCTCCGACGTCGACGCATTCGAAATTTCCGGAATTCTCGCCGACGAAAAAAGTCCGGCGAAAGCAAAAGCTGGACAGATTGCTCCAAGCGATATCGAAGTTAAAGCAGGACCTACAGAACTGATTCCAGGTCCGGATATTTCTGCGTTGAGTGCCGTGGGGTTAATACCAAAAGTAGAAAACGGAAAAATCGCAGTTATGCAGGACAAAGTCATAGTCAAAGAAGGCGGAGAAATAACAGAAGCCCTAGCGTCGATTATGGCAAAGCTAGATATCATTCCTTTCGAAGTTGGAGTTGAACCCGTCGCCGCTTACATGGATGGAAAAGTTTATGCGAATATTAAAATTGATAAAGTTGCGACACTAATTGAACTTGAAGAAAGTTTCGGACGCGCAATTGCATTCTCCGTCGAGCTAGGAATTATAAACGATTCGACAATAGATTTTATCATTGGAAAAGCAGGGGTGGAAGGAAATGCCATTGATGTCCTAATTAGCGAAGAGAAAACAGAAGAAGCGTCCACAGAAGACGATAAAAAAGAAGAAGTCGTCGGGGAAGAAAAGAGCGAAGAGAAAGCAGAGGATAATACTGAAGAAGTAAAAACTTCGGAGGAAACAGAATAAATGGAATACACATATGCGGCACTTTTGTTGCACAAGGTTGGAAAGGATATCAACGAAGATAACTTGAAGGCTGTTATTTCCGCGACTGGCGCCGAGGTTGACGAAGCGAAGGTTAAGGTAATGGTAGCGTCTTTAAGTGGCGTCGATATCGCAGACAAACTTGCGAATGCATCCATCGCAGCAGCTCCGGCAGCTGGAAATGCAGAAGCAGCAGAAGCACCTAAAGAAGAAAAGAAGAAAGAAGAACCAAAAGCCGAGGCGGCTGAAGGTTTGGCTTCGTTGTTCGGATAGATTCGTAATTGAATTTTGAGATGGCGAAGTCTTAGTTGGCTTTGCTGTTATTCGGAAGCGAGGTCGTTGTGGCTTGGCTTTCGGAGATGGTGGAGGAATAACATTAGTATGCTTATAACAAAGCATTCTGTTAAGTGGAATTAAGAGCGTCCACATTTTAACTTAAAAATTCTTGACATTCGACTAACCCACATCACGAGGGAATTAAGATTTTTGAAAGAGAAAGAATTGATTGAATGTATTAATCCTAACGAAAGAGTTGGGAGATTATATCAGTTGACTGTTAAAGGTAAGCGATTGAAAAAAGAAATGATTGGTAAAAAGTTGATTTAATCTCCCTCAATAAACCTTTTTCCTATGTTGACACCGCAAAAAATAAATCGTACTTTTATCAAAAGTGTAAATTATTCTGAAAGGCCAGACATAAACCGTTCGTTCACTTTTCAAATTATACCTTAATGGTTTCCCCGTCTCAGGAGTTTGTATAATCTTTTGTATCTGCTTTACAACCTTTTTCTTTACGGAGTTATCGAATTTTTTAACCTCTTTTTCGAATTTATCTGTGTAGATGATATCTACCATTTTTTAACTTCTTCTAAAAAATCTTGAGAACTAGTTTTCTTGAACCTACCTTTTTCTATTTCTTCCCACGACTTTTTGATTTCAAAAAATGTTTCTAAATCGTCTTGCTCCATAGGGTTTTCAATTTTTTTCAAGACAATAAGATTTTCTTTTTGTAAAACTGTCAAAAATTCCCCGTCTACAAATCCCATTCTTTCCCTAATATTTCGAGGAATTACAATCTGACCTTTTGAACTTAGATGCGTCATTCCAATTTCCATAACTATGTAAGAATTTCTTACTTTATAAATTATTCGATTCCTAAAACGCCCACACCCTACTCAAAAATCACTCTAAAATTTTGTCAATCTTGTTTTTAATTTTTCAGACAAAATTCGAGCAATTTCTTCGGACATCGAACGTTCGATTCTAAATAAACGCCCACACCAGGAATCGAACCTGGATGCCCCAAAAGGCCTGGTTTTCAAGACCAGTGCAATACCATTATGCGATGTGGGCTTTGCCTGTATATTCAGACCTACGCCTGTACCCCGAATCGAACGGGGATGCCCCGAAGAGCCCGGTGTTCGAGACCGGTGCGATACCATTACGCGATACAGGCCTAATCTGAAAAGAGAGATTTAGTTTTTAAGGCTGTTGGAAAAAGATATAAACTGCTTCCCCCTTTCATTTTCCATGGAAAGAAAAATTGACGACAGAACGATACTAGACAAATTCGTCGAAGAATTTTGCAGTATCGTAGAGAAACACGTTAAATACATTATCTGTTCCGGATTCGTTGCAATTGCCCACGGAAGAACTCGAGGAACCGAAGATATCGACATGATAATAGAGAAACTCACTGAAGAGAGATTCATCAAACTTCACAAAGATTTAGAAGATGCAGGATTTGAGTGTATTCAATCAGACGATCCTAGCAAAATCTTTAAGGATTATTTATCCTACGGAACAAGTGTTCGATATGTCTGGAAAAGCGAGGGGCACTTCCCTCCTGAAATGGAAATCAAATTCGCAAAAGATGTATTAGATGAAGAACAAATTGCACATAGGACAAAATTTCCGTTAACGGGATTAGATATCTATTTCTCCTCGATTGAAGGAAACATTGCGTTCAAGGAAGAACTTCTGACCGCAGAAAAAGATATAGAAGACGCAAAACATTTGAGAATAATTTATTCAGAGGATATAAGCGAGGACAAAATAAATTTAATAAAAGATAAAATTAGGAGATTTAGAAAAAATGAATAGATGCGAAACTCATGGCGAACAGATTGAACGTTGGGCAAGATTCGTAAAGGAGAATCCTACAAAATGGAAATCAAAAATCAGACCGTTTCTCGACGGACAGATTCTCATGTCGAGAAGATTCTACAAAAGATTGGCTGAGGCACCCAATGGATTGAGGAAAATTAAGGAATTAGGTTTGAGCAGATATGGGAATCCTGCTATTTGATGTAGATAGATTTTTAAATTTGATTAAGCAATTTGTTTTATGAAAAACATTCTTAAAAATAAAATAGTAGCAATATTTATAATAGCTGTTTTACTTATTGGTTTTACATTATTCATTATAAAAATGGTAGAAAATATTTCCCCTAAGAATGTGAAAGTTAAGTTGGAAACAAATGTAGGAGAGATTGTCATAGAGTTATATTCGGATATGCCGATCACTACAGGGAATTTTAAAAAATTGGTCGAGGAAGGATTTTACAACGGTGTGATTTTTCATAGAGTGATTAAGAATTTTATGATTCAGGGAGGCGATCCAAAGGGAACTGGGATGGGGGGTCCGGGATACACCATCGAAGATGAGTTTGGAACCGGACATTCGAATGTTCCAGGAACAATTGCTATGGCAAATGCAGGACCAAATACAGGAGGAAGCCAATTCTTTATCAATGTTGCAGATAACTCATTTTTAGATGGAAAGCATCCAGTTTTTGGGGAAGTTATAGAAGGAATGGATATTGTTCAAGGCATTAGTGAAGCGGCGACGGGAGCTTTAGATAAACCTATTCAAGAGATTAAGATAACTAAAGCGAGTGTTATCTGATTTTAATAGGTTTAATTTCTTTAAGGAACTTTAGAGCCTCTTTCATTTTTGTTCTGCTTTCAGTATAAAGTGTTAGAATCGGTTCGGCTTTTTTTATTTTTCCGACGTGCTTATGGAGATAAACTCCTGAAGAAATAGTTTCCGGAGTTCCGAGGATTCGACATAAAGAATTTATTCCTTCGTTGCTTATTTCGGTTATCTTCCCCTTTCGTTTTACCTTAATTATTTTTTTGCATTTTGCAAGTGTAAGAGAATTAATTCTTTTGTCAAAATCTTTTTCCCCGTTCTGAGCGTTGATAATTTCTTTAAATTTTTCATAAGCTTTTCCTGACGATAAAATTTCCTCAGCCTTTTTCCGTGCATTTTTTATTTTACAAAGCTTCATAAGTTCAGCGGAGAGAAATAAGGATTTTTCTTTTAAATCCCTTGGCAAGTTCGGAGAATTTTGCAATACTGATAAAACATCTAACATTTCCAAAGTCGGTCCGAACCCATTTCCAATTGGCTCTGAACCTTTTGTGCAAACCACCTTGAGATTTAATTTAAAACTCTTTGAAATTTCTTTAAACTTAACTCCAAGCTTTTTTGCCTTTTCAAGCGTTTCAATTTTTGCACCTTTTCCATAAGGGATATCAATAATAATATATTTTGAGCCAGCCGCTACTTTCTTTGAAATTATCGACGCAATGAGTTGGGGTTCGATGTCAAGGTTGAGTAATCGTTCCACTCGAATGATTTTATCGTCGGAAGGTGCAAGCCCCAATGAACCTCCCCAAGCTAAACATGCTCCCGTTTTTTTAACAGTGGATTTTAAGTTCTCAATAGAAAGTTCAACTTTTGCAAGCGTTTCTATTACATCTGCAGTCCCCGAGGCTGAAGTTATTGCTCGCGAAGAAGTTTTTGGAATAACCAATCCTGCAGCCGCACAAATAGCTACAACTATCGGAGTAGTTCGGTTTCCCGCGATTCCCCCTATACAATGTTTATCCGCAATATACTTTCCCTCAAACTTTAATTTAGCCCCTGTTTTTACCATCGCCTTTGTTAAATTAACAATCTCCCCCCCAGACATTCCGTTGAGCTTTTCCGCAGCAGTAAAATATGCAATTTCAGCCTCGGTTAAATTATTATGAACTATTTCAGAAATGAGATAATAAATTTCTTTTTTAGTTAATTGCTTACCTTGCATTTTTTTCTTTATTAAAAAAGTTGCGTCAGAAAGCTCAGAAGTGCTAACCTTGACACAGGATTTATTTTTTAATTTAAGAACACCGCTTAGTTCTTTCGATAAACCTATTTGATTTCTTCCGACAACTTTTGGAAAAATATCCACTATAGCGTAAACTTTTTTAGAATTTGTAATGGCAACCCTATCATTGGCAAAAACATTCATCTTTTTTGCAGTTTTATCATTAAGTATTGCTACTGGTCTACCGGCTAGCCAATTAAGATTTTTAATTTTTAATTTCATTCAAGACTTTATTTATTAAACAATTCGTTTAGTTTACCTTGTTTATAAAATTCGATGATGATTAAAACATAAGCAAGGATAAGTGGACCGAGAATTAATCCTGCGATTCCGAAGAAATAAAGCCCTCCGATGGTTCCGATGATACTTAACACAATGGGGAGACTTGATTTTCTTGAAAGAAGATAAGGTCTGAGGATATTATCAATAATTGATACAAAGAAAAAACCATAGAGCAGTATAAAAGCTCCTGAGAAAGTCTGACCTGTTGTAATTAAGACAACTCCGACTGGAAACCAAACTAACCAGGAACCAAGAACGGGAATTACTGAAACTATACAAGCAAGAAAAGTAAAAACTAATGCCTTTGGAACACCAAGGAAAAAAAGACATATTCCGACTGCAAGACCTTGGATTATTCCTATTAAAACTTGACCAAAAATAATCGCATTTGTGATTCCCCGAAACTCTTCCATAAATTTTTTCCCAGTAGATTTAGAGAATGGTGAAAGATGAGATAAGTATTTTTTTAAGTGATCTAAATCTCTGATTGTAAAGTAGAATACAAAAAGGAAAACTGAAAATTGAAGTAAGAAGGAAGGAAGATTAACCAAGAAGATTGTGAATTGGTTTAGTATTGTAGAGAAAAATTTTCCGATGATGTTATCGAGGTTCATTGCAATAGAGGTCGCAATATCTCCTTGGACGAATTCTTGGAGTAAAATATTAAAATTAAAATTTTGCAGAAGAACATAGGTATCAAATATCTGTTTGACTAATGAAGGGATTATATAAATCAGAGGGATGACGAGTATTGCGGTTAGCCCCATTATAACCACGAAGGCGGAGAGATTTCTCCATTTAAGATATTTGAGGATTTTTTTATAGACCGGACTAAAGAGATACCCAAAAAGTAATCCAAAAAGGATGGGAATAACGATAGGCCTTAGAACAAGAAAAGCTATAACAAAAATTCCTAGAATGAGTAAACCTGCTATACCCTGTTTCATAACTTTACTATCTGCCATGATATTATAGTAATTAAGATTTTATAAACGTTGGGAAATTCTTTAAAAATTTCAACGACAACAAAAAATATTTCAAATCTCACAGAAGTTTTATAAAGGAGTTTTATGTTTTCAAAGAATGACAATGAAGAAAATTTTTGAGGGTGTTTTTGATGAAGAAGTTCACACGAATTTTTTAAAGTTTGGTCGAGGAGAGCATAAGAATAAGTATTTGATTGAAGGAAAGAAGCAATCGAAGAAATGGGCAATTAAGGCTGGTGCGGAGTATACGAATTTTTTGGTGAAAAGATGTTTAGAAAAAATTAACGGACTCGTTAATGTTAAAGGAGTTCTCGTCTCGACCTCAGATCTAAGAGATGAAATAAATTTCGAGATAAAAAAAGTCAGTAATTTTCAAGGTGTTCGAAGACATATAGTCGATACTGAAGTTGAAGCATCGCAGATTTTGGATTTGATGGCTAAGTATCCCCGAGTTTTCTTTGCGTTGAGTTTTAAAGGAGATGATTTTGTTTTGAAGATTAAGCCGAAAGGACCTAAGAGCGAGAAGAAGGGAAAAGAGGGTGAAGGACTTGTTATAGATTTTTGTTCCTTAAAAACAGAGGATAAGACGATTATTAATGAGTTGTTTTTTGAGGTTGGTGATTTTCAGGAAGTTTTTATTAACCACACGATTAATGTTACGGATATCATCTATCCAGGGAATGTAGAAAATTTAAAACCTACTGAAATTAGGGAATTAGCGAAGAGGAAAGGTATTGTTATCCGTAAAGTTAATGCTGACGGGATTGAAAAAACAAGTGAAGCTGAATTCGTGATTTAGAAAAGATTTAAATACAAGAGCTTATTTACCTACTTATGAGAATTGATTGGGTTGCCGTCGGAGGAATTATTATTGTTGCTCTTCTTTTAGGTGCCGTCCTTTGGGCGGTTCCTAATTATAAAGTTTATGCACGTGAGCTAAATGGTAAGGCTCAATTAAAGGAAGCTGAATGGAATCGACAAATTGCGGTTCAGGAGGCAGAGGCGTTGAAAGAGTCGGCGAAATTAAAAGCGGAAGCCGAAGTTATCAGAGCAAAGGGTATTGCTGAAGCTAACGAAATTATTTCTAAAAGTTTAACCAAAGAATATATTCAGTATAAGTTTGTTGAGGGATTGAACGATGGAAATACTGAAGTGATATACGTACCAACAGAAGCTAATCTACCAATTTTAGAAGCACGTGGTTGAGTTCAAATTTTGAACCAATCCAACTTATCCCATTTATCCAACTTCTTAATTTGACATTCAGCCTTCTGCGCATCAGACCTACTAACACATTCTCGAACCCGTAAAAGTTTTTTGAATCCCTTAAGACGGACATATTTACTCCCTTTCCCTTCGGCGTGAATTTTCATTCGTTTATCGATATCATTCGTAACGCCAGTATAGAAAGAACTGTCTTGACATTCCAGAAGATAAACGAACCAAGATTTTTTCATTGGTTATCCAACCCTTTGTTTTTGGCACAAGCCGAACAAATCAGGGCAGTATCTTTAAGAGACATATAATATCTATTTCCT
This sequence comes from Nanobdellota archaeon, assembly GCA_030641715.1. Lineage (GTDB taxonomy): Archaea > Nanobdellota > Nanobdellia > Pacearchaeales > GW2011-AR1 > JAGVXH01. The sequence continues at coordinate 16,223 of DAOWGX010000015.1, forward strand.
TCTTCTAGAATTTCATTGAACTTGCCCCACCCATCCTCAATTGTCAGTTTTCCTGAAACAACTTTTTCAGGAACCATCGACGCTCTTTCTAAAATGTCCATCCTCTTTCGAAACATATTATAATGGTAGAGGTTTAGCTTTGCTGTCTTTGAGATTTTTTTGCCGCAAAGTTTGCAATTATCTTGGGTTATAAGAAGTTCCTGTTCCCGAATCGCCCACTGAAGCTGAAAGTCTGCGTCCTGAATAAGATGCTTATAATTTCCTATACCTCCAAGCCGTCGAAACGTCAAGGTAATTTCCTCATCAGAACTATCCTTATCCTTCACAACAATCTCCCCAATCTTTTTACTATATCTCCAAATTGGATACTTCTTTCCTTCTCTAGGCGTCGTTGAAGGTTTGCCGATTCGATAACCCCGTGCCCCCGTCCTGATTTTTCCAATAGTCATCTCCTTCTTTCGAACAGCTTTCCTTACTTTTTTCTCAGTCGCCCTTTTCTCTACCGTTTTCTCTTTCTTGGAAATATATCCTTCTTCACCTGGGAGGAAACTCGGGGTTTTTATAGCCATAGGGTGATACAACGAAAATTAGTTTATTAAAGTTATTGTAGAAAAGATTTTATAGGTTGAAATATTGAATATATTATGACAGAAAAAAGAACATGGAAAAAAGAAAGTGCAAGAGACCTAATCTCGTTAGGAAGCATCCCGTTTTTCCTCTTAGTCCTCGCGAGAGTTTACTTACTCAACATCCCAGAATATTTTAATCAGTTTATTTTTTCAGGAGCAGTATTTCTAATATTATTTTTTATTTTTAAGCTGAATCTATATTCAGGAATAGGATTAATCGTATTAGTTTTCACTTCATTGTTTTATTCCGAGATGATATTTACTATATTCGGATCAATAGCTTATATTTTGGTCCTCGCTTCTCTTTTCTACTTGAAGTATGACACGAAAAAAGTCTTCTTAGGAATCTTAGCAGGGATTGTTGGAGTTGCCGCGGGATATTTCCTGGCATAACCTTTAAATACCTCAATTTCCCAGTAATTTTAGTTCCATCCAAAACTTAAATGTTTGGATGATGAGAATTTTGTGATTGGTTGGTCACGATAAACGGCAAGTGCTATTGTTGGATATCAGATAGTTAGACTATCAGGAAATACTATGACAGATAACAACGGAATACGAAGCGGAAGTTTGCAGTTTTACCCGAGAGTTCGGGCGAAGAAAGTTATACCCAGTGTGAACTGGAAACCGGTTTCAAAAGAAGGCGTCGGACTCATGGGATTCATAGGATATAAAGTCGGAATGATTTCTATCTGGGCAAAAGATAACACCGAAAATTCTTTAACAAAGAACAAAGGAATTGCTATTCCAGCGACGATTGTCGAATGTCCTATAATGAAAATTTATTCGGTTAGGTTCTATAAAAATGGAAAGGTAATGAGAGATGTGGTAGTTTCGAACGATAAAGATTTGAAAAAAAGCGTGAAGATTTCTAAAAAATTAGGAGATTTGGAAAACATCGACGGCTATGAAGATGTAAGAGTTATTTTATATTCTAACGTAAAAAAAACAGTTGTTGATAAAAATAAAACTGACCTAATCGAAGTCGGTGTTTCCGGTTCTGTCGAGGAGAAATTGAATTTTATTAAAGAGAAAATCGGAAAAGAAATTTCTGTAAATGAAGTTTTTAACGAAGGGCTAGTAGATATTAGGGCAGTCACGAAAGGTTACGGAACTCAAGGACCTATGAAAAGATTCGGCATCGCTCTGAAATCTCATAAGTCTGAAAAAGGAAGAAGACGACCGGGTTCTTTAGCACCCTGGCATCCCTGTAGAGTTACCTTTAGGGCACCTCAAGCGGGGCAGACAGGATACCATAGTAGGATAGTCTACAATAAGTTAATTTTAGAAACTGGCAAAATTTCCGAGAAAGATATAAATCAAAAAAGCGGGTTTAAACATTATGGAGTTGTTAAAACAGATTATATGATTTTGAAAGGTTCTATTCCTGGTCCAAAGAAAAGAGGAATTATGATAACCACTGCTATTCGGCCAACCAAATATCAAGTTAAGAAAAAGTTCGAGGTGCTTGAATTAAGATGAGAGATGAAATTTATTGTGAACATAAAAGGAAGTGTAAAAATATTGATTGTGATGGGAAAATAAAATATTATGATTCAGTAAAAGAATATTGTGCGGGATTTAAATCTGTGGCAACTAACGAATCTTGGAGGCCGGAGACAAGGAAGCGTCTTGGCATGAAGCCAGGGACATGTAAAGAATCTTGGGTTAGATGCAATATTACAGAAAATCTAACATTACATCGAAGACAAGTTAATCTTCTTGAAAAAATAGCAGATAAAATAGAGATTAAAAAATAAAATGAAAACAAAACTATTCAACAAAACAGGAAGCGAAAAAGGCACAATAGATCTACCAAAGAATTTTTCAGTTAAAATTAGAGAAGATATTTTGTCGAAGGTGTTTGAGGCACAGAGAGGAATTTATGCCCAAGCTTATGGTGCGAAAGAAGGCGCCGGTGCCCAGTATTCTGCTTCGGGAATCATAAAAAAGAAAAGGCATGACTGGAAAGCCTCTTACGGTAAAGGAATTTCTCGAGTTCCTCGAAAAGTCATGTCAAGACATGGTGCAAGCTTTAACTGGATTGGTGCCACAGTCTCAAATACTCGGGGAGGACGAAGACCTCATGCACCCCGAAGTGAAAAGAATCCTTTTAAAAAAATTAATAAAAAGGAACTTTTGATTGCATTTAATTCTGCTTTAGCAGGGACCATCAACGCGAAGTTTTTAGAGAAGAAGTACGGACGAAAAGCTGAATCAGGATTCGTCTTCGACGATAAAATCCTAAATATTAAAACTAAAGATTTTATTATGACTATGAAAAAAGTTTTTGGAGACGCATTTGATAATGTTTTGAAACACAAATCTATTAGGGCAGGTATCGGAAAGATGCGGGGTCGAAAATATAAATCTAATGCAGGATTATTGTTTGTTCTCGGAAGCGAAGAGAAGATGAAACAGAAAGGAATAGAAATTGTAAATGTCAATAATTTAACAATTAAAGATTTATCGCCTAATGGAGAACCTGGAAGATTAGTTTGCTATACAGAAAAAGCAATTAGTGAAATCGGAGGAAGGTTCAAATGAAGACGATAATTTTAGAAAAGATTAAGTCAACAGAAAAGGTAGTTCGGCAGATAGAAGCAGACAATAGTTTAGTTTTCATCGTTGATAGAGCTGTTACGAAGAACGAAATCAAGAAAGAAGTTGAAATACTTTTCAACGTAAAAGTTTCGAAGGTAAGGACGCACACAATGAAAAATAAGAAATTAGCTTATGTTAAATTAAAAGCAGACTATCCGGCAGTGGACGTCGCGACTAAATTGGGGATGATGTAATAAAATGGGAAAGAGAATTATTCAACAGCGTAGAGGGAAGGGAGGACACACTTACAAAGTTAGACAAAAAGCTGGAAAAGTTAGACCTGGCTACATTAATGATATGGGTGGAGAATTTAAAGTTGTTAAATTGACGGCGTCGCCAGGACATTCCATTCCGATTGCAAAATTCGTAAACAAAGAAGGAAAAGTCTTTGAAAATTTTGCTGCGAATCTTTTGTATGTTGGTCAGAATATTAAGATTAGCGGGAACAAACCAGGAGATATTGCAAGGATTGGAGATTTGAAAAACGGAGTTGAGATTTTTAATATTGAAAACAATTTTAAAGATGGTGGAAAGTTTGTTAGAACTGGAGGGAATGCGGCAACGATTATGAATAAAATGGGCAATGTTGTCAAGGTTCGAATGCCCTCGAAAAAGGAGAAGAAATTTAATGTTAATTGTAGGGCAACCATCGGACGAGCCGCAGGTGATGGTAAAACTGACAAACCGATTTTGAAGGCAGGTAAAAAATTTTATATAATGAAGACCAAGTCCAAATTATGGCCTAGAGTTTCCGCGGTTAAAATGAATGCAATTGACCATCCATTCGGAAGCGGTCGAGGTAAGAGAGTAAAAAGCAAAATTGCCAAACGAAATGCGTCGCCAGGTAAGAAGGTTGGTTTATTGAGACCAAGCAGAACAGGGAGGAAGAAAAGATAAGATGGCAGAAGTATTGGTAAAGAAAAATAAAGATAAATTCTATCGGGGAAAGAATGTGGAAGATCTTAGAACATTTAATACTCGAGAGTTCGCTAAATTGGTCAAGGCGCGGACTAGAAGATCTCTCTTAAGAAATTACGATGTTATAGAGGCATTCGTTAAAAGATGTGAAGAAAAGGACGCAAAAAATAAAGTGATTAAAACTCACGATAGAGCTTTAGTAATCGTCCCTCAATTGGTTGGAAAGACTATTGGAATCTATAATGGAAAAGAATTCATTAAAGTTACGATTACCGAGGAGATGTTGGGTCACCGATTAGGTGAGTTTTCATTAACGAGAAAAATAGCGAAACATACAAAAGCAGGTATCGGAGCAACTAAATCTACAGTTTCTAAAGCAAAGTAAAATGGAAATACAAGAAACTAAAAAACAACTTGTAAAAGTGAAAGAAGAATCGAAGGTAGATAAATCTTCGGAAGTTGAAAGACAAGCAGAGGTTAAAACTGAAAAGAAAGTTGTAGAAGTTAAGAAAAATGTGAAGAAGGATGTTGCAGTTGCTAACGGTTTCTCCTTGAGAATCTCTCCTAAACAGTCGGTTTATGTTTGCAAGGCTATTCGTAGAAAAAGTCCTGAACTTGCGATGATAAGACTCAACGAGGTTATCAGCGAGAAGAGAGCTATTCCGATGGCAGGTTTAGAAGTTGGGCATAGAAAAGGAAAAGGTTTTGCAGGGGGAAGGTTTCCAAAAAATGCATGTAAAGCTATAATTGAAATTGTGAAACAGGCAGGTGCTAATGCAATCGTTGCAGGTATCGAGAATCCTATGATTACTATTGCTAAATCAGATAGAGCGTCGGCACCATATCGAAAGGCCGGACGAAAAGCTAAAAGAACACATATCCATATTGAGATAAGAAACAAGGGGGTAAAAAAATAATGGAAGAAAAAAAGTTTGTCGAAGTAAGGAAAGATGAATATAACATTAAACAGTTCGTAAAGAGGATGTTTGGAAAAGGAAAGGTCTCAAAAGTTCGAATTGAGTATACTCCTGTTGGTGAAAAGATTGTCGTCTCGACACACAAACCTGGCTGGATTATTGGTCGACGTGGAGAGAAAATTAACGAGCTAACAGAAATATTAAAAAAGAAGTTTAAGATGGAGAATCCTCATGTTGATATCGATGAAATTATGCACCCCGAATTTGATGCCCAGTTAGTTGCCGACGATATAGCCCTAACACTCGAGAGATTTGGGGCGATGAAATATAAGGCATCAAGTTATCGAGCTCTTGGTAAAATTAAAAATTCTGGAGCTCTTGGAGCAGAGTTAAGAGTTTCTGGAAAGTTGCCTAGCGACAGAGCAAGGTCTTGGAGGTTCGCATTTGGTTATTTGAAAAAGACTGGAGATGCTGCAAACGTCGTCGATAGAGCAGAGTCCGTTGCGCAGACTAAACAGGGAATCGTAGGAATCAAAGTTGCGATTTTAGCACCAGGCGTTAAAGTTTGTGACCAGATTAGCATCGACGAAGACTTTATGAACGAGGTTAAAAAGAACGCGACTTTTGAAGAAGTTGAAGAAACAGTTAAAAAAATTAAAAAGAAAAGGAAGGTAACTAAGAAATGATGGCAGAAAAAACGAGTACTAAGAAAAACAGCGTCGTACATACAAATGTATCTATAAATGCAGGTAAGAAGCTTATAGATTTGAAAATTGAATTATTGAAGAGTCCAACGAAAAGGGGAAGGATTAAAAAGGAAATTGCGAGGTTGTTAACAATGGAGAATTTAACTAAATCGGAGAAAAAATCGTAAAGTGGATATTTGCCCAAAGTGTGGATTACCTGTTCCGGCTTGTGTTTGTAACGAAATAGCGAAGACACAACAACAGATCGACGTTAGAACCGAGAAGCGACGTTTCGGAAAAATCAACACGATAATAAGTGGCTTCGATGACGGTGTTGATGTAAAAGATATCGCAAAACAGCTCAAAATGAAACGAGCTTGTGGAGGCACAGTAAAAAATAAAGTCATAGAATTGCAAGGGAATCACCAAGGTCATATAAAACAAATTTTGATTCCGATGGGATTCAATGAGGAACAAATTAACGAATGAATAAGATGGTAAAAACGAGAATAGTAAAAGATAATATAAGGGTCAAATGTAAAGATAGACTTTGTCCTATTCATGGAGATAGAAAATTGAAGAGGAGGGGTAGAACTTTTGAAGGAGTTGTAGTTAAGAAATTATCTGGCAGGGTCACGATTCAATTTGAAAGAATGTTGAAATTGCCTAAATATGAAAGGTATGAAAAACGAAAGACCAAGATTCATGCGAGGTTGCCTGATTGCATAAGTGACAATGTAGGAGTTGGAGATTTAATTCAGATCGCAGAAACTCGACCAATTAGCAAGATGATTCATTTTGTTGTTAGCAAGGTTGTTAGAAAATTGGAGGTGAAGTCATGAGAGAAGTAGCATTAGAGTTATATATTGGAGACAGTCTTAAATATGCAATTACCGGTGAATACAGCGGAACTGGTGATTTTGGTTTGTCTTCAGAGATTTGTATAAAAGACTGTCACCCTCGCACCATTGAAAAATTATTATCTAATCTTGAGATTATAGCATCCACTGCAGACTCGCCAGATAAAACTTACGAAATAAAAATAAAATTAGGAGAGGAGAAATGAAAGCAATTAGCGGACGAGCAACGAAGAGCATGAACATTGGAAGTTTGTTAGAAGCATGCGATAACAGTGGAGCAAGAATTTGCAAGATTGTTTCGATTAAACACGGGAAGACGAGCAAAGGTCGTCAGGGCTACGCAAAGATTGGAGATTGGATTAAAGTTTCAGTCCGAAAAGGAAATCCTCAAATGAAAGGTGAAGTTTTCGACGCTGTTCTTGTCAGACAAAGAAAACCGTGGAGAAGAAACACTGGAGAGAGAATCTGTTTTAGTGATAATGCAGTTGCACTTTTGAAAGATGAGAAAGGCAATCCAAAAGGGACGCAGATTAAAGGCACCGTTGCCCGAGAAGTTCAGGAAAGATGGAAGGAGGTCGCTAAGATAGCGAAGGCAATATATTAAGATGAAATCAGAATTTAACAAAACATGGAATTCAAGTAAACAACCTAGAAAACAAATTAAGTTTAGAGCGAATGCACCAAACCACATTAAAAGAACTTTCATGGGAGCAACGTTGGACAAACCGCTTAGAGAGAAATATTGTCGAAGAAATATTGAAGTTAGAAAAGGCGACGAGGTCAAAATTATGAGGGGTAATTTTAAAGGGAAGCAGGGAAAAGTTGGGGTTGTAGATATTAAGCGAACGCGGATTCAAGTCGATGGTATTCAAAGAACGAAGCAGGGCGGAGAGAAATTAGAAACATGGTTCCATCCATCGAAAGTTAAAATTATTATATTAAATGCCGACGATAAAAAAAGATTAAAATCCGGAAAGAAGATTATTAAGACAGAAGTTAAGGAAACAGCACCAGAAAAAATATCTACAAAAGTGGATAAAACCAAAACTAAAATGGGGGCGAAGAAATAAAATGCACATAAAGAAAACACAAATGCCGAAGACGTGGCCAGTTCCACGGAAAGGAAGAGGAAAGAGATTTGTAGCTGTGCCAAGCCACGCAATCAGCAAAGGAATATCTATATTATTCTTGCTTAGGGATGTTTTGAAGATAGTTAAAACTCGGAAAGAAGCAAGACACATGACATTAAATGAAATGGTTAAAATTAACAATAAAATTCGAAAGGATGTGAATTTTCCAGTGCAGGTTTTTGATACGATTAATTTAGAAAAGGCAAGTTTGAATTATAGATTAGAGATTGTTAGCAAGAAATTTAATTTAGTTAAAATTTCTGCTAAAGATGCGGAAAAGAAAGTTATAAAGATTGTAGGGAAAAAAACTCTTGGAATTAAAAAAGTTCAGATGAACCTTGACGACGGACAAAATTTTCTAACAAAAGAAAAGTTTTCGGTTGGAGATTCAGTTGTTTTGAACACTAAGGAAAACAAGATTGAAAAAATCCTTCCATTAACAGAAGGTGCCAAAGTCGAAATCATTACTGGAAAACATGCAGGTGAGAAAGGAGATCTTACAGGATTTAAAGAATTAGTTCGAGGAAGAGATTATATTATTAAATTAGAGGATAAGACTGTGAGTTTGCCTTACAAAACTATCTTGGTGATTGAATAATGGCAGGAAATATGAGGAACAAAATGAAAGAAATCAAATTAGAGAAAGTAATTCTAAATATCGGCGGCGTCGCTGAAAAGCTAGACAAGGGAGTAATTTTACTTGAGCATATTAGTGAAAGAAAAGCTGTCCGAGTCAAAGCAACCAAACGAATTCCGACGTGGAATGTTCGGCCTGGTTTGGAAGTCGGGACGAAAGTTACCCTTCGAGGTAAGGATGCAATTAAGATGGTTGAGAAGTTACTTCCAGCAATTGATAATACATTAAAAGAAAAACAGATTCAGAACAATTGTTTTTCATTTGGAATTCATGAATACATCGAGATTCCCGGAGTTAAGTACCTTCGAGAAGTTGGAATTATGGGCTTCGAGGTTACAGTTGTTTTCTCTAGGGCGGGGAAATCTGTCGAAAAGAAAAAGATTAAAAGAGGAAAGGCATGTAGATTAACAGTTACTCGAGAAGAAATTGAGGATTATCTTATAACTAAATTTAATACAAGTATTCTGCGAAAGCAGGAGAAGATTATAGAAAATGACAGCGAGTGATTGGAGAAAAATAACTAAGCAGCTTCGGAAAAAGCCGGCAGTACTTAGAAAATTTTTAAAGCACAATAAACCTAAAGCTCGAGAGTTTGGCGTCGCTGCCCAAAAGTGCGAAGTTTGCGGACGACACGGTGCACATATCTCATCTTATAATTTAAACTTGTGCCGACACTGTTTCAGAGAGTTGGCAGTTGAACTTGGTTTCAAAAAATACAGTTAAAATGGAAAATAAAATTTTGTACGTGGGGGATTGTCCGAATTCAGGAGATTTCGAAAAGGTCCAAGAAAACTTAAAAAGAGTAATTAGAATGCAAGAAGAATTTTATAAATGGAAAAGTGAACAAACCTTTCAACCAATTAAATATTATGAAGGGGGTTTAAATTAAAATGTCACAAGATGTAGTATCAGACGGATTGAATCAAATCATGAATGCAGAAAGAATAGGAAAGCGAGAGCTTACAATTAGGAGATACTCTAAAGTTTTAACTAATCTCTTAGAAATGATGAAAGAAAAAGGACACGTTGATTACCATGTTAACGAAGAAGACAAAACAGTTACAGTTAAAATTATCAAACTGAACGAATGCAGAGCTATTAAGCCAAGGTATTATGTTAGTGTTGGTAGCATCGATAAATATCTTAGACGATTCTTGCCTTCGAGAAATTTTGGGAGTTTAGTCATTTCTACAAATAAGGGTTTGATGAATCACAAAGAAGCTATCGCAATTAAAATCGGAGGAAGCGTCGTCGCGTATTTCTATTAAGATGAATAAAGATTTATCAAGAGTTATCGAAATCCCTGAAGGAACTGAAGTTGCAGTCAATGACAATGAAGTTATCGTTAAAGGTAATGGCAACGAGCTCATTAAAAAATTCGATAAGGGAAAAATTTCACTTACAGTTGCCGATAATAAAGTTACGATTTCAGCAAAAGGTGCGACTCGAAGAGAATCTAGGATGATGGGAACAATTTGGGCGTGTATCAATAATATGATTAAAGGTGTCGGAGAAAATTTCGTTTATACCCTTGAAATTTGCAATGTTCATTTTCCTATGAATGTTAAAGCAGAGGGAGATAAAATAATTATCAAATCATTCATTGGTGAAACAGTAAACAGAACAGCGAAAATTTTACCAAAAGTAAATGTAGATATTAAAGGAAACAAGATTACCATTTCTTCTTGCAATATCGAAGCTGCTGGACAAACCGCAGCAAATTTAGAAAAGGCAACAAAGTTAACCGGAAGAGACAGAAGAATTTTTCAGGATGGAATATTTATTACAGAAAAACCGGGGAGGACGATATAATGGATGCAAAAAAAGAAACAACAAAGAGAAGTAAGCCGAAGTTTTTGAGGAATGATTGGCACAAGAAGATTAGGTTAGGTAGAACTGTAAAGAAAAATAGAAAATGGAGGGGGGCCAAAGGCAGACATAATAAACTTAGATTAAATAGAAAAGGACATTCGCAGAGGCCAAAAATTGGGTGGGGAGCAGAATGTAAGATTAAAGGTTTTGTCGGTGGCCTCGAAGTCGTTAGAGTTGAAACATTGAAAGCATTAGAATCATTAAAGAAGGGTGTAGGAATTATCATAGGTTCTGTTGGAAAAAAGAAAAGAAAAGAAATTATTGTCAAGGCAAATGAAATGAAAATTAAAGTTTTAAATAAATACAAAAAAGCTACGCCAGATAGTGTAACTAAAGATATCGAGGACAAAAAATGAATTTAGCAAAAAAGAAAGAACTAGCCGCGAAAGTTTTGGGAGTTGGAAAGAATCGAATTATTTTTATGAAAAACAATTTACCAGAAATTAAAGAAGCGATTACTCGAATGGATATTAAAGATCTTCATAAATCTGGAGCCATTCAAATTAAAGAAGTTTGTGGTCGAAAGAAGATTGTTAAGAGAAAAAACCGAAGACGAGGCGGGAAGGTGAAGAATAAAGTCAATAATAGAAAAACAGAATATGTAATAATTACTAGAAAATTACGGAAACTGGTTAGAGGATTTGTTAGACTTGGTGTGATTGATAAAGATAAAAATCGAGAGATTAGAAGGCAAATTCGAAGTAGAAAGTTTAGAAGCAAAAGACACTTAAAGGAAAATTTGGAGGAATTAAAGTAATATGATGCCAAAACATAAAATGAGCAAACGGACGTTGAAGCGGAGAAGAAGGGAAAATCGGACAGATTATAAGACAAGACGAATCTTGTTGACGTCGGGAATTCCAAGAATAGTTGTGCGAAGAACCAATAAATACTTCATCCTTCAGGCCGTTGAAAGTAAAGAGGCACAAGACAAAGTTACTGCAACAGTTACATCTAAAGAACTTTTAAAAAATGGATGGAATGCCAAAATGGGTGGAAGTCTAAAGTCGATTCCTGCAGGATATCTAACAGGTTTACTTTTAGTTAAGAAACTTAAGGGCAAAAAATATATTGTAGATTTAGGGATGGCTCGAACAATTGCAGGCTCGAGAGTGTTCGCAGTCGTTAAAGGTTTGGTCGACGGTGGTTTGAATATTTCAGCAAATGAAATAGTTTTTCCATCAGAAGAAAGATTAAATGGAGAACACTTGAAAAGCGAATTAAAAAGCATGATTGCAAAAATTCGTCAGAATATATCCTCGCCAAAAGATGTAAAGAAGGAGTTAAAACAAAATGACAACTAAAGACGAAGTAAAAATCAAAGCAAAAGAATTGACTCCTGAAGAACAATTGAAGAGTATGACTGAAAAAGTGGACGCAAAAGAGAAGATTAAAGAAGACGCTGTCTCGAAAGAAGCGGATGAAACGTTTAAAGTCGAAGAAGGTCGTAGCAAGTTTAAGAGAGAAGATTGGAAAGACAGGTTTGCCCGTGAAGCTCGGGAGAAATTAGATAATTGGGTTCCTAGGACGCAGTTAGGCAGGGATGTTCGTGCTGGAAAGATTGAAAACATTGACGAAATTTTTGCTGAAGGTCGGAAGATTATGGAGCCCGAGATTGTAGATTTGTTAATTAAAGATTTGAAGACAGATAGTTTATTTATCGGTCAGGCAAAAGGAAAATTTGGTGGCGGGAAGAGGAGAGCATTTAGGCAGACTCAGAAGAAAACAAAAGAAGGTAATGTTTTGACTTTTGGTGTTATGGCTGTAGTCGGCGACGGACATGGACACGTCGGACTTGGATACGGTCGAGCTTCCGAAACGCTGCCTGCAAAAGAAAAAGCATTTAGAAATGCCAAATTGAATATTGTTAAAATCCCTCGAGGCTGTGCGAGTTATGATTGTTCATGTGACGAAGAACATAGCATCCCCAATATTGTCGAGGGAAAATGTTCCTCCGTTAGTGTCAAGTTGATGCCAGCTCCACAGGGAACTGGTTTGGTAATTGGAGATGAAATGAAAAAGATTTTAGGGGCTGCAGGGATAAAGGACATTTATAGCAAATGTTTGGGAAACACTAAAACGACATTTAATACTGCGAAGGCATGCATGAAGGCATTGAATAAATTGGGAGATATAAAATTATGATATTGGTTTTGAGAATTGTGGGGCAAGTTAAGAATAAAAAGAAAGATAATGAAACTTTGAAGAGATTGAAATTGAACAAGAAGTTTACATGTATTCTAATTAAAGATGATGACACTGTGAGAGTTGGAATGGTAGAAGCTGTTGCTCACATAGTTGCTTATGGAAAAGTTGATGACGCATTTATCAAAGAATTGAAATCAGCAAGGAAAGATAAAGAAGGAATTTATTTTTTACATCCGCCACGAGGAGGATTTAAGAAAAGTTCGAAAGTTGCAACACCAAAAGGAATTCTAGGCGAGCATGAAGATATTGTTAAATTAGTTGGGAGAATGTTATGAAGACGCACAAGAGAAAAAAGAACTCTAGAATTCGAGGAGCACGAACTGTTGGATGGGGATTCCGGCAAAAGCATAAAGGTCATGGTAACAAAGGTGGGTTCGGTAAAGCAGGAACAGGGAAGAGGGGAGACCATAAAAAGCAAGTGGCTAGAGATTCAGATGAGAAGAAAAAGTATTTCGGAAAACAAGGAGCGACGTCGAGGAGAACGGAAAGAGTAAGACGTGAGAATATTAATTTGAGAGATATTAAAAATAATTTTTTCAAGAAAGACGGAGATAAAATTGATTTTTCCAAACACAAAATTCTCGGAACAGGTGAAGGATTTAAAGCAGAGATTAAAGCCTTGAGTGCATCTGCTTCGGCGATTGAGAAGATGGAAAAAGCTGGTGGGAAGATTGTTTTGCCAGTTAAAAAAGAGAATAATAAGCTTAAATAAAGTTACGAGTTCTATTATAAATTATCTTATTACTCTAACAATTAAATATATAAAATCGTTTATGTTTAATTTAACATTATGAATATAAGAGAAGAATTTATGATGAAAGCTATTGAGGCAGCGAAAGAATCTGCAAAAAAAGGAGATTATGCTATTGGAGCCGTAGTTGTAAAAGATGATGAAGTTATCTCAGTAGGATATGAAACTTTAAAATCTGATAAGGATCCTGTGAATGGCCATGCGGAAATTGATGCCATTCGGAAAGCGTGCAAAAAATTAAATCAACCATATCTTGAAAATTGTGTTTTATATTCTACTCATGAACCATGTCCAATGTGTGCTTCTGCTTCAGTTTGGGCAAAGATAGATACTATTGTTTTTGGAGTTTCTAGAGAAGATATGATTAAAGAAATGAAGAAAAAGTCAAGTGGAAAATTTTCTTGGAGACAAATTGACATTTCTTGTAAAGAGGTATTAGACAGAGGAATGCCCAAAATAAAATTGGTTTCAGGATTATTAAGAGATGAATGCCTGAAACTTTTTGATTTATCAAGTTAAGGTCAGAACAACAATTTCATTTGATGAATAAACCTACAAAACTTTAAAAACCAAAATCCCTCTTCATAAAATATGATAAATAAAATATCAGGGGCAGCAGATTAGATTGTGAAGTGAGTCGTTGCTCACTTGCTCAAAGATCTAAGGATTTTTTCGTATGGGACTCCGAGAGTTGTTACACAATCTGCCTGAAGTCAGAGGACCGACGCAGAAGAAAGTTAGTTTCAACATCAAACTCAAGTGGACACTCGTAATCCTCGTCGCGTTTTTCATCCTCGCCAACATCCCCCTGTTCGGAATCGCCGAGGGTTCGCTTTCTCGATTCGAGTATCTAGCGATTTTACTTGGAACTTCATTCGGCTCGATTATCTCCCTCGGTATCGGTCCTATCGTTATGGCTTCAATCATCTTGCAGTTGCTTAGTGGTGCGCAGATTCTGAACATTGATCAAACTACTACTGAAGGTAAAAAGTTTTATCAGGCTATGCAAAAAGTTTTAGTCTTCTCATTCGTAATTTTCGAGGCATTAGTCTACGTTTTAATGAAAGGTATACAAGCCGATCCAGGATTCACAGGACTTGTAATCTTACAATTATGTCTCGGTGGTTTTTTAATCGTTTTTATGGATGAGGTTATCCAGAAATGGGGCTTCGGAAGTGGAGTTTCGTTGTTTATCGCGGCAGGTATCGGTTGGAGATTGTTTACCCAACTATTCCAATTCATAGGAACGCAGGGAACTTTCGAAGCATCGGGAAAAGTTTGGGCATTGATATCGTCGGTAATTGTTGGTGACGGTGCAGGTGCTGCCTGGGCTATTTTTCCAATCATTGTTACCGTGCTCTTATTCCTGGCGGTCGTTTTCGCCCAAAGTTTAAAAGTTGAGATTCCCTTAGCGTTTGATAGAATTCGAGGACATTCTGTTAAATGGCCATTACAATTCTTTTATGTCGGAGTTATCCCAGTAATTCTAGTTTCAGCCTTAGCAGCTAATCTTCAGCTATTCGCGTCGCTGTTACAGAACTGGCTAGGTCACGCAACATTCCTCGGAGGGTTCGGTTCCAACGGCGTTCCAGTCTCAGGCCTATCCTACTGGATTCATTCCACTCCACTTTTAGAAACCATAATCAAAGGTAGCTTCAGATGGATTTACGCACTTCAAGCGACAGGTCACGTTTTATTTTACACAGTTTTCTCCGTCTTATTCGCATTCTTCTGGGTTAGCACTTCAGGTCAGGATGCCCAAAGTCAGGCGAAGAAAATCATGAGTTCCGGAATGAATATGCCCGGATTTAGAAAAGACGAACGAGTTCTGGAATCAATCTTGAAAAGATATGTCACCCCCTTGACAGTTATGGGTGGTGCAGCAATCGGTATATTAGCGTCGGTCGCGAACTTATTCGGTGCCTTAGTGGGCGGAACCGCAATCCTTTTAGCAGTCATGATTCTTTACCAGTTATATCAAAACATCGCACAACAACACGCGGTGGACATGAACCCTGCATTGAAAGGATTTTTCGGAGCATAAATTTAAAAAGAAAAATTGAGGATATATAATATGACATTAACAGAGATGGTGAACCAGTATCCATATATTTCTTTAGCAGTGATTTCGTTTTTGGTTACTATATTTTCAACTCTTGCTCAGAAATGGTTAACGAATCAGGAGCATATGAAAAGTTTAAAGACGCGGCAGAAGGAAATTCAGAAAGAGTTGAAAGGATGTAAAGAAGAACATCTACTAAAAGAGTTGAATCTTGAGATGATGAATCTGACAGGCATTATGATGAAGGCTTCAATGAAACCTATGTTTGTAACGATTATTCCATTCTTAATTTTATTTAATTGGTTGAAAGGAACGTACGGCGGGGAAGAACCTCTGATTGCAAGTTGGATTTGGTATTACCTAGGATTCAGCATAGCCTCTTCGATGGCATTAAGAAAAGTTTTGAAAGTCCACTAAATCTTTTTTAATTTTTCCCTTGCCCTCTTTACAAAACTCTCAGAGCTCAAAACTCCGAACTCACTAACAACTCCCGACAACATTTTTAATTTCGTCTTGTCAAAAGCAGGATTAATAACCTCTATCCCCTCATCGCGTTCATCCCAAACCTCCCGCGAAGAACGCCTTTCTATCCTGATCTTCTTCGTGAATTTCAACGATACCCCGCAAGAGTACCTCGGAATTTTATGAAACTTCGCCAACTTCACTAACGTGCTCGTCCCAATTTTATTCGCCACTTCAGTTTTCGTAAAAGCATCAGCACCGAATAAAAAGACATCACATTTTTTTAAAGATTGTTCCGCAGCGAGGTCAGGAGCGATGATTACTTTAATATTCGCTTTCGCTAAATCTTTTGCAGTAGTCCGTCCTTGAAGCAACGGTTCGACCTCAGTCGTATAGACTACAAATTTTTTCTTCTGTTTCTTCCTCGCATACTTCAAAATATCGATTACCGTCGAGGAATGGCAATGCGTATAAACATTCATATCATTTTTAATCAACTTCGCCCCACACTTTGCAATTTTTTCGTGAGATTTTTTCAAATCTTTAAGGAATTTTTTCGCAGTTAAACTTGGTAGTTTCGATTTAAGCAAGGTCTTTATCGCGTTTTGCATCAGAGGTTCGGTAGGTCTTGTTTTGAAAATTTTCTTCGCGGACTTCCTAGTAGGTTCCAATAAAAAAGCCCTAATTCCCGCCCTCGCAATATTTTCCGCACCCTGAATCTTTACAGACACTATATCTGAGAGTATTTTATCTAAATTTTCACCTCTTTTCATAAAACTAGCAATAGATTTAAGTATAAAAGTTTGTCGAATATTATATAAACTAAAATTGTTTAAAAAAACTGATGATAGAAATGTTGAAGTACCAAGGGTTTGGTTCATGGAGCAACTCAACAGGAGACGAAAATGATTGAGATGCTGATGAAACCGAAGAAGGCAGAGAGGCATCCTTGGGAAATGTTTTTCGTCGGGTTGCTTTATGCTTCAGTTTCGTTCGGTTTAGTTTCGTTCATTTTTAATAAAGACTCCGTTTTAGGAGAAGGCTCCGGACTTCTGATGGTGATTTTTACCGTGATGTGTTGCCTACCTTTCATGTATTATATTATTAAACTTGAAGAGGGAAAAGATATTGAGATTGATGATTCAGGGAGGCTGATTAAAGAACATTCTAAAGCACTCTATGCTCTAATGTGGATGTTCCTAGGATTCGTCGTCGCGTTTTCAGTGTGGTATGTCGTGCTTCCGGATTCAGCTGGACAGAATTTCAATTTCCAGATAAAAACCTTTTGTGCAATTAATAGCCCCTTGCATTATTCAAAATGTGTCGAGCATCACGGTGTACCCTTCGCGACCGGAGCAGTTACCGGGATGTATAATTTCTTCGCAATTTTTTCAAATAATATCTATGTTCTAATTTTCACCATTTTGTTCTCACTAGCCTTCGGTGCCGGAGCGATATTCATCCTTGTGTGGAACGCGTCGGTAATAGGTGCAGCGATTGGAATTTTTGCGAAAGGAAGTCTTTCTAATTTGCCTGGAGGGTTATTAAGATATATGGTTCATGGAATCCCTGAAATTAGCGCTTATTTTGTAGGTGCTTTGGCTGGAGGGATTATCTCCGTTGCAGTTATCCGTAAAGATTTACAAGGGGAACGAACTTGGAAAATTTTGCAAGACTCCTTACTATTGGTAATTATCGCGATTGGGATTCTGGTCGTGGCTGCGTTGATGGAAATTTATCTTACACCTGTTTTGTTTTACTAGATATATTTTTAAGCAATAAATTACAAGTTAAACCATGATATACCCCCCACTAATCTCCATGCTAATCAGCTTCTTCCTTTCCATAACGATTTTACCTCACTGGATTCATAAATGCAAAAAAGCCGGATTAGTATGGGAAGACATGAACAAATTCGGTCACCCTAAAAACGTCGCCTCGTCAGGAGGAATTTGCGTAGTCATGGCATTCGTCCTCGGAGTTTTGTTTTACGTCGCCCTAAAGACTTTCGTTTTTGGAGGGACTGTTAGAGCATTAGAAATTTTCTCCCTCCTAAGCGTCATACTCATATTAGGAATCGTCGGACTTACGGATGATCTATTAGGATGGAAACATCAAGGACTTTCAATTCGGTTAAGATTAGTTCTTGCATTTGTAGCATCAATTCCTTTAGTGGTGATTAATGCAGGAACCCATGTAATGAATTTGCCTTTTGTCGGCGTAGTTAACTTCGGAATTCTATACCCTTTAGTTCTAATCCCTCTGGGAATCGCAGGTGCGACGACATCATATAATTTTTTAGCAGGATTCAACGGGCTCGAAGCAGGACAGGGAATTCTAATCCTCAGTTTTCTATCTTACGTCGCATACGTTACAGGCTCACCTTGGCTCGCAATCGTCGGACTTTGCATGGTCGCCTCCCTAATCGGTTTTTATTTCTATAACAAATTCCCCGCGAGTGTTTTCCCTGGAGACATCATGACCTATGCCGTCGGAGCTTTGATTGCAGGAATGGCGATTTTAGGGAACTTCGAAAAAATTGCTATCGTGATCTTTATTCCATACATCCTAGAGATTATTTTAAAATTACGTGGCGGACTAAAGAAGCATTCATTCGGAGTTCCTAACAAAAATGGAAATTTAAAAATGCCTCACAAGAAAATTTATGGACTTGAGCATTTAGCGATTAAAATTTTGAATAAATCTGGACAAGCAACAGAGAGAAAAGTTACTTATATGATTCACGCATTTCAGATATTATTTATTCTAATCGCATTTTTGATGTTGTGAAAATGTTTTTAAACAGAAAAAAATTAGAAACAATATGGGAAAAAATATCTTGAAGTATTTAGGGAAAATTAGAGGTACACGACTGGGGCAACAGATAGCAAGAGGAATTCTTTCTACAAAAATAATTGTCAATAGCCCATTATATAAAAAACTCTACAATAAAAAAATTGAATCCGTTATGTCGGCGAGAGAGAAAGTGTTACCTCGAAGTCTTGAAATCGGAATTACGAATGCGTGTAATGCCAACTGCATCATGTGCCCCCATCATAAATTGGAAAAAATAGGATTCATGGATATGAAACTTTACAAAAAAATTATCGACGATGCCAGCTCCTCAGGCATTGGTGGCGTAGGACTTTCTTTTTTTGGAGAAGCATTTCTGGATAAGAATTTAATCGAGCGAATAAAATATGCAAAATCCAAAGGACTCGGAGTTTCCTTTTTTACAAATGGATCCTTAATGAATAAAGAAAAAGCAGAAGAGATAATTAAAGCAGGACTAGATTCTATGGTGATTAGCTTGGATTCAATAAAAAAAGAAACTTACGAAAAAATAAGAAGAAACTTAAAATTTGAAGATACAAAAAATAATATTTTAGGATTAATCAAATTGAAGGAGAAATTGAAGAAAAACAATCCTAAAATTAATCTCGTTTTTGTTTTAATGGATGAAAACGCGTCGGAATTGAAAGAATATTACAAGGAATGGAGAAGCAAGGTCAATAGTATTAATGTTATCAACATGAGAAACTGGTCTGGAGAAGTGAACAATAAGACAGAAAAAAGCATTCATTTCAAAAAAGGACTAGAAAGGACCCCTTGCGGGTTGTTGTGGCAACAATTTAATATCGACTGGGACGGGAAAGTTGTAATTTGTTGTAACGATTGGGGGCACAATGTTGTTTTAGGAGATATGAATAAAGAAAGCATAAGCGATGTATGGTTCGGGAAGAAACTAAAAGCTATTCGAGAGGTGCACAAGAGAAGGGAATTTTATAAAATACCATTTTGTGCAAAGTGCAATAAAAAGACCATCTGGTGGCAGATGTAAGATGATTCATTAAAGCTAATAAATTATTAGATTTATCTTAAGGTTTAAAAAATATGAGAATTTATATAAAAAAGTTTTAGCAGGAGATGTCCCGCGTGAAAAAATAATCGAACGAATGGAATTCGCCGACGAATACAACGTTGCTTCTAAGTCAGCTCAAAAAAGTTACAAATGTTAATAGTGAAGTTTTTAAATAACAAGAGTTATAAATTTCTATGGATAAAAAAGTTATTACAGATATCTTAAAAGATAAACGATTTCAATGGATAGCGACGACAATCATCTTCCTAATCATATTATTCATGAGCTCCTCTATCAGAGTTTCTAACTGGGATTTATTAACAGACCAAACCACTGGAGAGAAGATTCCACTAGCCTTAGACCCTTATTATTTTCTGAGAATTGCCGAAACCATTTCAGAAACTGGCGAAAATATGCCGGAAGTAGATGTTATGAGAAATAGCACCCCGTGGCATGCAGAAATCATGCCGAAAGTCGTCGTCGGAATGTATAACTTTGGAAATGTTTTCAATCCAAATTTAACATTAAGAGAAGTGAACGTTTTTTCCCCAGTTGCATTTTATTTCGTCGGGTTGATAATATTTTTCTTCTTAGTTTACATTTTAACAAAATCTAAAGTTGCGGGTTTAATCTCGTCGGGTTTGTTAGCCTTTTCCCCCGCATACCTTTATCGGACAATGGCAGGTTTCTCGGATCACGAATCTATAGGTATGGTCGCCCTCTTCGCTTGCTTTTTATTTTACACATTGGCACTAAAGAATTTTGAGCAGAATTGGAAAAAGACAGTTCTCTATGGATTAGGTCTAGGATTTTTTACTGCATTCGTTTTAGCGACGTGGGGGGGTGCTATCACCCTCGTATTGATGGCCGTTCCCCTTTCGTTTTTATTATACTGGCTACTAAAAAATAAAGATAGGGTAAAAGCAATCGCGTTTTATCTTGCATGGATTATCTCAAGTATTCTGTTCCCGTTAATCTTCAACAACACCTTAGTAAAAGTTATGATTGGTAGATTCTCGACCACATACGGACTACTTACTTTTGCAGTTCTTGGATTTATGCTAATTGATTACATCTTTGAGTTATTAATTAAAACAGGGAAAATCAAAATAAAAAAAGAGAATAAGATTTTGTATGTTCTCGGAAGTTCTGCAGTGATAGGATCCGTCGCCCTAACCTTTTTAGGTAAAAACATTCTGGCACTTTTGAAAGATGTTTGGTATGCAATTTTATTTCCCTTTGGAACCACCCGTGTAAATTTAACCGTCGCTGAGAATGCACAACCTTACCTGATGGATTGGATTAATCAAAATGGTCCAATGATTTTCTGGCTATTTGTTTTTGGAATTTTCTTTATGGGATTTGAACTTGGAAAGACCATTAAGTCGAAAAAGCATACCTTACTATTTAGTCTATCTTGGATGTTGATGATTTCTGCGATGTTGTTTAGCAGAATTTCATCTTCGTCAATATTTAACGGAGAAAACCTTCTTAGTCAAGCAACATATTTAATGGGCCTTGGAATTTTCCTAGGATATTTTATTTGGTTGAAAATGCATCAAAAATTTAATGGAGAAAAATTGGATTCTTCTTTAATCCTACTCATCGTCTTGATGTTTGTCGTGGTTCTTAATGGTAGGTCGGCCATTAGAACTTTCTTTTTGATTACTCCGTTTGTTCTTTTAGGAGTCGGATATTTCGTAATGAAAATTTTCAAATATGCTCGAGAAAGCAAGGAAGAGATTTTAAAAATAGTCCTTTGGGGATTATTTTTATTTGCGATTGGAGGAGTTTTATTTTCTGTAAACACTTACAAAGAAAATATTACTAATCAGGCCAAGTATACAGGACCTAGTGCAAACGTGCAGTGGCAGGGAGCGATGTCTTGGGTTCGTAACAATACAGAAGAAAGCGATAAATTCATGCATTGGTGGGATTATGGATATTGGGTACAAACACTTGGTGAGAGACCGACGAGTGGCGATGGGGGACACTTCCAAGGGTTCTATAACGGGAACATAAGAATCGGACGGTATCTTCTAACGACAGATAAGCCAGAAAGTGCATACAGCCTCATGAAAACCCATAATGTTTCATACTTATTGATAGACCCAACGGATTTAGGAAAGTACAGTGCCTATTCCAAGATAGGCTCCGACGACGATTGGGATAGATTTTCCATGATTCCCGTGGGAGTTTCCGATGAAAAGAATATAAAAGAGACTGCGGATGGCGTAGCTCAAATTTATCAGTTGAATAGCATTGTCGACGAGGATATTTATTACGAAGATATTTTCTTGCCAGGTCCGAGTTATGATACCTATGGCAGACCTTCTTACAAATCTTATATTATCGGGATCATCCTAAAAGTAGGTTCTGGGGAGAACGGGACAATCGAACAGCCAGAGGCCGTTTATGTTTATAATAATATTCAATATAAAATTCCCTTAAGAAGAATTTACTTCAATGGTCGGTTGCACGATTTTGATAGTGGATTAAATGCAACCCTTAGATTAATCCCCTCAGTTCAGCAATCGGGACAAGGGATGACAGTCAACCCTCTAGGAGCAGCGATATATTTATCTCCGAGAACTGAAAAGACTTTGTTTGCGAAACTATATTTGATGGACGATCCTTTAAGAGAATATAGCGAGATTTCTTTGGCTCACTCTGAAGATGGTCCTGTCGTCAAAGCGATGAAGATGCAGAATGCCGCGATAAATGACTTCGTTTATTATCAAGGATTTCGAGGACCTATCAAGATTTGGGATGTTGATTATCCCGTTGGGACCCCAGTCTATGAAGAATTTTTGAAACCTTCTACAGGTTATGGGGATGTTGATTGGAGGTTTGAGTAGGATGATTGTGGTAAGAATTGTAGGGGGACTTGGAAATCAATTATTCCAGTATACGATGGCTAAAGCTTTAGCAGTTAAACATAACGTACAGATAGGGGTGGATGCAACCTCGCTCAAAGGAAGAGACAAGGAGGGTCATTTTAGAAGAAAATTTAAATTAAATAGACTTAATGTCGATTTTGAGGAAATACCTTTGAAAAAAATAAGAAAATATATTTGGATAACGGGGAATAAATATATCGATGATCCTATTATTAGAAGATTCAGACTTTTTGAAAAAAATGTTTGGCGAGACAATGGCATAATAAAAGATTTTAATAAATTACCTAATGATATTTATTTGGATGGTTATTTTGGTAATCCAGATTACCTTAAAGGCTTGCATAAAATACTTCAAAAGGAAATCAGATTAAGAGATACAAAACCTATTAAAGAAATATTAAAAAGTGTTAAGAGCTCCAACTCTGTTTCAATACATGTTCGCCGAGGAGATTTGTTAAAACTAGAAAATTCATACATCCTCCCATTAAATTATTATAAACAAGCAATTAAAATTATAACAAAGAAAATAAAAAACCCCAAATATTATATTTTTTCCGATGATATTAATTGGTGTAAAAAAAAATTTAACTTTTTGAAAAACACATGTTTTGTTGAAGGATATGATGTTACGCAAGATTTTGAATTAATGAAAAATTGCAAACATAACATTTTAGCAAATAGTTCTTTAAGTTGGTGGGTGGGTTATTTAAATTCCAATAGAAATTCTATTATTATTGCACCGAAACATTTTGGAGTATGGAAAATTCACCCCGGGAAAGAACCAAGTTTAAAAAAATGGATTGTTATTTAAAATGAAAATATTAATAAAAATAAAATTGACTAACGGGAGAGATCGTAGATATGACCGATAGAACATCTATAGTAGTTACAATTAGAACATCCCTTGGAAATACTCTTAATTTTGTTAGCTACCATCTTAATATTGGTATAGATCATATCTATCTCTTTTTCGATAATCCTGATGATCCTGCAATAAATTTCCTTTCAAAAAACAAAAAAGTTACCTGTTTCAAATGTAATTTAAATCATTGGTCAAAATTAACTAATAAAAAAAAGCTGTCGATAGAAGAAAGACAAAAACTTAATGCAGATATGGCATTTAAGAAAGCTAAAAAAGAAAGCTATAATTGGATTGCCCACATAGATAGTGATGAATTAATTTATACTAGAGGATCCTTAAAAATTCTTTTGTCCAAAGTTCCAAAGGAGATACAAGTTCTTCGATTAAGAACCATGGAAGCAGTTCCTGAGAAATGCGAAGACAAAAACTTATTTAGAGAGATTACCTTATTTAAAAACCTGGGGCAGATTTCAAAAATTTATTATTCACATAAAAAAATTCTCCAAAAAATAGTTCCTTTGTTAAAAAAATGCGAAGGCAATATTTCCGGAATTTACTTTAGGGCACATGCTGTTGGAAAATCAATAATACGTACAAACTCAAATATAAATCGTGTCGAAATCCATGAGCCTTCTCCGAAAGAGGGATGTAAATTAAAATGTATGTTCGTTTCTAATGCCTCTCTTTTGCATTTTGATTCTTGTTCTTTTGAAGATTGGAAATTAAAATGGATTAGACGACTTGACGGAACTGCTACAGCTAAGGGGCTATGCAATGTAGAGGCTAGACTATTAGAGGATTTTGCGAAAGCTTACGAAATTAAGGATATAAACAAGATATACAAACTTTATAGAAAACAGTATTTTATGTCTTGGATTAAAAAATTTATTTTTAAGCGAGTAGGATTATTAAAGCAAATAAACTTAAATGAGAAATTATTCAGGTTATCAGAAAATTTTAAAGAAGAGTAATTTAAAAAAAATAGATTATTATTTAAAATGAAAAAAATATTAAATAAAATACAAGATGATTATTTGCCTTTGTATACCTTCATGAAACAAATTTATGGGAATACCGTCGGAATGTGGTTCGCGAAAGAAATGTTTGTTAAATATATCGGATTCTATAACGGCAAAAAGCGTTTGAGGTTACTTAGTAATATCGAAAGTGATAAGATTATAGTCGAAAAAGTTAAGTCCGGAAAACCTTTTATGTTAGGAAGGTTTGGTAGTAGCGAAGTCAGGGGAATTTTTAAAAATGAATTTGACATACTATGTTTTTATGCCGGATTTTTCCCGAGAGACAAAAGCCTATTGAGCAAATTTAAGAAAGTATATCTGGACGCAGCTAAATCTTTAGACATTTTAGCTATTTGGAATTATAAAAATCATTTTTTAAATAAAATCAAATTACTCAGAACCTTACCGAATATTGAAAACATCATTCCCCTCCCTGCTGCAGGAGGCATAGATCGTCCCTGGATAAAAGAGCTAAAAGGAAAGAAGATTCTAGTAATCCATCCATTCAAAAAAACAATTGAAAGCCAGTATAAAAAAAGTGCACAACTAAAGATATTGCCAACTCTCAAAAGTCTCGAAGTGATAAAAGCAGTTCAAACCCTGGGAGACAACGAGGACAGCAGATTTAAAATATGGTTCGACGCATTGGACTTCATGAAAAAAGAAATCGATAAAAAAGATTTTGATATCGCATTGATTGCGTGCGGGGCTTATGGTTTACCTTTGGCAGCCCACGTTAAATCTATTGGAAAGCAGGCACTGCATGTGGGAGGAGGGTTGCAGTTACTATTCGGAATAAGGGGTAAGCGATGGGATGACAAGATGGAATACAACAAATATTGGGTATCACCGATGAAAGAAGATTTCCTGAAAGACCATAAAAAGTTTGAAGGAGGATGTTATTGGTAAAAGAATTTGAGAGTAGAATTAATTATTTATAGCCAATAATCTAAATTTAGATTCATTTTTTATTTATAGCCAATATATTCTGAAAATTATATATCTCATAATAAGTCTTTTTTGAAAAATCAATCTTTAACA
The DNA here is from genome assembly GCA_030641715.1 of Nanobdellota archaeon. Taxonomy (GTDB): domain Archaea; phylum Nanobdellota; class Nanobdellia; order Pacearchaeales; family GW2011-AR1; genus JAGVXH01. Next base: position 41,643 of record DAOWGX010000015.1, read on the forward strand.
ATCCTCTTGGAAGAAGCCTATATAAATCATAATCTTTTAACAATTCTCTAAAATCTTCCATAAAAACTTTTGAATAAACATTTATCCAATTAAATTCAAATTGAATGATCTTTATTTTTCCTTCTTCAATTAGTCTTTTTGCTCCTTGAAGAACTGACAACTCATTTCCTTCAACATCTATTTTCATAAAATCAATCTTATTGATATTTCTTTGTTTGCAAAAATCATTTAACTTTATTAGATGAATTTCCTCTCCTCGCAAATCTTCATTATTTCTAAATACATTATGTATGCTGGCAAGAGAGGATGCACCTTTAAATTTTGGATAATAAATCATTTCCTTAGAATCTTCTTTGCCTAATCCCCAGGGAATAAGTTCAATATTCTTATTTGTTCCATGAAGTTTTTTGTAGGCTATAATATTTTCAGATACTGGCTCAAAAGCATAAATTTTAGAATTTGGAAAATATTTTACTAATTCTTTCGAGTAATGTCCAACATTTGCCCCAATATCAAAAATAATTTTAGTTTTTTTGCTTGATAATTTTGAAAGAATAAATTCTTCTCCTGTGTCCGATAGGTTGCCATCAAGACTTACGCCCATTCCTTTTAAGGCAAGGCAAAGGAATAGTTTGTGTAGTTTATAAAAACAACTTCTTGAAAAAATGAAGCGATACAAATGGTCTGCAATCATTTTAGTTTTCATTTTCCTTATTTCCAACATTTTTATATTTACAGATGATGTCAGTATAAAAAGATATGCATCCTAAGGTAGATATGAATGGAAAATCTATCCCTATTATTATGAAAGAAATTTTCGGAATATTAAAAAAAGAAAAAGAGTATTCAATTAGAAATTTATCATTAAAGATTAAGTCTTAGTAGATAATATTATATGCTAGTTCATTTTCACGCAAACTGAAACAACACAATATTTAAATATAATAAACAAATAAAAGATGATGATAAATATTTATAATCATTTTCTATTAGTTGACAAGTTAGATTTTTTAAAAATAAAGTTACCTAAATTGCACAGTCTTAAGAATCATTACGAATTTTATAACAAAATTAATATAAAAATACAAAATGATTAACAAGGTAAATAATCTTAAAGAGGACTCAGCAATTTTAACTACCATTCGAGGGGGGTTTAACCAATTCTATGCCCAGCAAAAATGGTCCTTAACTGGTCCGAACAAGAAACTAAATGAGAAACTTTTAGAAGAAATAAGAAGTAGCACAGTATTTAGAAATGAAGGATACTCGGATTATAAAATGACTTCCTTGCCAAAATCTCCTAGTACAATTACTAAAAGACAATTAGTTAAAGATATATTTTACCTAGGAGAAAAAGTAGACTTTCCTAAATCAATTGTTAAGAAGATTAGTCAACATCATGCTTGGAAAATAGAAAGGATTGGAATAAAGAATCCAAAAAAAATATTAGCTGTCGGAGTTTCTAATGGAGGAGAACTTATAGCATTGAGGGCGATGTACCCTCGTGCAGAAATATTCGTTTGTGATTGGATTATCTCTCTATCAAAAAAAATGATTGATGAACTAAATATAAAAAACGTAAAAAAATCGACAATATGTGAATATTTAAAACATAACAATGAATTCGATATAATTTATACCAACCATGTCTTAGAACATATGTTTAATCCCGACGAAACAATTTCATTATTATTTAAATCCTTAAAAAAAGGAGGCGTGCTAAGTTCAGGAATGCCCTTAGAAGGAGACGTCAGAAATCCTTTAAAAAACAGGACAATTAGACTCTTATCTGGAAAAGCATTCTATAGAAAATTTAATATGGGAACTGTAAACATTGGACATCCTTGGAAAACAACTTATTCCGACCTTTGTCTAACCTTAAGACGTTCCGGTTTCAAAAAAATCGAATTCTTTAAATTTGATGATTATACCGCCGCATGGCACATTGTAAATCCATTACCAAAAGAAAAAGTTGCTAAAAATTTGAAAATCAGATTAATTTTAGAAAAACTTATTTTTGGGACTATAAGAAATATTTTCTATAAGATAGACAAAGTTCCGAACATTATTCTTAGAGTATATTATAATTTTATGCATGCTTCCTGGTTCGGAGAGAGTAGGATTGTGGCTGATTTCACTCCTGAAGTATTTTTTGTAGCAAAAAAATAACCTCATTCCATACAATCCTCGATATCTTTAAATAGATAACATTATCAAAATATACATGACAAAAATTTACGATTGTTTCCTATTCTTTAATGAACTTGATTTATTAGAAATAAGACTCAGCGAATTAAATGATTTTGTAGATTATTTCGTTTTAGTTGAAGCTAGGCAAAACCATCAAGGCAAATCGAAACCACTTTATTTCAAGGAGAACAAAGAGAGATTTAAAAAATGGAATGATAAAATAATTCATATTATAGTTGATTTACCAAGATTTAATTTTATGGACAGACTCATGGTTAATTTAGAAAAAGGGAGACTTAGGGAGCCTATCAGAAAAATAAATGGAATTGGATTTTTTGGGATGGGATTTGGAGGTTTAAAAATGGATCATTGGCAAAGAAGGCTTATTATCAAAGGATTAAAAAAATGTGGGGATGAGGATATCATTGTCGTATCTGATTTAGACGATATCCCGCGTTCAGAAAAAATGAGAGAAGTGATAGAATTATTGACAAAGCATAAAGTTGTAACAATAGAAACAGATTTCTATAATTATTATATCAATGGAAAGGTGTGTGCCCTAAATGGAAGTCAAATAAAACGGGCTCAGGTACGTGCATGCAAATTTAAAACATTAAAAAAAGAATTTTTCTCTAATCCGCATTTTCTTAGAAGTCCTTTTGATAGTCCCTTAGGGAGAATAGGGATAATACCTCGAAATAGCTATTTGCTAAAAGATGCTGGCTGGAGTTTTTGCTCAGTTGGAGGAGCGGAAAAAGTCAAATTAAAAATAGAGTCTTTCTGCCATAGTGGAGAATTTAAAGATAAAGAATATTCAAACATATCCGAGATATCAAAAAAAATAGAATCTGGTGAATCTCTTGGAAGCGATCTTCACGTAGAATATATCAGAGTAGATAATACTTTTCCAAAGACAGTATTGGATAACAAAAAGAAATTTTCACATATTATAAAAGAATAATCATAGGTTTATTGTGCTTTGTAAACATTTAGAAATTCCTTCCCTAACTTTAATTTGAGGATTATATCCTAGAGCTCTTATTTTTGAGATATCAATTTTTACTTTTTGAGGTTGTTCTATTTCATGAGGCGCAAATCTAATTTTTGATAAACTTTTTGTTTGAGAGATTATCTCATTTGCAACATCTATTAATTTCATTTCATCATTTCCTGCAATATCATAACTTTCATTCCACCTTTGCAAAGAAAGTATCACTCCTTCAACAAAATCATCTACATATGTAAAATCTAGGGTTTTGTCTTTATCTCCAAAAATAACCAACTCTTTATTATTTTTTGCATTATTTATGAAAATACTCATTAATCTCTTTGTGATATCCTCTCCAGGACCATAAACAGTGCTTGGCCTAATTATGATGTAATCTATCCCGTAACATTTTTTATAGGCTTCACAAAGTTCCTCCCCATATAGTTTTGAAGAAGTATAGGTATTTTTTTCAGGACATAAAACTCTTGTAGACGAAAAATAAACTATTTTAGGTATTTTGTTTTTCCTACAAAATTCTAATGAATTAAAAATTCCTTCTACATTTTCAAAGGCCCACTCAGGATTATCTACACATTTATTTATCTTACAATTTGAAGCTAAGTGAAACAAAATATCTGCCTTTGAAATTTCTTTTTTAGAGAGATTCCTTACATCAAGAGGATTACTTTTGTCTCTTAAATCAACACTTAAAATACATTCATTTCCACCCCCCTCTAATCTTTGTTTTAATCTCCTCCCAATAAGTCCTTTATGACCTGTAATTATAAAATTCATTTTATAATAAAAAAACATTATTTATTTGCATAAAATTAAACAAGACAAAAAGTATTTAATTGTTTCTATTTAATCGGTTTCGCCAAGAGTTTCAAAATTAAAAACAAAAATTAATTAGATTGAAAAACAAAGAGCAAATCGAGATTTCTTTTTTATTGATTCTGAACAATACCCAATTAAGAGTAATTATATAAACTTGAATTAATTTATTTGGAAATGAATAAGTCAAAACTTACAACTCCAATACTTTATCTCGCCTTCAATCGTCTAGATTCTGTTAAAAAAACATTCCCTGAGATACAAAAAGCAAAACCGAAACAGCTATTCATTGCATGCGACGGCCCACGGAACAAAGAAGAGAAAGAAAAAACAGATTCCGTCAGAAAATACATCTTGAAAAACATCAATTGGAAATGTAAAGTTAAAACTTTATTCAGAAATAAAAATTTAGGATGCAAATATGCCGTCGCTGGAGCGATTAATTGGTTTTTCAAAAATGTTGAACAAGGGATTATCTTAGAAGACGATTGCTTGCCAGACCAAAGTTTTTTTAGATTTTGTCAGGAGATGCTGGAGAAATATAAAAATAATGAGAAAATAATACAGATTAGTGGAACTAGTTTTTTTAGTAAAAAAAGAAATAAATATTCATATATATTTTCAAGATATGGCAATATATGGGGATGGTCCACATGGAGAAGATCATGGAAGAATTATGACGTGGATTTAAAAAATTATGATAAATTCAACCAATTAAAATGGAAAGAAAAAATAAAATTTTTTGATAAAATTTTGAAAAGATATTATTTTTGGCTTGTAAAAAAAAAAGGGATAAATACATGGGATTACCAATGGAACATTACTAGATCTAAAGTTGGAGGGTTAAGTATTATCCCCTCAGTCAATTTAATAGAAAATATAGGATTCAATGGATCAGGGACGCATACAACAAGAATGGCAAAACTTACAAATAGAGAAAATCTCCACTTCCCAATTACACATCCTAAAAAATTTGAGGAAGATTTTAGATATAATTCACTTTATTATATAAAAAAATCTATCCCGTCTGCCATGAAAACATGTGTGCGAATAATTTTAAATTTTTTTAGTTAACTCTTTAAAGAGTAAATCATTTTTACCGTGATGGAATTACAAAGAAAAATTTCCTCATATTTTAATGGGGAGGAGTTTCCAAAGAATGTGTTAAAAAATAAAATTTCATTACTAAAAAAAAGTATTATAAAAGAAACTGGAGAAACCAAGTTTTTATCTTTTTCAGCATCTTATCAGAAAAAATATCATAATTTATTTACAAAAGAAAAAGTAATTGTAAAATTTGTAAAACCATTCATAAAAACAAAAACCGATAAATTTCTTAAACCACTAAATGAATTTGTTAACTACATAAGAAAAAATTTTAAAAAAGAGGAGTTAGTTGGTGCATATATTCATGGAAGCCTTGCAACAAATGACTATGTAAGTGGATATTCGGATTTTGATGCAATTTTAATCATAAAAGAAGATGTAATGAAAGATGATTTTAAAATGATAAAAATTAGAAACAAAATAAAAAAAGCAAACACTTTTTTATATCTGCTAGATCCATTACAACACCATAATCTGTTTATTATCACTGAATTAGATATGAAATATTATTTCCAACCTACATTTCCAATAGAGCTTTTTAATTATGCAAGAGAGATTACGAATTATAAAAATATCTTAAAATTTAGATGTTTTTCCGAAGACGAACATTTAGATAAAATTTTTTTGTATAGGATAGATATGTTTTCCAATCCCAAAAAATATAAACTTGATAAAAAAAATGTATATGATATTAAAAATGCTGTCCAAAATATTCTCCTCCTCCCAGCATTATACTTACAAGGAAAAAATAAAAAATATTTATATAAAAAATATTCTTTCAATAAAGCTAAAAAAGATTTCTCAAGGAAGGAATGGGAAATAATAGAAAGATGCTCTCAACTTAGAAGAACTTTTTCATTTAAAACATATTATCCTTATTTTTTTAGAAAATTTTTAGGTACCTATGCTCATTATAAAATATTAAAAGCACTACATCTTTATTTAGATAGAAATAACACTAAAGAGATGATGCAAATACTCGGGGAAAATTTTTTATATGATGCAAAAAAATTATCTAAAAAAATGTATGCAAAAATAAAAGATGGAAGATAGATTAATAAGCCTAATGAAAAAATCTACAATGATAGATAAGCCTAGGTATTACTCAAGAGAAGAATATAATAATGCTTCAAGAGAATATCTGAAGATACTTAATCCTAAAAAAAACAATATTAAATCAGTATATCAGGTAGGGTCTATTGGAGTTCCGGGAATTTCCGATATTGATTATTTTATAGTTTATAAAAATGATAAAAATGATTTTTTTGGGAAATACCACATATTAAATCTTTCAAAAGATTCTAAATACATGTTCTATCATAATTGTTGGTTCGTAAATGAGAAAGTTATTGAAAACCTTGGATACTGGTTTCCATTTTTTAATTTAGATAAGGTATATGGAGATATAATCAATATAAAAAAAATTAAAGAAATTGAGATAGATTTAATTCTTGCCACCCAATATCTAATAAGTAAAATTCCTTATGACCTAATAGATTATTCCATTAAGAGAAAAAAATTTTATCAAAGAACAATGCTTGTTTCTATACATTCATTAAGGCATACAGTCAAGCTTATAGATAGAATAGGATATGCTAAAAAAAATTGGTTAAGTTTTTGTGAAGAATTTGACAGATTCAGAAAAAACTGGTTCAAGGAAAAAAATCGGGAAGACAGATTAATAAAATTTTCAGCTAAGTCTATACTAATATCTCTCGATATAATAGAAATGTTTGACAAAATTTTAATAGAAAATTTTAATATACAAGCCCCAAAAGATTCATTTAAACTTCACTCAGGAAATAAAGATTTTTATTTTTTGAATAAATGGGATAAAGACAAAATATTAAAAAAATACATGATTCAGAAATTTAAAGACATTCGATACTACCCATCATCTTTTGCATATTATCTCTATTTGAGAAGTATCGACAATGGTAATCTTGGAAAACAAATGAGGAAAAAATTTCCTCGAAACATAAAATATTCTGTTCCAAAAAATATTAAAACATCTTTTTCAAAGTATGAACAAATACTCAACGAATTTAACGAATTTAACAAGAAAAAATTCTGGATGACTGCTAATGGATATCATACACTGTGGGCATCTTATTATGCAGAGAATTCTTCTCTTAATTATATTTATGATAAAATATTCAAAACGAGAGAGCTATCTATAATAATTTTTAAAAAAATTTTTAGCTAACATTTCTACAGGTTTTTGTCAACTACCCCTGACTAAAGTCCGGAGCGTGACTAATCCCAATGCTTGCTCTGCGACTCCTCAATATGATACCTCCCCCTCTTCGTTGTAACACATCCGACACTCCGGGCAAAATAACCCTCGCTCCAAAACTTTTTATCCCACAAAAACTCTTGAAAAATTCAAAATGATTTTTCCTCATTATCCTCGAAGAGAAACCCTCCAGCAACTGAATAACCTGACAAGGTGCATAATTCTTGCAATTCGTTACAAAAAGGTGGATGTGTCCGGGTCCAAATTCCAAACAAACAAACTCACCATTTATCTCATTCAGTTTTTCCAGAAGATAAGTCTCGGTTAATTTCAAAACCCCCCCACTAGAGAAGATTTGTCTTCGATAAGCGACGGTCAACTGAATGTGATAGTTAAATTCACCGACGGCATGGTGGTAGTTACGTGTTTCAAATTCCATTTTAATCCTCCACTAAGTTTATTTAGTTTCAGAAAGTTACAACTACAATCGTTATTCAAAAAAGTAGGGTCAACTTCCTACTTTTTTAGAATCTTTTTTAGAATATATAATTACCGACGACGAAGTTCGCCAACAAATAGCACAATTCATCTCTCCACTAAACTGGAGAGATTTCCTGATGTAGCAAACTTTTAAAATGATTATTAAAATGATTATTAAACAATAGATTTATTCATACTTAATATACATTCCGAAGAATTTCCCCTTACAATCATACAGTCGAGATTTAGGTTTTCAACCTTTATTTTTTTTAGTTTGAGATATTCAAATAGGTGACGTTCTGAAGTGTATCTAAAGTCTCTTGGAGGGGTTATAAATAGAAGATTTCTTAATAGCATAAAATTATGATAAAATAACAAACCTTTTCTTGTTCCTCTTTTCTTTTTAAATACAAAATTTATGAATTTAGTATAAAATTTCTCTAAGAAAAAAGAAATATGGATAGCTATATTTTTGTTTGGTATAAATAATCTTTTTATGACTTCGTCATAATATAGAACTCGCTCAGAATAAACATTCATCAAGTTTTCATTTCCTACTGCTACTATATCATTGTAGACACTATCCTGTCCTATAAATTTTGGCGGAATATACACCACCGATTGATCTAATTTGCTATAATCTATTTGATTCAAAGGTAAGATATCAAATCTAATTCTAAATACATGTTTATATTTAACATTCTTCTCATTAGAATAAGACTTTCTTACTTTATCCACTAAAAAAACTTTATTGAGCTGATTCAAATGTCTATTGAATGTCTCAGCTTCTTCTCTTAAAAAAATTTATTATAATTTAAACTAACAATCTTTTCATGTTTTTTTACTAAATTCTCAGTCTTCACTTTTAATACCTTTGTTGGGTTCAATAAATTTACCTTATGCGTATCTTTATCGTCTTCTACACAACAAAAAATGTCGTAATCTTTTTTATTTTCTCCAAGAGGATCTAGTAAGTTTTTTTGAATGTATGGATAGCATAGGTCTAATGATCTTGCCTGTCCAGAAAAGCAAAATGCGACCTTCTTAATCTTAATCTTCATTTTCTACTATATATTTATCTCCTTTAACGGAAGGTATTTTGACTACGACATTTTTTGAATCTGTTACAGCAGAAAAGGCAACTACTTCTCCAGGCATTATAAGAATTATATCTCCCTTGGTATATTCTCTATCATTCATTTTTACAGTACCTTCTAAAATATATGTTATCTCTTTTGCTACCTTGTGGTAATGAGGCTCTTCTAAATCTCCTGCAATATACGTCTTCACTGCAACTTCACACTCTTTCGACTGAAGACACGTCGGTTCAAAATCTCCTATAAACCGGCCTTTGATCATATTTTTATGAGAATATTTCTTCATGTGTGTTTGTGAATATAAATATTTATAAGTCTATTGATGTTTTTTTACACATGATTAAAGCCGTAATATTTGACCTTGATGGTGTTTTGGTAGATGCTACAGAATGGCATTATGGGGCATTAAATAGAGCATTGGCCTTATTCGGATTTAATATCGATAGGGGTCTGCATCTTTCAGAATATAACGGACTTCCAACAAAAGAAAAATTGAAAAGATTATCCAATCAGAAAGAATTTCCATTATCTTTATTAGAATTTACAAATGAGATGAAACAAAAATATACTATACAAGAAATTGAAAAAAATTGTAATCCTGTTTTCGAAAAACAATTTATGATATCTAGACTAAAAAAAGATGGTTATGTTTTAGCAGTTTGTTCTAACTCAATAAAAGAAAGTGTATTTAAAATGTTGAATAATTCAGGCATTTTAGATTATTTTGAGATGACTGTTGGAAATGATGAAGGGTACCCAAATAAACCTAGTCCGGTTATGTATATTGAAACTATAAAAAAACTTGGCGTTTCTCCAAAAGAAGTTATTATAGTTGAGGATTCTCCCCATGGAATTAATGCAGCTAAACTTTCTGGAGCTAATGTCTGTGAAGTAAAAGGATTTTCAGAAGTTAATTATGATTTGATTAAAAAATTTATTAGAAAAATAGAATCACAAAAAAACAAAGGAAGTATCGATAACATAAGTAATGATACCCTTGAGTTAAAAAATGATAAAGCGGAAAGTATATGTGAGATTTATAATCTCCTTGGAGAGAAGTTAAATACCGATTCTAGTGAAAATATTTTGAGAGAAATAAAAGGGATTTTAACGAGGGAAATAAAATGCTGAATATTATAATTCCGATGGCGGGGAAAGGTTCTAGATTTATAGAAAAAGGATATACTTTTCCAAAACCTTTAATCGAGATTAAAGGGAAACCTATGATTCAATTAGTAGTTGAAAACTTAACTCCTAAGGATATTGACCATAGGTTTATTTTTATAGTCAGAAAAGAGCATTGTGATAAATATGCCATAAAAGAACTTCTAGGTAGCATTGCTCCAGATTGTATAATAATTCCTATTGATCTAGTGACCCAAGGAGCTGCATGTACTGTTTTATTAGCGAGCAAGTATATTAATAATAATGATTCTCTTTTAATTGCAAATTCTGACCAGTACGTTGATTTTAATTTTGAAGATTATCTTAAATTTTCAGAAAATGGTAACAATGATGGATCAATCTTAACATTTCCTTCAAATCATCCAAAATGGTCATATGCTAGGTTGGATGATGACCTGAATGTTATAGAGGTCGCTGAAAAGAAACCAATAAGCGATAAGGCTACTGTTGGGATATATTATTTCAAAAAGGGGAGATTGTTTTGCGAGAGTGTAATGGATATGATTCGTAAAAATATCCGAGTGAATAATGAGTTCTATGTTTGCCCGGCCTATAATGAAGCAATCCTTAACAACAAAAAAGTATCTATTTATAATATAACACGGGATCAAATGTGGGGGATTGGAACTCCGGAAGATTTAGAACTTTTTTTGGGCAGTGATATCGCTAATAAAATCTAATATGGAAATTTTTGCACATAGAGGTATTGGTTTTGGTTTGACAGAAAATTCTATTGAGGCTTTTGAGAAATGTCTAGATAATGGGTTCTCTATAGAAGTAGATGTTCAAAAAACTTCTGACAATAAATTAATATTACTCCATAATAAATTCATTAAGGATTATAATGGGAAAAATATTAATATAGAGCGATCTTCATTTAATGAAATTAAGTGTCATGTTTACTCTTTTAATTCTTTGTTAAATATTTTTTCAGGAAAGAAAAATAATTTAAAAATGGCAATTCATATTAAAGACGAAAATCAAGGTGATATTTTAAAATTGGTATGTAATGAAATTTTTAATAAAAAGTTAACTGATCGCTGTTTTATTTTTGATGTTACAAAAAATGGGAGGGATAAAATAAAAAAAATCAACCCATTAATTAATATTGGTTTTTCTGTTGGAGAAAAAAGACACTCAAAAACAATTTTTTTATTGGAAGATTTGGATAAAGAGAACTACGACATTGTTTGGTGGGATTGGTGGGGATATGAAAAATTATATACTAAAAAAAATTTAGAAAGGATTAAAAATTCACTGAAAAAAGTATATGTAATTTCTCCAGAATTGCATAAAGAGGGTAATCATCCCTCTGCTAGAAATTTGAATAGAATAGAAAATGTATGGAATGATTTAATTTCGTTGAATGTCGATGGTATCTGTACCGACTATCCCTCGAGGTTATTTAATTTTTACAATAAACATCATTAACTTTGTCCGAATAACAAACAACATGGCGTTTTCATCATCTTTCTACTAATGCCTTTAATCCACCTATAAAAATAACTGGACTAGACATGTGATACCTGCTCGAAGTTATTTTATTCCAAAAAAGTTTGTTTGCATAGTAAATTGGATAGAATAAATTCCTAATTAAACGAACTATAAAGCCAAATCCTTCAGTCCCTCGCTTGTCTATAAATTTTATTTTCTTAAAGCCTGCAGCGCATAAAACATAAAGAAGACTGCCTGATGTAAATAATGTTTTATGAGTAAAGTCTTCATACATCCAATAGCATCCAGTGTTTGATTGGGCGTTTGGAACTATAACACAAAACTTTCCTTTTTCTGTCAAGGTATATTTTCGGATGGCAATTAATGTTTTAATTATTTCTTCTTTATTTCTTGGACCATCAGTTCCAATAAAAAGTTGTTTGGGTTTCATTTTTTTATCCCCTAGAATGTTCTTTTACTAAATCTAGCCTATTGAAAACAGTATAAAGTATTGGAATATCGTATTGTTTTCCCATAGTGAATGTTATCCTGAAAAGTTTTTATATTTAGTCGAATTAAAAATGGCCATATAAGAAGTACTTTTATTATTTCGTTCTAGACAACTAAGAAGATTATTTTATAAGCCCCCAATCTTATCCCACAACTTGAAAATTTATTCCTTTCTTTCTTGTAAAATCTTGAACGGTATTTAATACCCTAACCATACTAATATCATGACCTGCCAAAATTCCTCCAGCCTTAACTTTCAGATAATAATTTTCTAAATCTTCCAAAACATTTTTATAACTATGATTTCCATCAATATATATATATAATCTACAGTAGGAACTAAATTTATTGCCTCGTTTGAATACTTCTTCATCTAATTAACCTCCGAGTATTTTCTTAACCTTTTTTTGGCAATCTTGTTTATCTTATTCAAAAACGATTTCTTCACCTCGCACCGATCCTCTCTTTCAGAGTTATCGATATAATCATTATAGGGATCAACAAAATATATTTTTTCAATATTAAGATTATTTAGAATGTGTTGTGCATTTACTCCCCTGGAAGTTTCAATCTCTATTGCAGTAATCTTTTTATTTTTAAATAACATCATTACCTCTTGCCTTGTTATATACCTATAATTACCTGCCGTTTTTCAATAACTCTATAACCAAGATCCAATTTTTTATAAAATATCCTTAGAGATTAGTCTCCATCAGAGCCTTTATAATTTTTCCCCCACAGTTATTCCAATTATATTTCTTCATCAATTTGGCCCTAATTCCGATTTTCTGCTTTTTACTTAATTTTATAACCTCGTCCATCGCCCGGAAAACTGATTCCGAATTATAGATATCACAAGCACCTGGAAGCCCAACACCAATTTCCTTTAACGAAGTTTTATTGTTAAACACCACGGGAGTTAAATAATTATATGACTCAATTAAAGGTAATCCGAACCCTTCTATAGAGGACAAAAAAATTGTAAATTTAGCATCTCTATAGTATCCCGCAAGTTCCTCATCTGTCATTTCCCCATTGGAAAAAATTCCCTTATAATTCGTTCCCTTTATCTTATTATATTCTTTCAATAACTCTATAGACCTTTCTAAATTTTTATGAGGGTTTCTGTTTCCAATTATAAAAACATAACAGTCTTTTTTTATTAGAGGTTTTTTACATTTATATTTCTCAGAGCCCAAAGGAACGACGATAATTTTTTTTGAAGTAAATTTACTAATCTGATGTTTCGAAAAATTTGAATTTGTAAAGATTAAGTCAAATCTTTTTGCAGAAATAATTAAGAGAATAGAAACAATTAGAAAAGATAACATCCATTTTTTTAAATAATATAATGGTATTAAATCATGCATAAATCCAATATATTTTATATTTTTATATTTTTTAAAAGGGACATGTCCTTTCGGAAAAAATAATAAATCCAATTTATTTTTTATTGCAAATTTATTAGCGGACATTGGATAAAAAAATAATTTATTAAAAACATATTTCCTCCGGTTTTTCTTGATTATAAATTTTTTACATTTAAATTTTTTAAAATATTTTTTACTTTCTTCATTCAAAATTAAGATAATTTCCAATCTTTTCTCTTTCTCCAATTCCTTCAAAATATACCTAACAACTTTAAGTATTCCGATTGATTTTGTTTTTTTGAGATTTATATCTGCACAATAATAACCTATTTTCAATTTTTTCATTATCTTATAATCTGAACTTCATTTAAATATCTCAACCCCATCAAACTCCTCCAAACCTTCCCCCGCGAATGTCCAAAATCCGTAACCAGTCTATAAAACCATTCCAATCCGACCCCTCTAAAAATCCTCGGCGCCTCTCTTTTCTTCTCCAACAAAAAATCCATTGCTGCCCCGACATTAAAATAAAAAGTAGAATATTTTTTATATAATTGATTAGCCAGAATCTCTTGTTTAGGATTCCCAATACAAACCCAAACATAATCAGGTTTAAATTTCCCCAATTGTTCCCCAACTTTTTCAACTTCTTTTTGAGGAAAAACCATACATTTTATATAAGGAGGATTGTACGATTTCGCCTTCTTTAATTTAGGAAATTTTTCAATCAGCCCGGCAAGGTCTTCTTCAGAGAGGCCTACAAAAAAATGTTTTTGTTTGCTATTAAGTTTATCTTGGAAAAAATCTCTTGTAAATGAAGGCCCTCGAATTTGTTTCGTTCTTAAAAAAAAACTTAATATCTTCCCATCTGGAAATATAAAATTCTCCGAAGACGATACAGCCCTTTTAAAAATTGGCTCGTTGTTAAATAAATAAACCGAATAAAGATTCTGAAAATTTAGAATTCCATCTTTGCTCGATTTTAGTATCTCTTGCGGAGTTTTTCCCGTAAAATCCATCATGATATTCCTAGATTTATAATATATAAAAACCTACCCCTCCAACAACATCCTTTTCAACTTTATCCCCGTCATCCCTTCCAAGTGTTCCCTCGCCCGAGACCCAAACTTCTCCCCAATCATCCCAAGATATCTCTCACTTGTAAAATACTCGTCAAAAGCATTATCCCTAAACTGAAGCACCTCCTTAGAAGAAAGATGATCCGTCGACAACGGTAAAGAATTATAAGAATGTTGAGAATATCCTTGCCAACCAATATCCTTAAAATCCTCGGGCAAAGGCACTTTATTCGCAACAGATTCCGTATGCAACTTCGACCCCGGATACGCCATCGCAGAGTAAAAATTCGCCCACTCACAATTCAATTCCTTAGCCATCTCCAACGTCTTCCCCATGCTCCCCATATCGTCGTCAGGCAACCCAAAAATATAATTCCCTCCAACATTAATACCATGATTTTTTATTTCCCCAACAACCCTATATATTTCTTCTTTCTTAAACCGACCCTTAGAAACCTTTCCCCGAACTTCATTATCCCCAGATTCAATACCCAACGCCAACCAATTTATCCCTGCCTTCTTAAATTTATCAAGATGCTCCTCCTTTGTGGTATCTACTCTCGCATACGTCCAGATATTCAAGCCATAATCCCTTTCTATCAACCCATCCACAATTGGCATAAAATGGCTAGGTTTCAAAACGAATATTTCATCAATTAATTTAAGATTTTTAACGTCGTATTTCTTAACCAAAGTATCTATCTGCTTAAGAGTCCAGTCAGCATCCCAAGACCTATAAGATGGTCCCCCAAATGGTGCATTAATACAACAAAAAGAACACCCAAACGGGCAACCAAGCGTCGTCGAGAGTGCGGCATAATTCAACCTTGAATCCAAATCATCAAGCACATGCCAGTTATGCGCCTTATACTTATCCATCGGCAACAAATCCCAAGCAACATCATTCAATTCAGCCGGCAAATTTTTAATCAACTTCGCAGGAGGACCATTCGAAATAACATCCCCATCTCGATACCACAATCCCGGAATCGTATTTAGCGACGCACCCTCGAGCAATCCTTCCAATGTATGAAACCCTTCCCCAACAGAAACATAATCCACAGCCTCCTCCCTAAGCGTCTTCCCAGGAAGCGCCGAAGCATGAATCCCCGTAAGAACAACTTTCGAATCCAGATTCGCATCATTTATCTTCCTCGACAATTCTCCAATCCCAGTCATCAACGCCGTCGACGCAGAAGGATGTTGTCCATAACCGACAATATTAATCAACCGAGGAGAACGCTCTTCAATCGTCCGCACCGTTTCATCAAAATCCAGATTCTCGGCATTCGCATCCAAAATATCAACAGAGTAATCCTTTTTTTGCATATAAGAAGCCGTCAACGCAGCCCAAAACGGAGGCTCTATCGCAGAATAATCACTACTCAAATCCTGATATATCTTCTTTCTCGTCCCGCCGACATTAACGAACAGTAAGTCTAAGTCTTTTGACATTTCGATTTTTAGCTTTTACACTATATATTTATATGTGTGATTTAACACAACTTGTAAAATTAAGAGGTAACCTATGTACTCAAATATTTTTGATAAGCTCTAATGATTTTAAATCCTTAAACTCATTAATAAAGATATCTGCGTCACTCAAATTATTTTCTTGCAATGTTGATCCGATTGCAATGCAAAATGCGTTGGCTGCCTTAGCAGATTTAACACCAAGAGGTGCATTTTCAATAACAACACTTTCATTAGGATTTAAATTTAGTTTTTTCATTGCATTTAGATATGGATCAGGATTAGGTTTCCCTTTCTCTGTGTCATCTCCAGATATCAAACAATCGAACTTATTCAAGAATTCCAACGGAAGAGTTTTATGAAGCTTTTCGTGTGGACTTGCAGAAACTATTGCTATTAACATTCCCTTAGATTTCAAAAAATCAATTAATTCCATTACACCCTCATAAAAATTAACTGTATGATTTTTACGATAAAATTGATTTTTAAATTCGACCAATCTTATAAAATCTTCTTCTGCGATATTTTTCCCTACACTAAGGGTTTTTGCAATCTCAATTAATTTCATTCCCTCTAGTATAAAATATTCCTCTTTTTGTATCGATTCCCCATATTGCTCAAACGCATTCGCCCATGCAAGAAAATTATCTTCCATACTTTTAATGAGAACTCCATCCAAATCGAACAATATGCCTTTTACTCTCATGCTAATCTAAATCAAAAATGTTTCTTTGAATATTTATAATTCTAATGTCTTTTCCCATTTTCATATCGTCCCTAAAATTTATTTTCTCATAGTTAAAAATATCTCCAGGCTGATGAACAATTTTTTCATCTATCTCAATTTCTCCAGATATTAAAATATTTATCAATCTTTTATTTATATGTAAATAATTTTTAACAGATTCTATATCTTCAAATTTTTTTATTGAAATACTCATGTTTCCAAATTTTTTATGAAGATCGTCACCCTTAAGAAACGTCCGTTCATATTTTGATAAATCGAAACACATCTCTTTTTTTAACTCATATCCCCTTTTTTCCCTTCCATAATTATCCTTTAATCTTAATAAATCTGTCTTCTGTGGAGGACTCTCAAGTTCCATTACCATTGCTCCATTTTTTGATATCGCTGTAGTCGAATGGAATTTTCCTTTTTCAAATACAATAACATCACCTTCTTCTAGCTCAAAGTTTTTATCTAAGGTGGATACGCTAACTTCCCCAGATAGAACGATAAGGATTGTTTTTTTATTCGCATGACAATGCATAGAAGTCATATTTCCATTATTTAAATGGAGAATCCATATATCAGTCATCTCCCCCTTATAAGCAAGATACTCTCGTCCCCAAGGTTTTATAACTATAGCCTCCGAAAAGTCAAAATTATCAAGTTCCTTGTTAAAAGATTCCGGAATTTTTGAAATACACTGTGCATCTATTTCCGTTGTAAACGTTTCATGTATCATTTTTCCACTTCAAATAGTTCGATGGTTTTTTTCATCCAATCTCCAAGATACTTATAATGTGGACAAGAAATAATATTCCCATCTACAACAAAAGGTGCATCAACATACTCTGCTCCAGAATTATTAATATCATCTTTAATACTATAGTACCCAGATATTTTTCTGCCTTTTACAACATTTGATGAGATTAACATCTGCGCCCCGTGACAGATACTCGATATAAGCTTACTTTCACTATTCCATTTACTGATAAAATTTAGAACTCCCTCTTCTTGCCTTAATTTCTCCATGCATTTTGCTCCACCAGGAACAACTAATAAATCATAATCTTCAATTCTCATATCATCATAATCAATTACCTTAGCATCTTTGTCCGAAGGTATCGCTGTGCCTAAAATTCCAACACATTTTTTTGCATCTTTCAACGCAGTAGTTACTTCGAAACCATCTTCCTTTAATCGATAATAAGGATAAATAAATTCGTGATCTTGTACTAATGCTCCAGTTATTAACAATGCTTTTTTCATACAATTTTTTAGAGAGGTTTGCTTTTAAAGTTTTTGATTAACTAAATATTCATAAAGGAATGGAGAGTATAAAAAATAGGTGAAGATATGCAAGAAGGAGTGGGAATCATAGTTACAAATGAAACAAGGGATAAATTTTATGTGCAGCAAAAAGATGAAGAGTATTGGATTAAGGAGTATAGATTAAAACATTGTTTTTTTGGAGGGGGGATAGAGTTAAATGAAAAAAAACTAAATGCCTTGGAAAGAGAATTAAATGAAGAGTTAACGAATGGGGTTGCAGAAGTTATCTATAAAAATTCAAAAGAAATATTTAATACTTCTTTTGTAAATACTCTCGGACAAAGCTGTAAATATTTCTTATATGAATCTATATTAACTGAAAAAAGATTAAGGGATATTTCTAAGAGACCTGTAATGGAAGGAAAATGTGGAATTTTAATAAAAAGAGAAAATCTCAACGAATACAACTTTTTTAATGAAACTTGGAAATTATTAGAACAATACATATATAATAATTCAAAGGATATGAAAGACTCTTTTTGTAATTCATTGGTATCTAATTTTGATTTCCAAAAAAGGACTATTTAAATTTAGCTTCTTAACAGAATCAACTCCCTCACTTTTTCAACAATTTTCTTCGTAGTCGGAGTTCCATTCTCATATCTTTCAGCAGTTCCTACAGATCTATCTCCTGCACCTAACGCCTCAACATAAATCTTTGTTTGTTTCATCAACTCATACGCTACAGACTGAGATGCCCCAGATATTTCAAACCCTGAATCAACTACAAGTCCTAATTTTGACTGTTTAAGCGGATTTAAAATTCGTTCTGACAAGTCCAATGGCTTTAGCCATAAGATATTTATAAAATTACATTTTATTCCTTCTCTCGTTAACACATCCGTAGCTTCTTTCACTTTAAATCTAGAATATCCTATTCCATAGACGGTTATTTGAGCATCCTGATGAATAACATTAGGCATTTCTTCTACTTGATTAAAACTATGCCTATGTTCGCTAACAAACATCGGATCTTCTCCTGCGAGATAATTTTTCCATACTTCTTCATATTCTCCCGGAGTCATTGGAGAACAAACCTTAAATCCAGGGACATGCATAAATATACTATGTGTTATTCCTGAATGAACTGGGCCGGTCCCTTTTTTTTCAGTGGCAAGTGCCCGAATAAAAACAGGAGAACTAACCCCAAATATATCTTTTGATTTTGCAGAGTAATTAATTAACATACTTGAATTTAAAAACATGAAATCTTGAAATCTCACTACAAAAATAGGTCTTCGACCAACAATCGCACAACCCGTTGCGATTCCTCCTCCCGCAACATCAGTCATTGGAAGTTCTACGATATTTTTTGTATCTGGAACAGTATTATTTACCCAGCCTACAGCACTTAGACATTGCCCCAAAATTATTCCATTATTATTCTCCAAATGTTTTCGAGTAAGCTCCCTTATTGTTTCTGCAAGTGTTTTTTCCATAGCTCCTCCATTTCAATTTTAGTTTTTTCTTGTATCTTGAATATTTCCGATTGAGAAATTCCTCTTTTTAACAATCCCTCTTCAAATATTTCTAATCTATCTTCGTGAGGAGATCCATCTTGACCTGTACCTACATGCCACCTATGTCTACATGTTCTACAATTAATGAATGCTGGAAGATTTGTTTTAAGATTGTTTACTGTAGAGATAATTAATTCAGGGTCATCACATATATCCTCACAAGGCATACCTACAGCCCTTAGTGCATCTGTCAATTCCCAATTCCGTCTTTCTGATTTTTTCGTCAAAATTGAAAGGTCGTTATCTTCACATATAAATAATATTGGCAATTTATTTGTTGCCGCAAATGCCATTGCTGTGAAAACATAGTCTTCTTCCGCAGCCCCATCGCCGAAAACACATAGAACAGATTTGTTTTTTGCTCCAAGTGCTGCACCAACTGCAAGTGGAACGTTTTCTCCAATCAGTCCGTGATGCCCAAACATTCCTATTTCGAAATCCTGTACTCCTGGAGATCCACCTTTCCCTTTTGTACATCCTCCATCTCTCCCAAGCAATTCTTCAACTAATTTATCCTTATTTCCCCCAAATGCTATATATGTTGAATGGGCTCTATGCTGTGTAAATATAAGGTTTGGATTAAAACTCGATGATACTGATGCAGATATCGCCTCTTGCCCAATAGATAAATAAACAGGGCACAGAATATCTTGTTCATCATACGCTTTTTTTACTTGCTTTTCGAAATTTCGGATAGAACACATTTTCTCAAAGATATCTAACATTACTTTTTGGTTAAAACTTTCACCTTTCAACAGATTGTAATACTCCATAGAACCAAGGTCATAAATCTATTTAAATAGTTTTATGTGTTCTATATCCTTCTTTTTCAGTTGAGTAAATATGAATCTTTTTCCTGAGGGGGTTTTCGAAAGTAGTCCTAAAATAGTATCTCTATCTTCAAATCTTAAACTGATTAAGGGTATCTAATAAATTATCAAAAAAACTAATGTTGATTCTGAACAAGGGTAGAGCTCTCCTTATAATCATCCTTCTTAATCTCTTCAACTGGTTTTATTCCAATCCCAATTTTTTATTAGTTAAAAATCTATTTTGACCCTTATCTATACATTTCATTAATCTATTAACTGTAGCCATAGCCCCCTCTATCCCAAATTTTTTAATTATGGCTTCCCACCTCCACGGGGCCAAAGAAATACTAGCAAAAGCCTCATTTTGCAAATCAATCAAATCTTCAGGGGAAAGGTCGCCGACCTGCATTACTGCCGCATTATATCTCCTATAATTTGAAAAATCCTCAGTTACTAACCTTAATCCATTTTCATGATTTTTTGCCATTTTGTAGAGTTCCGTCCCAGGATAAGGAACTGCGATACTTATATTTGCTTGTCTGATCTCCTTTGATTCCCTCAAATATTTCAGAGTTTCTCTAATAGTTTCTTCGGTTTCTCCAGGCAACCCAATCATACAAGAATTAAGTGTTTCAATTCCATATTTATTAGTGAGTTTATTTGCAATTCCATAACTCTCTAGTGGAATCTGTTTTCTAATTGTCTTTCTAATGTCTTTATTAACAGATTCAAGACCAAAAGATAACCTAATTAATCCAGCATCTCTCATTTTTTTTATTAATCCTTCATCAACTAGATTTGCTCTTGTGCTACCTTCAAAAGTGATATTAAGATTAGAATCAATGATTTTATCACAAATATCAGAAATATGTTTTTTATTAAGGGTTAAAGTATCATCTAAAAACATAAAATGCTCTATTGAATATTTTTTAACACATTCTTCCATTTCCTTAACAACTTTTTCAGGATCTCTCCTCCTAGTATCATTTCCAAAAACTTTAGTACTACAAAAAATACACTTATAAGGACAACCCCTCACAGTCATGATGGAGGTCATTTTTTTCCGACCTTCTAATGTTCCGAGAGTATAATTATCATGATTTAGCAAATGTCTTGCAGGAACTGGTAAAGAATTTATATCCTGTACAGGCTCACAAGGACCTGTGAGTTTAACCCTACTTTGTTCTCTGTAAAGAATCCCCCCAATATCTTTTATATCCCTATTTTTATCAAGAGCATCTAAAAATTTAGACCAAGAAACTTCAGCTTCTCCAATGAATCCATAATCAAAAGGACTATTAAATACCTTTTCCTTTAAAACAGTTATATGGGCCCCTCCGATAGTAATGGGGGTCTGAGATCTTTGTTTTAATTTACTTGCGAGATCTGTAGCAATATGGTAAAAAGGAGTTGTTGCGGTAATCCCAATCAAATCAGGATTATATTTTGAGGTCTGATCTACCATACATTCCAAAGATAATCCCTCACTTTCCCCATCAAGAATTCGTACTTCATGACCTTTCTCCTCGGCAATTGCACCCAAATAAGCCAAACCTAATGGAGGCCATGTAGCCCCCTTTTTAGCAAAATGAGAAATATTACCATAATCTCCCGTCCAAGAAGGATATAACAATGAAATTTTCATGATTTAGGACCAATTAAGAGTTTTATAAACTTTATTATACTAAAGTTTATCCAAGTTCCTAAATCTATCTAAATATTTTTATATGGTCTAGATACTTCTTTCTCAACTGTGCAAATATAAACCTCTTCCCAGAAACAGCCTCCAAAAACAAACCATAAACAAATACCATAAATTTTACAGGATGTTTCCTCAACGAATAAAGAACCCTTGGAAAATAATAAGTAAAAAACATTTCAGAATTTTTATCAAATTCCTTGCCAAAAAAACCTTTTCTAAAACTAACAATTTTCACCAAAGGAACTGGGACAAGCACAGTATTTTTTTTATTAGAAAACGTAATCCTCTCAGAGAAATAATCTTTCCTTATCTTTTCAAAATTATTTACAAAGAATTTCTTCGTCATAAAAAATTGATTAATATTTAAAAATTTAGAGTAGTCAGCGTCAAGATATTTAATCCCTGGAGAAAATCTGAAATAAGAATAATTCCCCAAAATTCTTGAATAAATAAAATAATCGCAACAACTAACCTCTTTCCCAGTTAATTTTAAAGAATATATCTGTAAATTATTTTTTAATTTGGAGTGGATTGTCTTACTTCTTGAAAAGGAAATATATTCGTAAGATTTTATTATCTGAAACAATTCCTTTTTAGATAATCGCATATGTTTTTCTTCGAGATTTAAAACTCGATAGTCGTATTTTGGCATATCCAAATGTGAGATATTATCTTTTGTCCTAATAATAAAATTACTAAGATCTTTTTCAAGATTAAAATTTTTCTTTATTTTTTTGTATGCTGCTTCAGCTATTTTTTCCCTCTCTTTCTCGTGTTCTAAATAATATTCTATTTTTTCAAAAAGCTCTTTTCGAGACCTAAAAAAAACAATTTCCTCATTTTCCTTAAATAGCGTAGCCAAAATCGGACAATATTCAACTAATGAAAAAGTTTTATATGCACTATTCTCAAAAAATCTTCCTTTTATGTGATGAACTCCAATAGCATTTTTAGAAAAACATAGATTTATTTTCGTTTGATATAGAGTTTTAATATATTCCATGGATGAGAGAAATCCTCCATAAATATTTTTTATAATCGGAAATTTCCCCCATTCTCGTATACCAAATACTTTAATATCAAAACCGTTTTTACATAATGCTTCAATCATCTTAATACGATTTTCGTTTGGACCCCCCATAAATGTAATTGGATAATTTTTTTTATAGTTAATCTTTGTTGGTTGCACAGAAGATATAATAACAACAGGTAAAACATTCTTAACACCCTCTTTTTCAAAGTCTTTTATGCATTGCAATTGTCCAACGAACACATAATCAAAATACCTCGCCAAATACTTCGTAGACTCAAACATTAAATCATCATCCCCTGAAATAAATACCGATTTAGTTTTCGGAGAAATCTTTCTCAATTCTGTTAATAGTTCAGGAATGTTTAAGTCATAGTATAACCTGTCATAAATAAATAAATAATCCGGTTGCTTATGTTTGAACAATTCTAAAATAGATTTTAATGCCTTAACGCTTCCTTGTTTTTCATAATAATCTTTTAAGTCAATTTCAATCATCTCATTACAAAGTTTCCCTAGCGGACCCCTCCAAAAATGCTCAAAAGGATTATTAATTCCAGGAACAATAAGAGCCATTATTCTATCAACTTTATCAACCATAGAATTAAAACACCCCATCTTTTTTTAAACCTTTAGTCACCCAATAAAATTGAAAACAGAAAAAACTAATAAGGAACACAACAAACAAAATACATGGAAATAAAATTCGGAAACCTAAAAGTCAGCGAGGAAGCAGTAAAACATCTTGAAGAAGTTGTAAAAACAAGTTGGGTTTCAGGAGGACCAAAAACTAAAATGCTCGAAAAAAGTTGGGGAAACCTATTCGGATACAAATATAACATTGCAATGAGTTCCGGAACTTGTGCAGACATGGCAGCATGCATGACGCTCTATGATATATCAAACAACTCAAAAGTAAAACCCGGAGACGAGATTATTGCTCCAGCCTTAGCATTCGCAGCAGTAGGCAACTCCATCCGTGCCGCAGGATTCACTCCCGCGTTTGTCGACGTAAAAAGAGACACGATGAACATAGATGCAAACAAAATCGAAGAAAAGATTAACAAAAAAACCCGGGCCATAATGGCGGTACACACAATGGGGAAACCCTGTGAAATGGACAAAATCCTTGAAATCGCAAATAAGTACAACCTAAAAATAATCGAAGATTGTTGCGAAGCCCATGGCGGAAAATACAACAACCAATTTGTAGGAACCTTCAGTGACATGGCAACCTTCAGCTATTACGTTGCACACATAGTCTCATGTGGCGACGGAGGAATGCTTTCCACAAACAAAAAGATAGTAGCAGACGTCGCCGATTCAATAAAACATCACGGCAGAAAACCAGGTTCATTATATTTCGACCACCTTAGATTCGGATTAAATTTTAGAATGAACGACCTGACTGCATCAGTTGGAATACCTGAAATAAATAATTTCTGGAACATATTCAACAAACGAAAGAATAATTTTTACGGATTAACAGAAAGAACAAAAGACCTCGAAGAATTTGCCTCTTTCGTAGAGGAGCAACCGAACGAAGTTGTATCCCCTCATGCCTTTAGCGTAATACTAAAAAACCCCAAACATGATTATTCAAAATTATATAAGTTTCTTGAATCAAAAGAAATCCAATGTAAAAGAAATTTCGGGAGTATGCCAACACAACATAAAGCCTTTGAATATTTGGAACACAAACTCGGCGAATTCCCTGAAGCAGAATACGTCGGAAACAACGGGTTGCATTTTGGCATCCACCAATTCCTCACCGAAGACCATCTAGACTATGCATCAGAAGCCCTCCATGAATACTTTAAAGAAAAATAAAACCTACTCACATTTCCAAGTACGTATCCCTCTGGATTCAAAATCAAAATTCAATATATCCCCTCCAGCATTTCTAAGCGCCCTTTCAATCTTATTATTATTCGCAGGAGGATGACAAAATAAAATATATCCTCCCCCTCCCGAACCCAAAAGCTTCCCCCCATACGCCCCATTTCCCAGCCCGAGATCATAAAGAGTATCAATAGCCTTATTAGAAACATTTTTTGAAAGCGCCCTCTTATTCCGCCAAGAATCATTGAGAATCTCGCCAATCCTCGCATAATTAGGATTAACAGACAAAAGATTCTCCTTAATAATTACCGCAGAGTTCTTTAACTCGTAAAGCCTTTTAGATACATCTGCCCCATTTTCCTTAAAATTCGTTTTCTGCTCCTCGTGTTGCTCCTTCGAAGAATGCGACATCCCAGTATAACAAAGAGTCAAATGACTTTTTAATTCGCCTTCAACATCGTTTCTCAACCTCAAAGGATGTATTATTTTCTTATCCCCATTGCCAAACTCTATCCAATTAAATCCTCCAAAAATCGCCGCATATTGATCCTGCTTCCCTCCACGAATACCTAATTCCTTCACCTCCGTCTGATACGCAATTCTCGCCAAGTCCTCATCATTATAATTCCTTTCAGACAACTCCCCTAAAATTTTTGTCAATAAAGATGCCAAGCTCGCCGAGGACCCGAGCCCCCTTCTGGGAGGGACATCATTACTTATACGGATATCAACACCAAATCCAGGATCCACGACATTGTAAACAGCCTTTATTAAATCAAAATTTCCATCATACCTTAAACTACTCGTATCAAAAACCATCTCTTTCTCAGCAGAATTTAAATCCACAATTAATTTTGAGTCCGCTCTTTTCGAGGCAGTAACATTACAATATTTATCTATCGTAGTACTTATCACTGCCCCGCCATATTTTTCAAAAAAAGAAGGGATATCCGTTCCACCCCCAGCAAAACTTATTCTCAAAGGAGACTTTCCCCTAATCGTCGGAAATTTTTCCACCTCAACCTCTTCGCTACGAAATCTAACATCCACAATCTTATCATTATCATCCAAAACAGGAAGATGATTAATTCCACTTTTCAATAAGTTATAAATCCTGTCTTCCTGTCCCACCCTAATCGTTTTCCTCGGACGAGTAATCATAACATCCGATACACCAACATCCAACTGTCCCCCATTAATTAAATACCTTTGAATACTATGCTCAGTCAAAACTCCAGAAAGCTTACCTTTTTCATCCGTAATAAATAAAATGTCCACATTATTATAATTCATCTTTTTCATCGCACCCCTCACGCTAATATTTTCTCTAGATTTCAATTTCTCCAAAAAATCCATTTTAAACTGAGAATATGTTTCTGGTATTCCAATATCAATAAAATATCCATCATGAACCTGCCCAAACAATTTGCCCCGCCTTCCAATCTCCGGAAAAACCTCCTTTTCTAAAGATATCTTTTTGCCCGAAGAGATGTAGTCAAAAATTGAAGGATTAAATAAAGCAATTCCAACATTAGTCAAATCCCTATCTTCCCCACCCTTTTCATAAAAATTTGTTACGTTATCTTTATTCATTGAGACCACCCCCCTATCAATCGAATTCTTCGATCTCTCCAAAACAATACTTCCTACCGCACCAGATTTAGAATCATGAAATTTTGAAAATTTTTCCAAATCCGTTTCAAAATAAGAATCCCCATTAAACACAAAAAATGGACCATCCATATATTTTTCAGCCAGCTTAATTGCACCGCCAGTTCCCATCGGAGACCTCTCATCGGAGTAAGACAGCCTGACTCCCATCTGTGTTCCATCACCAAAATAAGATTTTATTACATCTGATTTATAATGAACCGCCAAAACTATATCCTCTAAACCCTTGTTCTTTAAAAATTTTATTTGATGCTCTAAAAACGGTTTCCCGGCAATAGAAGCCATCGGCTTTGGGACATCACTTACCACACTTCTTAACCTGGTTCCAAATCCCCCAGCCAAAATAATAGACTTCATTTTGTGAACTTTCATGATATTTTAGTCTGATCCACAGTTAAATACATTATTATTATAAACCCTATATAAGATTCACTTATCTATAAACATACAAACATCTCCATTTAAGAAACATATAAAAACTTATAGATATTTCCACAAAAATGAAAACAGCACTAATCACGGGGATAACAGGACAAGACGGTTCTTATCTAACAGAGTTTCTTTTAGAAAAAGGGTACGAAGTTCATGGACTCATCCGAAGATCCAGCTCAATCAATACATGGAGAATTGATAAACTATATAACAACAAAGAAATTTTAAATAAAAAATTATTCTTGCATTACGGAGACATGACAGATGCGATTTCAATGACCAACCTTATTTCTAAAATAAAACCAGATGAAATCTATAATCTTGCGGCACAAAGCCATGTTAAGATTTCATTCGAAATTCCTGAGATAACTGTAAACGCCGACGCTGTTGGAACTCTAAAATTATTAGAAGTGGTAAAAAATCTCGGGTTAACAAATAAAACAAGAATATATCAAGCTTCGACTTCTGAATTATATGGAAAAGTTATCGAGACACCACAGAGTGAAAAAACCCCTTTTTATCCTAGGAGTCCATATGGAGTTGCCAAGTTGTACGCATTTTGGATTATGAAAAATTATCGCGAGGCGTACAACATGTTTACATGTAATGGGATTTTATTTAATCATGAGAGTGAGCGAAGAGGTTTTAATTTTGTAACGAGAAAAATCACAATCGGCCTATCAAAAATTAAACTAGGGAAGCAAAAGATCCTTGAGCTTGGGAATATCGATGCCAAGAGAGATTGGGGACACGCGAAAGAATATATCGAGTCGATGTGGTTAATGTTGCAACAAGATAAGCCTGATGACTATGTCATAGCGACCGGAGAAACCCATTCCGTCAGAGAATTTATCGAGGCGTGTTGCGAAGAATTGGATATTAAATTAAAATGGGAAGGTGAAGGAGTTAATGAAGTGGGTATTGACGAAAACAGTAAAGAAGTTATAATTAAAATCAATCCCAAGTATTTTAGACCAACAGATGTTGAGCTCTTATTGGGCGATCCCAGCAAGGCGAGAGAAAAACTAAACTGGGAAGCTAAAATAAAATTCAGTGACCTAGCGAGATTAATGGTTAAAAGTGATTATGGATTAATTTCTCGAGGAGAGAAAGTTCTTTATTGAGATGGAAAAAAATTCTAAGATTGCTGTCCTCGGAGGAAGTGGCTTGTTAGGAAGTGCTGTAAAGAAGGTATTAAACAAACAAGGTTTTGAAAGCATACATTCCCCTCGAAGTTCTGAAATTGATTTATTAGAGAAAAGCAGGATTGAAGATTACCTTGAAGCAGAACGACCAGAAAATATTTTCATGGTAGCCGGACTAGTTGGAGGAATCCTTGGAAACAACACAAGACCTGCAGACTTTCTTTATCAAAATTCAATGATGATTTTAAATTTACTAGAGGGAATAAGAAAATTTTCTCCGAAAAGCAAACTACTCTTTACAGGATCGACCTGCATTTACCCTAAGGAAAATCCACAACCAATTAATGAAGACAGATTTATGTGCGGAAAACTGGAAGAGACTAATAAAGGATACGCTGTTGCAAAAGGGTTGGGAATCGTCGCGTGTCAGCTGTATCGAAAGCAGCACGGACTCGACACGATTTGTGCGATGCCCACCAATATGTACGGGTTAAATGATACATATGACTTAGAGAACGGACACATGATTCCCGGACTGATTAAGAAATTTTTAGTTGCAAAAAGGGATAATGGAAAAGTTACTTTATGGGGTTCTGGAAATCCTCGAAGAGAAGCACTTTATAGCGAAGATTGTGCCAATGCTTTAGTTTATTTGATGGAAAATTATTCTTCTGAAAAAATTGTCAACATTGGAACTGGATATGATTATTCAATTAAAGAAATCGCTGAAATTATAAAAGGTGAGACTGGTGGGGAATGTAAAATTGAATGGGATAGCTCTAGGCCAGACGGGACTTTTGAAAAGAGAACGGATATTTTCAGATTGAAAGAAATTTATTCCGAGTTTAATCCTCGAAGTTTGAAAGAGGGCGTAAGAGAAATTTTAGACAATAAAAGAGAAGTTGAAAGAATCCTCCAAGATTAGAATTTTTTTACCTTCTTCGCAATAAAATCAATCCCCCAAGGTATGCAAATCTACTAAGAATTGTGGCCATACAAGCACCCATAACTGCATAACCCATAGAATAATTTAGACCTAGATTGATGAAAATATAGTTTAAAAAAACGTTTAAAATCGCAGCAACAATTAAAAGAGTGGAGACAATCTTTGTCCGCTTCTGGCTAGTATAATATGAAGTATAGAGTGATATTAATGGGAAGCTAACTAAGAGTGATGCGAAAACTCTTAGATAAATAATTGAATTTGAATACTCTTCCCCATAAACAATCTGGACAATAAATGGGGCTGTAACAAATATGAAGATTGCTGCCATAATTGAGATTAAAAAGGTAATCTTTCTAGTTTTTTTAAAACCCCTTTCAAGAATCTTTCCCTTAAGTCTGACAAAAATTGGAAAAACTGCGGCAGAGGAGGATGCTAGGACTGCAGAGGCAGAAGCTATCAAGTTAAAAGCAGCCTGATAAAATCCGAGAAATTGCCCCTCCACATAACGCCCCAACATAATTTGATCAATATATCCAAAGAAGACCCCTGAAATGGCAGTAACAGAGATCGGAAGAATAAACCTAAAAATCTCCTTCTTTTCTTTAGAGTTCAACTTTTGTGTTTTTGTTTTATTAAATGGATGCTGCGTTTTGGCCACAATGAAAAGGTAAACTCCTCCGATAAAGTAACACCCAGAGAGAATAATAAAAATCCAAAATAAATAGAGTTCCACTGAAGAAATTTTTGCCAAAAAATAGATAATAATTAAAGGTACGATACTTAACCTGATTAATTGGATGATAATCTCTTTTATAAACTGGGGACGGAAATTATTCTTAGAAATAAATATAATGTTTAAATAACCTGAAAATATCATCATAGGTAAATAAATTGCCCCTGCTAAAAGGGCATAATATATGGGTTTTTGATAATAAGTACCTGCAACCCATTTTGCTAGAAAAACGATTACGATAGCGGAAAGGATGACTAATAATATCTTATATTTTATTAAATAACAGAAATATCCCTTCGCCTTTCCAGGGTTTTTATCTATTGTTTTAGAGATAAATGTAGTCAAGGCAGGACCTATACCAAAATCACAAAAAACCCCCATAAATAATATTGTCGAAAGTGCTAATCCATAAAGACCATAAATTTCTGGAAGCATCAACCTTGCAATGGTAATTGTAAAAAGCAAAGAACCTATTCTTGCTGTTAGCGTCGTTGCGATTTGCCATGAAGAGTTCTTTATAGCTTGACCCTCATTTCCTGAAAAATCTTTCCTTTTGACCCGTCCAACTATATCCAAAACTTCATTTATTTCTCCACCCATAGTATTTTTCACAACCCCACCAGCCCCTTCTTGTTTTTATTCTTTTTTATAACATAACAAGGAAAGATCTTACCATATAACGGTTTTCCTCGTATCCTTAAATCCATCAAATCCGCAACCATATGAATTCCAACACCAATCAAGATCCAAAGAAAGAAACTATGGACAAAGGATAGCAATGCCAAGATTATCCAAAAAAACAATCCGTGGAAAATAAAAACACCCTGTTTAAACTTCCCTTTCTCTTTAAATGACAACCGACACCATTTTGGAACCGATTTAATATACCATTTTATCGCATTAATAGGATTTCTATCCCCCGTTTCAAAAGCATACCAAAAATAATGATCGCAATCAATAACCCAAGAAGCAAAAAATATTATCACTCCCGCGAAGAGAGAAAAGTCAAAAAAATAAACTAAAACATAAGAGAATAAAAATCCAAACAAAATATGCCATTTAAATTCCATCTTAATCCTCTTCAAGTTGTCTCGCAATATCCGCAAAAGCCGGTCTCGAAATCAAAACACCTGTCGTAATCCCTATTATCGTCGTCACAGCAAAACCTTTTAGGAGTCCAGCCGAAGCAGCTCCAACACCCATGAAACCCAACAACCCAGTTAAAGGAATCAAAGCAACCGTCGTCGTAGCGAAAGCAGTTACAATAATAAAAAGAGCTTTCTTAATTCGTTGAGCAAGGGATTCGTTTTTATTTCTAGCTTCGTCGAGAATAATCAACTGAGAATCTATACCCATACCTATCGCCGCAATGATTCCTGCAATCGAAGGAAGGTCTAAGTTCCAACCGATTAATGCCGCAACACCGAGGATAATTAAAACTTCAGACAATGAAACCGAAATTAATGCAAAAGAAATTTTCAACTTCCGATACCTCAAAAACACAAGGAGTGATACTGAAACAATCGCGAAGATACCCGCGAGAAGAAGTTGTTTCGTGAATTGGTCCCCCAAGTTTGGAGAAATTTTATCTATCTTTACAATTTCCAACTTGTAAGGCAACGAGCCCGTAATCAGAATTGTCTGGAGTTTCTTCATCTCGATTTTCGTATTCTCGAGAGCTTCTTGTCTCGACTGCCCCGAACCCGAACCCGAAATTTGAATCTGCGTTGCGACATTCCCTTTCAAATCCGCCCCAATATTCAACGAAGAAGTTTTCACCCCGTCGATAAAAAAGTCCAACTGCTTACTAAGATAAGAACCATTAATTTGAAGTTCATCCGTAATATCTGCATGCCTTTGCGCAGCCTCCTCACTCAAGGAAATCACAAACCTAAAAGTACAATACTCCCCACCATCACTAGAAGGATTACACTCCGAAACCATCGCATCCGTTCCAGTTCTTCCGACGTGGGTTATATCCTCATCCCCTCCAACAAAAACCGTTTCATTTCCAATCTTCGCTTCGAATTTTCCTTGCTTCGCAATCAACTCTTCCAAATCGTCAGGAGAAGAACCCGCAATTTCAATCCCCATTAAATTTTCCCCCGAAGAAGTTTTCACCTTGAAAAATTTAACATCAGACAATCCATAAACATTTAACCTTTGTTCAGAAACTGCGATAAGGTCGTCTAGTTGATTATCATTTAGCGAAACATCAGCCTTAACAAATGCTCGTGCCCCCCCCCGAAGATCCAAGCCTGTTTTAACCTTGGTCATGGGTATTTCCTCGACAGAAATATCATCAATAATCTCTCGAGTAAATAAATTTATAATTTCTAAATCCTTCGTTTTCAATGTTAGTTTCTGCGTCTCATTCTCCTTAAGATTCGTAAAAGGTTCAAATGCCTTGGAGTAGTCTCCCATAGAATCAATAACCTCTCCATTTATCTCAAGGACAACCATACCCTCGCGGAGCCCACTCTCAAAAATCGTAGTGTTCTGTCCAACCGAAGAAACCAAAACACCCTTTTCAAATATCAATGGAGGAATTGAAAAAATAGAAATCAACGAGAGTATTACACATACAAAAAGCACCCAGATCTTAAAAGTTATTTTCATCTTGTTTCCACATACCATTTCTGACGGGACCAAAGTTCCCTACAGGTAGCCTCCTTTGAGATAGTTAAATTGGTATGTCCTTTTATTTTCATCTTGTTTCCACATACCATTTCATTATTGATGCATTCGTAATCCATGTATTAAAAAGGTCAAAACCAAGCCCGATAAGTAAAATTGAAAAAATTTGATTAAGAACTGAACCAAACGAATAGACAACAATCAAAGCCGTGGTAATCGCAATAATCGAGGTCATCGTCATCATCGTCCCGGTTTTAAACGCCCCAAAAAGTGCCGAATTTACTCCGACATTTCTTTTCAACAAACGCGTCGTCAAAAGAATATCAGTGTCCACAGAATAACCAATAAGCATTAAAAACGCAATAATTCCTGCAGTTGATAATTTCATCCCAATTATATCGACGACAGCAAGAGTCATTACAATATTTGCGAATGCAGATAACATAACTGCAAAAGCCGGAACAGAATTCTTGATATAAACCCTTATTAAAAATATTGCGATTGTAAAGAAAATTATTGCCGAAAGCATTGGATTAATTGAAAAAAAGAAGTTCCCCATAAAAAACCCCAGAAGAACATTTACAACAACAACCCAAATTTTAATCCTCTTGCCTTTCGCGAAAATTAAAAAAACAACCGCGGCCATCCAGAAGAATGCTAAAATAATTGCTATAATAAGTTGCTTATAAAAATCATCCGAGAGTGAAGCACTCGTTGTTTCCTTCGAAGAATTCTCCGACGTTAGCTCATAACCCAAAAAGTCCTCCAACGAATCCTCAAGCACCTGAGTATCTCCTTCCCCGACGGTGATTGCAAGTTCTAACTGATTCCCAGAATTATCCGAAATCGTTTTAATCGTAAAATCCGCCAAACTCTGAGACAACACATCCTTAAGAATCTCAGAAGAAATCTCCGTAGAGATAGTAATCGTCGAACCACCCGTCAACGAAACGTCTTTATTGATTATATCGCCAGTTTGGATCGCGAAAATTGTCAAATAGATCAAGGACAATGCTAAAACTACTGAAGGGATTACCAAGAGTTTTTTATAATTTTTGTTATACCACGACTCAAATTCCATAACATATGGAGAAGAAAAGGGGTTTTAAAGTTTGTTGGTAAGGACAGATTTCAAAAACAATAAACTTTAAAACCCGCAACTCGATGCTTGTTTGTGCGTGGGTAGTTTAGTGGTAGAATCTTTGGCTTCCAAAATTGTAGTTGAAGAGACCAAATGACCGGGGTTCGAGTCCCCGCCCGCGCATAGAGGAGGGGAGGAGAACCTTCGATGTTGCCCTCTAAGAGAGTACTTACGAAGTGCCGAACGATTCGTCCAGCTCCGATAATCTTTTATACTAATTTTCTTGTTTCTTATCACGAGGGAATGCCGGAGTGGTCAAACGGGGCAGACTCAAGATCTGCTGGCTTATGCCTACGGGGGTTCGAATCCTCCTTCCCTCATGGAGAACACCCGTAGAGTACGGGGGCGAAAATCTTTGCTCGAATTTTTCCCAACGAAATGATTAGAAAAATTTTAGAGTGAAGTTTGAGTAGAATCCTCCTTCCCTCATTAACTTTTTATATTCAGATTTTCTAAAATTACTAAGCCCGGGTAGCTCAGTTTGGATTAGAGCGATGCCCTCCTAAGGCATAGGTCGCAGGTTCAAGTCCTGTTCCGGGCGTAAACACATATATTTTTTTATAGTCTTGAAAATACTTAATTATAATGGGCGAAAAGAAAAAAATAATGACCGTCGTCCTTTTCCACGATGAGAAAAATCAAAAGATTCTCTTAGGCTTAAAAAAGAAGGGATTCGGCGAAGGTCGGTGGAACGGATTCGGAGGAAAAGTAGAAGACGGCGAAACAATTAGCAAATCCGCACGCAGAGAACTCTTTGAAGAAGCCGGAATCCTTGCAGGAGAATTGGAGAAAGTAGGCCTAATCAATTTTAAATTTACCGACGAAGTCGAAGAAACATTAGAAGTTCATTTTTTCCGAGTATTAAATTTTTACGGCACACCCAGAGAAACCGACGAGATGCGACCCGAATGGTTCGACGTAGATTCTATTCCTTATGGTAAAATGTGGGTAGACGACAAATACTGGATGCCACTATTTCTCGATGGAAAAAAGTTTAAAGGAGATATTTTATTTAAAAATCAAGATACTATTCTGAAAAATAATATCAGAGCCATTGAAAATCTATAGAATACTGTCAACTTTTCATCCTCCCCTCCCCCGATATTCTAACTTCTTCTTATCTTTTCCAAACCCAAAATCCAAACATTCTAACAGCAAGATACATTATCTCTCTTTTCCAAACCCCCACTTCTAAAACTTCCATTGCCTCTTTAAAAATTAAATCGCTTTCCTTTCTTGTTCTTTTCCCCTCAAAATATAAATAATCATGTAATATTGCAGCTTTTCCATAACGCCCCCAAGGAGGAAAAATCGACCAAAAAATTCGAGGAACACTCGCAAAATCAGTAACAAAACCCATATGAACACTAATTATATCCTTGCTTTCCATACTTCCAATCCTATATCTAAACTTCTCAATTAACTCCCAATGTTTCCCATCTGAATGGGGGCTGATTATCAAATTTGTTGTAAACGAACTCATAATATCAATCCTATTTTTATATATTTAAATTTATAGTGTGCAATCAGGTGACATATGTCACTAGTACCGAAAATTAGTTCGCGCGTAAATTTGACTAATTTACATGGAAAAAAATGAAATTAGAAAAATATTTTTTAAACTTAAACTTAAAGGATATTCATACAATCAATGCAGAAA
>DAOWGX010000003.1 GCA_030641715.1 Nanobdellota archaeon
GGTACAGCGTGCCCCGACGAATAAGAAAGATAAATCTGTTAGGGTACAGCGTGCCCCGACGAATAAGAAAGATAAATCTGTTAGGGTACAGCGTGCCCCGACGAATAAAAATAAATTGGCGAGAGTATTTTTTATCTTAGGTCGAAACCCCGAACTCTCTCGCGCAGAAGTCTTGGCATATATGCGAGCCAGAGACAGGCTATATAAGGAAATATTATTTGAAGAAAATCTTTTAGTTTTAGAAACCAACGAAGACGAAAAATTCGACATTCAAGAATTTGGTGGAATAATAAAACTCGGAAAGGTAGTTTTCGAAGGTACCGAAGAAGAGTTCATAACATACCTCCAAAAAAATGAGATTATTCCTTCAGACAAATTTTCTTACGCAGTTTTTGGAAATCTCGATCCCGAACTATTAAAAGAAAAATTCAAATCAGAAAATAAAAAAGCAACACTTAAACACGGGAGAAGACGAATTAAATTTCAAAATGGACAAAAACAAGAACTCCCAAAAGCAGACTTTAACATTTTATATCATCGGCATCAAAACAAAGTATACTTAGGGACAGCGATTCAAAATTACGATTATTATCCTGTAAAAGAACGCGATATGGACAAGCCTATCCGACGAGAACACCTCGCAATCTCCCCAAGACTTTCAAAAATCCTGATAAATTTATCAGAAGCAAAACCTCACGATTTACTTTTAGATCCTTTTTGTGGTATTGGTGGAATTCTCCAAGAAGCACTTCTCAAGAACATAAACGCCTACGGTATATACAAAGACAAGCAAGCAATAAGCGGTGCTGAAGAGAATTTAAAATGGCTTACTGAAAAATACCAAATTAAAACAAAGTATACCTTAGAAAATCTAGATTCGAGAAAAGCACCAGATTTACAATTCAAAGCAATCGCTACAGAAACACCTCTCGGAAAAGTTCTAAAAAGGAAGTCAAATGACAACGAAGCAAAACACACAATACAAAATTTCGAAGCTTATATTATCCCGATCCTTACAAGAATAAAGAAGATCAAAAGACCAAATGCAAAAATAGCAATAACGTTTCCAGCAATAAGAACATTCAGAGTAGACACTCAAAAAATAGCCGACAAAACGGGACTAAAAATTATTCTAAATCCCCTCGTTGAATCGAGACCCGATCAATTTATTTCGAGAGATTTTGTAGTTTTTCAATAAACCTTTAATTTCATGTACTAACTTACAAGTAACAACATACAGAAAGGTTTATAAAGTATAAATTAATGACTTCTTTCATGGAAAAACATATTTCAAACGGAATAAGTCCGGAATACGATTCAGGAAATAATTGGAATACCTCTTCGAGTTATAGTAATCCTCAAGAAGGTATTCAAAATAATTTCGAATCAGTAGGAAAGGCAAAATTGGATTCTCTAAAAGAAATTGTAATCGAGATTGAAAAATTAATAAAGGAAAGAGATACTCTCAGCGAAAACTTTATCAATGAAGGAGAAAAAATGAAAAGAGATATAAAAAATTTCCTCTTAGAAAACTCGCCAAAAGGCGAGGATGATTCCGAATTCGCAAGAGAACGATCCGATTTAAGAAAAAAACAAATCGAAATTTCTGAACTCCAACTTAATGAAAAAGTAGGATGTTGGAGAGACATAGCACTTCTAAAAAAAGAATTAAGAGATCAAACTAAAGAGTTAAATGAAAAATCGAGTCGTGCAGAAATGCTTAAGGATATACTTGATGAATAATTAAAGGATTTTTAATATGATACAAACAAGACCATTATCAGTAGAAGAAATTTGCAACAGTCTCAGACCTGTCTTCGGAAAAAAAATCGACGACATTTACTTCCAATATTCTACCGCAGAAGGAAGAGAAGAACGGGAAGAAATAGCACATATTCTTAATGCACTTTATCAAAAGAACCTGAATCAACTATTAGATAAAGGTGTTTTATTGGAGCCTCCGAGAGAAGAATTCATCGACGGAGATTACACTCTAGCTACTGTAAGCTATGCAAAAAGACAACTATTTCCATTTAAATTAAGGGAGAAAGATTGGCCCAGACATATTTGTATTACTGGAATGTCAGGCTCGGGGAAAACTACCTTAGCATTTCACCTAATTGAATCCCTTAATCAACACAACAAGCCATTTTTAATCTTTGACTGGAAAAAATCTTTCAGACCCCTGATTTCCATGGATAATTCACTTATGATTTTTACCGTCGGTGATGAGAAAGTTGCTAATCTATTCAAGACAAATATCAATCAACCACCGAAGGGAGTTTCTCCAAAAGAATGGATAAACGTTTTGTCAGACTTGTTAGTTGAAAGTTTCTCGGTGTCATTCGGTGTCCATAAGGTTCTTTTAGAAACCTTGGATGAAGCATTCAAAGAATGGGGAATCTACAACGGTTCAGAAAATTATCCTACCTGGAATCATATCAAATGGAGACTTGAAGAAAAACTTGAAAAAACTCAAGGGAGAGAAGGTGGATGGCTTGAATCCGCACTTCGAATTGCAACCGTTTTGACTTTTGGAGAATTCGGGAGGACCTTAAACTATAAGGGAAAAAACAGTATTTCCGTCGAAGATTTATTAAAAAGCAAGGTTATCATGGAACTTAACACTCTCGGGAACATTGAAAAAAAATTCTTCTGTGAATTCATTCTTACATATATTTACAAAATGAAAAAAGCTCGGCAAAATGACATAAGCCAAAAATTTGATCATGCAATTTTAGTCGACGAAGCACATAACATCTTCCTAAAAAAATCTACAAATTTTTCAAACGAATCGGTGACAGACATGATCTATCGAGAGATGCGAGAATACGGCACGAGTCTTATCTGTTTAGATCAACACATTTCAAAAATTTCAGATACAGTAAAAGGAAACAGCGCATGTCATATTGCGTTCCAACAGCAGTTACCCGCGGACATTTGGGACATAAGTGCCTTGATGCAACTCGGGGAAAAGAAACATTACTTTTCTCAGTTACCTGTGGGAAGTGCCATCGTAAAGCTTTCCGAAAGATACAATCATCCCTTTTTGGTCGAAGTGCCTTACGCCGAAATTAGGAACCAGAGAACAACGGACGAGAACATCAAAAGTAGAATGCAAGCAATGCTGATGAATCATGACTTTGAAAAAAAGGTTGATCCGGAATTTAACGACGCTATTCAAAACCCTGCCTCAAATGTAATTAAAAAAGACACCCAAGAGCTTACAAAAGTGCAGGAGGTATTGTACAACTTTGTAAAAGAATATTTAGGGCAGGGAGTAGAACTAAGAGAGATAGAAAAGATTTTAGAACAAAGTAAAATACAGGGAAGTTACACTAGTCAAGATATTATAACTGTAATCAATAAAGCATTTAGAAACCCTGTAGTAGTAACATTTAAAAAGAATAAATCACCAGAAAATAACATATCAGATTTAACATCTGAACAGCAAGTCTTTATAAAATTCTTGCAACAAAATCCGGATCATACCTTGAGTACAGTCGAGGTATACCGACAAATCGGACTCTCCGCAAGAAAAGGAACAAAGATTAAAAAAGAATTGCAAGAGAGAGGATTAATAAAAATCGAAGAAATCAAATATGAAAAAGGATGGAAAAAATTAATCCGTCTTAATCATAGTATGCCCCGCCGAATCTAACTAAAATTATTTGGTAGGGTATAGCATGCCCCGCCCAATTTAAAGATATTTGGTAGGGTATTAAATCATATTCACACATCAAAACAAAACACATCCACAAACAAATTTCCCATAAGAAATCCATTGACAACAATTCAGAACTCAAAATCTGAATTCCTCGACTCACCAGAAACAACGTGGAAAAACAAAAAGAAATACCTCGTGAAAAACTAAAAATTTCGCGGAATAGGTGGTTTCTAAAGAAAAATTCTATAGAAGTTATTATGTCACAACTATCAAAATTTCCGGAATATCTAATTAAAGGTATTTCACAACTTGTATTCTAGATGGAATACGTAAAAAGGAGGGTAAAATGAATATAACCATTCAAAGACTTGGACATGCTATCAAAGACGGGGATGTAAATATAGTTCTCAACTATATAAAACAAGGGGGAGACCTTGAAAGTAAAACCCCAAATAACAGCTGGACGCCACTTTTTCTTGCGGGTTTATATAGAAAAGATTTCATAGGACTACTTCTCCTGAATAACGGAGCCAACCCCTTAGCTGCACACACCCATGACCGTAAGGAAAAAATCTATCCTATACATTTTGCTTCTGACGATAGAACCCCAATCTTACTAAGTCAATTATTAAGAGATATGAAATTAACTGAAAAAGTAAAATATGACCTCTTAGAATCAACTCTTGATAATGGCATTCTTGAATCAGCAAAGATCCTATTACTCACAGGATTAGAAATGAATGATAAATTATGGGAAGTTGCAAACGAAGAGGGAAATAAATGCAGTTATAACTTTAATACAGAGCTCTTTGTTGCCGAATTAAAAAACCTTCTTGATAAACTGAAGTCTGAAGAAGTACGAAAACGGGAGCGTGCATATTATAAATTCGATATTAAAGAAGTTGTGAGTGAAGTTTTAGAATGTTTGTCTCCAGGTCTGAATTCTAAAAATTACATCGCGTCGAGACTAATTGAAGAAGTACGGAACGACTTTCGAGAACTCGCTAAAGAGGAAGCCCTCGCACCGGTAGAGTTGATTCACAAATTGGCTGGAAGAGGAGATTCATGCGCACTTAAAAAATGCCTTGAACAGCCTAAGTTCGATGAGTCAACATTGGCACGCGCTTTATCTTATGGTATGCAAGAAAAACACGAGGATGTGGTGAAAGTGCTTCTCGATTACGGCGCCAATCCTAATATCTGAAATAGGTAAAAACTACAATTAGCAGATTCTAAACAAGGAGAA
The DNA here is from genome assembly GCA_030641715.1 of Nanobdellota archaeon. GTDB lineage: Archaea > Nanobdellota > Nanobdellia > Pacearchaeales > GW2011-AR1 > JAGVXH01. The sequence goes on from DAOWGX010000003.1 coordinate 4,914, forward strand.
AACCATGGAAAAAACCAGTGTTTCGAATAGAGTTACAAATTCCACCAAAATTCCCTACATAATCATAAATATCTTAGGCGGACTTGCAGTTTCCTTCCTTTGCATTATGGGATCATATGCACAACTGAGAATTATAAGGTCATATGCAGAAGCAGGATTAATAGAAATGATTTCTCCATTAAGTTTCATAGGAGTCCTATTTTTCCCAATCATTGGTTTGTGCTCTCTTACGTTTGTAATACTAAATCTCAAAGAGAAAATAGAGATAGAAAATAAGGCAGAGTAATTAATTAATTAATCAACTTAGATAAAAGGAGAACTATGTCAAAAAGAGATTTAAGACTTGCACTTGTTAGAGTTTGGGACCTCGGATCAACAAAATTAAGACATCTAAAAAAAGAGAAAGATTTCAAAATAATTAAGGAATTATTTGGAAATGAGTTCAAAGCGAATGAAAAAGTATTAAGAGCACTTTACAATAAAGGTTTGAAAAAGAGATACAAAGGAAGTTCTGCACTCAACAAGGATGTAGGAACAGCATTAAAGAAATACAAGCATTGAGTAAAAGCTACATCGAATCTAATTCTTAGATTTAATGTACTAATATAAAAAAACCACAACACTTTCCCAAAAACACGATTAAAGAAAATATCCAAAGGAGACCAACAATTATGAAAATAAAATCAATTCTAAACCTATTCATAACCATCTTAATTCTATTCACATCACAACCAGCATTCGCCGACATCTTCGATAACTTTAACGACGGTGTTATCGACACCCACAAATGGGACCTCTGGGAATATTGGACAGATGGAGGCGATATAAGAACAGCAGCCCCCGTCTACGAAGCAAACGGTTCACTGAACATCGATTACCCTCCCAGTTCCTCGTGGGGTGGCTTGCGTTCAAAAGCTATCTTCGGCGGCGATTTCGATTTCAGAACAGAATGGAAAAATTGGCAGTTTGATGGAGTTCCCAACACTTATGAAAATTATGTAGCACAAATTGGCATCGACGTTCAACATCATGATTCGACAGGGAGCGACTCTACCAACATTTTCCGAGGCTGGACGTCCACTTTCCCCGAAGGATACCACGACGTATACATGAGTTATGCCTATGTAGACAACGCTTGGCATTCAGGTACAGGCAACCTTACCACACAAGACGACACCTCGGGATACTTCGGTATAGAAAGAATAGGTTCCACAATCAACACCTATTACTCGGACACAAATCATCAAAGTTATGACCGCTGGGAATTACTCCACCAAGTAAATAATGCCTCCACCGAACCAGTCAAATTGAAATTAGCAGCCTACACCGGCGACAACACAAATTCCTTTCATGCAGAGTGGGACAATGTCGAGGTTGAGGCCGATAGGGAAGTTGATATCGATTTTTGGAATGTAGGGAAAAGGGTAGTTGAGTGGGCAGACCGCTTTAAAACAAGTATTGATCTACTGTCTGCATTAAAGCAAGCATCAGGACGTCCCTTGGGTATTCCTTTGCCTTCTATGTTTATCCCAGCAGATCTATTACTAATAGATGCACTAAAATCAGACCCTTTTTTAATTTATCAATATCCAGAATTTTTTGAAGGAAATTCTCCCACCCTAGGATATATATCTTTTTCTCCAGTAGACCTTCAAGTAACCAACCCACTAGGAAATTCTATAGGAAAAACTCATAATGATTTTTCTAATGCCTTATACTTTGAAGGAGACTTCTGGAATACAGGTATAACAAATGATATGGTTTTATTTTGGGACTCTCTTTATGGTGATTATGAAATTAATATTATTCCAGAAATAGGAGCCCAACCATTAGATACCTTTTCTCTATTAGCATTTGATGATACTACAAGACAGAAATACGTTTCAACATTGGCTTTTGGAGAAGAGATAACAAATCAAGATATAAAAAATTTTGATTACAACACAATTCCCGAGCCATCATCTTTATTATTACTAAGTCTTGGTGTATCATTTCTTTTTAGTAGGGGACGCCGAAAAATAAACTAGAATACTTACTTTTGATAAACAAAAGGCAATTATTGTTTTAAAGACTTCTTAGCAAAATATTGCCTTTTGTTTATCAGAAAGAAGATAACAAAAAGAAGATACAACAAAAATATTATCGAATACAAATTCACCGTGTAACCAGTGTACGCCAATTTAAATGAATTAACAAACACATTAAAAGTCTTAATTCCGGTTGTAACAATTAATAAATCTCGGGCAACACCACTCAAATTCAAGACACCAATCCCCCCTATCAATTCCAAAATCCCATATATTATGTACGTGTAAGAGAATGTATATATAAAATCTATGTTGCCAATCCACCCTAAAGGTAGATTCCCTGTTTTCACAGCAACAAAAGCGGACAAGAGATAAAAAAATCCAACTAACAATTGTAATACCGCAACTATAATTATCATCCTCCCGAAAAGAACAAGACCTTTATTCTTCGGTGCATTTTGTTTTCTTGACATAGATTATAAACAATAAAAGTGGTATAAGTATATTTCGGTATCACAAAAAAACCAACAAAAGCAGTAAACACACAAAGGGAGAAAACCATGGAAAAAATAAATGTCCAAGAAATGCCCAGAGAAACAGAAACCCCTATTGAACAGACCAATGAAATAGGCTCTCTTTCTACAAAAACTCTCAAGGAGATCAAAAAAATCTGTTATGAGTTTCCACTTTACTCAGAGATTAGAAAAAAAGCCCTTGAAAAATGGCTCGACAAAGCAGAAACCTCCGAGGAAGTTAAAAAAATCCGCCATGTATCCCTGCCAGGTTCACGTATTGAAAATATATCAACTCCCCATGGTTCTGCTTTTCCCAATAGCATATTTGTTCCTGGCATCAACAGCAATCTCTTTCCGTGAATGGAAAGAAAGACGTTTCATTAGTTGGAAAAAGTTTCCAGACGAGGGAATAATCATCAGCCTGATTACAGGATTGTTAGCCAGTCTACTTATAGCCATAGTTCTAATCACGATTCTGACCATAGTTTTTTGTTTGGCTCTCGCCCAGACTTGGATAACTAATTGTTTTGTTCTCGGCTTAAGTCTCGGCTTAATTATTAGCCTAAGCTTCTCTCTCATCTGGGGAATCCGAAAAGAGTTCAAATAAAAATCATTAAGAAAATCATCATCATAAAAGGAGGTTCAAATTGAAAAAACCCTATACTAAAAAAGTAAATTTTATCTTTTCCGTCGTATCCAGAACATTCGTATTCTGTCTATGTTGTTACCTCATATTCGATTTCTGCACCGCAGAATCAAACTTTTTCGGAAGAGTCATCCTGTATTACTTGCTGTTCGTACTTGCCCTTTACCTACTGAGAGCAATCAGCCACGAAACCTATTTATCTCAACAAAAGAGAATTCACAGCGAGTATACCTAATAAAAACCTAACAAAAAAAGGATTAAAACAATGAGAAAAACATTAATCATAACACTAATCACCCTCGCAATTTTCTCCCTCGCCGTAACAAACGCAATCTCCTCAGAAACATCAGAATCAGAAAACCTAACCAAAGCAAAATCAGAAGCTCTGGAGAAACGAGAAACCACCCTCCAGCAGGAAGTAGAAGACATAAATAAGCTGATGAAAGAAATCAGCGAAGATGGAATTGCTGCTGGATTAGAAATGAGAACCCTCGTGCAGAGTATGGAAAAATTCCAGAAAGACAAAAAGAAGTTTGATAAAGAATTAAAAGTATACAACACCACAACAGAAACAGATTTAGGAGAAAATTTTCACAAAGCTTTGCAAAGCTACTCGACTCAACATCCAACTAATTGCCGAGATAGCAAAGGAGAAATGAAATTACTATTTGCCGAGGAGTGTGGCAAAGACGTAAGAATTGATCCTGCTCCAAGAAGAATACTCCTTTTAGTCCTTTCAATTCTTTTTATAATGATAGGTGTTGCGTTGATTCCTTTTTTAGGAAAAGTAACGAACGGTAAAGATTTTACTATTATACTCTTAATCGCACTCGGGTTGATAGCACTGGGAATGTTCTTTATCTGTTTGTAATAATAATTCAAAAAAAGCCCATTAGCAAATCCCCTAATGGGCTTTTTCTCCCCAAAACTCTCAACATAACTCGACAAAAAATAAAAAGAAAGGAGGCAACGGATGCAAAGTCTTAGACCTTTAGAAAGCATAATGAGAAAAGAGAACGACCTGAAAAAATTCGTTATAAAATATGTTAAAAAACATCTCAAGGAAATAGTCCCCGTTGTCCTTACCACCAGCATCTTCCTAATCCTCTACGGGCTCCACAACACAGGCTTTGAAACAACCATCACCAAAATCTTAACCCCTATCTTCAACATGGTATCTTTCGTTTTCAGCCAACCCTTCCTTACCTTGCCTCTAAAATGGATACCCCTTGCACTCGCAATATTCATCATGGGATTCGTCGCGTTAGCCCTAATACTCTGGCCCTACATCCTCGTCGGAATATCGTTCATGGCACTAATCGCGAAAACTCTTTGGAACAAAACAAAAGAAAGAAAAAGGGTTGTAAAAATAATCTGGATTCTCTTCTTTGTATACATCTTCACACTTTGGTTTGCCATGGCGAACAACACCGCGAACTGGTTGCCGGGCAAGAGCCAAACAGAATACGTTCTCTACGAAAAATGCAACCCTTGGGCAGAAAAATACACTCCCGATGCAGCAAAAAAAGTGGCAGGATTACAAGTCATCAAATACGTAGAAACAGAATACGGTCTTGCCATAACCCTCGACGCCGCAAGAAAACAAAACAACTTGTGGAGTGCGGTTAAGGTAGTATGGGGTGGGGCGAAGATTTTCTTTATGAAAGGACTCTTGTAAAAAACGGTGTCCCAGGCAAAACATCCCGATTCCCACAACAGCGGATACCATTTTTTTAAGATAGCAATTAGGCGAAATTTCCTAAATAAGAAAGGGACAACCATGAAAAAAATTCTATGGATAACAACTCTATTTTTATTCATTACCGTTTCAAGTGCGTTAGGAATCAGTGGTATATGTCCATTTTTATCCATAAGGTGTTTAAAACGGTCGAACGTAAGATGGATTTATGGCCATGTAACAGATAAAAAAGAATGTTGCGCGGATGGATGTTTAGAGATTATCAAAAATAATTCCAACCGGTTAATAAAGGATAATCAATATTGTATATTAGTTGAGCAGAACGGCGGAACCGTAGTCTTATATGTCCGTACCAACAGATATACACCGATAGAAATAATGAAACAGATTTTTTGTGATGAGTAATTTTAGATTCAGCAATCGTTTTAAAAAATATTTACAAAACAAAGGAGAAAGACATGGGCAGATTTCTTAAAGGTTTAATGTTAGTATGGGGATTATCTGTAATTGCTGCCAGTATAATCTGTATGGTTACACTAGTGTATTCCGTTATGAACGGCGATGCAAATCTCCATGGCAGAAGTTACTTCAATCAGAACCTTGTGATTCTACTCTTCTTCGGTTCATTATTCTATTCCGTAATCAGCGTACTTTTTATCTTCGGTAACGAGCGCATGAAAGAAGATGATAAAGAAAAGAGGGAGATATTCAATAAATCTAAACCTCTTGAACCTCTTGGAAGATGTCTTAATGAAAAAGAATTTCAAGAATTCAAGGAGTTGAAAGGAAAGCACCCAAGGTTCAGGCAGATAGTGAATCATTTAAACTCTTGCTCTGCGTGTATAGAAAAACAGAGGGCATACTTGGAATGTCATGAAGTTTAGCAAAGTTATATTTTTATGAAGCATTAAAGAAAGGAGGTTCTCAGTGATTAACTTTTTCAACGAACTAATAACAAGAAACAATTTCTGGCACATCCCATTCGTCCTTTTATTCTGGGGCGGATTTCTCAGCTTCATCCTATGGTTTACTCACGCATTATCACAATTCGTAGAATCCAAGATGAAGAAAAAATACGGCACAATATGGTTGCCCGTAATCGCATGGAATGGTGTATGCAGGTTTTTTTCCAAACCAAAAAAATGGAAAAAGAAACAAATAATCATAATCGGACTATTCCTATTCATATTCCTCTTACAACATTTTGGCTACAAAGCAGATGCAGGAAGAGGATTTTATCAAGGATGCGAGCAAGTGAAAAAAGTTCTAACGCTACAGGTCGCATTAGAACACATGTATCAAAAAGCCCAAACATCCGAAAAGAAAGTATGGTGGGAAAATCCTGTCAAATTACTTTTGAAAACAGCCAGAATAGCGGGGACAGTCAAGGACGGCGCCGAAGCAATAAACACGATAAAAGACGCAAAAGAATCTGTAGAAAATTTTGTTAATTAAATAGTATCCTAAAACTAGTGGACATATTAAAAGAAAGAAACCAAATCTAACGAAAGGCCGACAATGTATGAAGATGAACAAGAAAAGGATGAACAAAAAAAAGTTGTAAAAACGCTCGCCGAAAAAACGAAACGTCTAGCAAGAAAAACAAAGACCGAATCTAAAAATATTAACAAAAGGAGGTTTAATAATAACATAAAACGAAAAAAGATTCGTCGTTGCGAGAGGGAAATATCAAAAGGGAAAAATTCACATCCAGCACATCCAAAGAACAACAAGAAAGTCAAAGATCTTGAAAAAAAGATAAAAAAGCATAAAAAAAGCATGAAGAGAGAATACAAAGAAGAGAGAATACAAAAATTTAGAAAGAAAGAAGCATAATTTTAAAAATACCGTAACGCAGAAGGAGCTCTTAGCATTCCTTGATGATACTTATCTCGAAGAGTCTTTCCGCACCTTAAACATCGTATCGATAAAGAAAGGAGGTAATCGATACAACAAACGTAAGAGTAAAAACAACACAACAATTAATTATTAGACAAAAGGAGTATGTAATGAAAAAGTTTATTTCAATCTTAGTAGTTAGTTTCATGGTTTTTTGCGTAGGTGGAAATTCTTATGCAGGTAACAATAATGAGAATACCTCCGTCGCGATAGCAGAAGGCGGGAAAGCGGAAGCAGTTGCGAGCCCGATCAATACCAACGAAGCACAGGGTGGGGAAGCGAAAGCAAAATCTAATTCCCAAGCAAATGCAGAAGCACTCGCAGGATCCTCATCCAGTTCCGGAGCAATGGCACTGGGAAATCAGGAAGTTGGCGGACAAAATGTTGAAATCTCTAAAGAAGAGAAAGTATACAGTTCCGTACTTAACGTTGCAACACAACAAGGAAAAGACGAGGCCGGCATCAATACTCCTTTTGGGGGACTCATTGATTCCAATCCTTCAGTAGACGCAAAACTCGAAAAGAAAGGCATCGTTGTAGGTGGTTACGAAGACAGGGGATTACTTGGTGGGAATAAAGATCAGGGCAAAATTGAAGCTGCAAGAGATATGCAAGCATTCAATTCAGATCTTCGAATAAAAACCGGCCGTGCCACACTCGGTGTTCTTCCAGGAACCGGGAACAGAATTGTCGATTCCCTTCTTGGAACAAAATCAGTTTGGCCAACTTCAAATTCTCAAGCCAAGGCAGTTAAATCACTCAAGAAAATTAATAATTTAGCGAGTGAAATCCTTGAAATGGAATTTAAGTTAGAAGATGTATCGAAAGAAGCAAAGATCGCTCAGCTGAACAAGAAAATTGCTGGGAAGAAGAAATCTTTGAAAAAGGAAGAAAGGCGTTTCAAATTATACAACGAGCAAAGCAAAAGAGTCATTGATATAAGATAAGACTCTTTAAAACGCCGTAAAATTTGCCGTTCCCGAAAAGTATACACAACAAGAACCCACAACCCAAAGTAGGGAACGGCAAATTTATTTAACCTCTAACTCAATTAAAAAGGAGACGTATTGTGAAACAAAATAAAAAACACTTTATGAATACAAAGAACGAAACTATTATTTGCGGTATCATCGGCACCATCATCTTTTGTTATATGATAACGATTCCAAGAACGGTTACAGGATCAAACATAACTCTCATTAATTACCCTGTTGTTAAGTATATGATTCTCTTCGCTACCTCAATTATAGCCCTGTTCTCCGTGGCCATGTTCATAACAGCCTATCTATGCCACAAAATACTTAATGATCCTGACAGGGATTGGATAGATCCATAAAGAAGGTTACAGAAAACGCAATTTAATTTTACAATAATATTTAATTATTAAACGAAAAAGGAGATATAATGAATAAAATTAACATGGAAAAAACGGCAAAAATAACTTGCATTCCTTTAGGAAAAATTAAGGAAGTTTGTGGTCCCTCCCCAGAAATCTTTTCTTCCAGAAGAAAACTCGACGAAGCAAAAACTATTCGGGGAATAAACCTCCTTCTTCAATATCATCCAAATATCCACGATGAGGCTATGAGGAAACTTAAGATAACAAACTGTAGAAAAATTCTCGACAAATGTGAAAAGATTCGCGACGAAGGAAAGATCATCAAAGGACTTATCGACGCATCAAGAATAGCTCCTGACGATTCAGATATCAAAGGAGAAATAATCAGAAAACTCGTAGAAATTTTATCCTAAAAAGCAATTTCATTGAACATTAATATCAAGAATGCTATATAAAGAAAGGAGAAGATTATGTTTACAAAAGTTCACCAATTTGAGAAGAAGATTATTCCCAAAGTATTTCTTGTTAAACATTGTGGGATAATCTACGAAGCAAAAACTTCACAGCTTGAGACGGCAAGTTCTGAAGGGTTAATATTAGGTATGGTTAGTATTATGCGCAATGGCGACGAAATATTTAAGTCAGGGTTTGTTGTCAGAGTGGATGAAGATGAAGAAAAATATCTTCACAAGATAATAAAAGTTATTCCACCCCATGTCAATCTAGAACTAAACCCTGTAGGGATATTTAAGTGTCTCCAAAAAGCATTCAACCATTACAAACCCTTAGCAATCGAAATGGGAAAACTCTATAAAAAAGCAATAAAAAGGAGATGAAAAATGTATACATTCCTCACTAAATTATTTTTAATTTTTTCTGCCGGGATAACCTTAGGACTATCTTTGGAAGCTACATGTCTAAACATTGATGATCGTATCTCCCGTATAATTTCAGCAAAAAAAGGAGTTAAAAATTACAAAACGAAATCACATGTCTATCCTTGGAATTGGGTAGCAGGTTATTGGGCAATATTTTTCACATTGTGTGCGTTAATTAATTTTTCTAATTACCTTTAAGGTGCTAATATTATTACATAGAAAAGTTGATAAGTTGGAATTGGGAGACAGTCAGCGGATAGCCCAATTCCAACATTTTTTGAAAAATAACCATATTAAAAAAGAGAGGTATTAAATGCAAAAAAGAAAAGGAAAAAGAGACACGCAATATTTTCGAAAGACCAAATCAACCATCAACAAATACACAACTCTCAGCTCAAAAACACCTTGCAACAATCACCGGCGTCCTACGCATAACAATCATTAACACCTTACACAATAAATCTCAAAGCTCAGTTCTTTCTCGCAATATTTTCGAAAGACAAATTAAAAGGAGGAGAAAATGAGGACATGGATTAAAATTTGTTTAGTTATGTTTGTGCTAATCAGTTGTATTTCGATTCGGAAATATATTTCTATGCCAAAAGAAGTAACAACACCTATAAAAAATGAAATTGAGCAGGCAATCAAAGTCAAATCAACCGACAATGTAATAGAAAAAAGTAAGGGTTTTGGTTTGGGTGTGGGTGTGGGAGCTCCTCAGATTGTTTGCGATTCAACAGAGCAGTTTGTCAGTTTGGTTCCTAAAGGAGGAAGAATTTTTACCTCATTAAAACTGGAAGGAACGCTTCTTAAAAAGACTTACCTTTCTTTCATAGCAGATAGGGCGGGGGTAATTATTTATGAAGATGAATATTCTTATTCTGAAAAAGGATATGTTTATGAAGTAACAAATTATGATTGGCAAGAAGTTGTTCTTAGAAAAAAAGTAGATGAGTTACTTGTAATGATCTTTGTTTATGGATTATTGATATTTCTTGTATTTGTAGTTGTAGGTTTGTAGTTGTAGGGATATTTTTTTCGCATTCTTAAATCTCAGAAAACCAAATCACCTTCCAAACCATAAAAAGGAGGAGAAAATGCCACACTTCGATAACGACGAGCCCATCGAGCATAAGATAAAAAAATTAATAAAAAAATTAGGCAATTATTATGTGGATTCGTTTTGTGAAACAGTATCTGAAATCGCTAAAGAATCCGGGAATGCAACACCTTCTAGTTTAGCAAGCTTGAGCATTAGGCTAAAAAAGAGGGGTGGAAATTTGAAGATAGGGCAACTTGAATATGGCAGTCTTTTCGATGTTATGTTAATCCTAACATTCCTGATTGAACCAAGGACTACTAAAAATCCTCCCAAAACTATCACATACACCACCCCGAGGAAATTTCTGAAGAAAATAAAACTGAAATAAGATAAGACGAAAAAAGAAAGGAAGTAAAAAATGCGTCATTTTGACGAGGTCATTCAGCTTCAAGAAGAGAGATTCATCGAAGAATTAAAGGACTCGGACCCCACAGTAGATAAGTTCTGTAAAACTGTATTCATAATCGTTGGAAAATCCAGAAGAAGATATGCAAAAAGAAGCGGTTATGTACGGCGGAGTATTCCGATTATTTTTCAGATTGCCGCCCAGTTAAGAGATATAAATAGGGACTTAAAGATAGGGCAACTTACATCAGGTAGTGAAGGTTACCTTAAATTTAAATGGCTGATAACTTCCCTGATTACACCAAAGACCGTCGATAATCCTATCAAAGAAATTACATTCACGACACCCGAAGAATTCATGGATAAAATAAGAGAAGGGTAAAAGACAAAAAAAAGGACTTTCATTAATTTGAAAGTCCTTTTTTTAGCCCAACATATTTACAAAAAGAAAGAGGTGAACTAATGAGGGAGTTTCTAGATTCTTTATTTAAAAGTATACAAGGGCTATTCACAAGTACAGATTTCATCAGTAGTCTTGCATTGGGTGCGTTACTCCTCACGATTGTTTTGCTTGTAATTGGAAACAAGCCGATATTCAAAAATAAAGTATTAGAAATAGCAAAAAGAATCTCATGGATAATTATGTTTTGTGTAGGCCAAATTATCGAAGTTCTAGTAGTTGCAATAGTGTTTCTTGTAGTGGCAGTTGTTTTCATCCTAATGATTGCATGTATAGGACTTGCTATTTTGTTTCTTATTCATATTCCTCCATGTTAACTCCCCAATAGAAGAACCAAAAAAAAGGACCTCTTCATTAATTTGAACGTCATTTTTTTTGGTCTAACCTATACACTATAATATCCTATATTGCAATATATATCTTAAGATACAACCTCAACCAATGAAAAACACACAACAACATTTATATATTCTACCCTCCAAATAACTTCATGGGTGACAAATACATCGAATGGCTTTCAAATATTCATAAAAAAGATATAAAGCTTACCGGTGGAAAAGGTGCGAATCTCGGAGAAATGTTCAACTCAAAATTCCCCGTCCCCCAAGCATTCGTCATAACCACCGACGCATTTCACCAGTTCATAAAAGAAACAAAAATAAAAGACCAAATCAGAGAAATTCTAAACAAGATTAACGTCGACGACACAGATGACTTAGCAAAAAAAGCAGAAGAAATCCGAACTATTATCATCAACCAGGAAATGCCCGAAATTCTAAAAAACGAAATCCTCGAAGCATACGACCACTTCAATGTAGACTTAGATGGACTCGGAGGTTCACCGGGAGCATTAGCAATCTTAAAATCATCGCGAGAGCCTGTTTTCGTTTCAGTCAGAAGTTCAGCGACGGCAGAAGACCTCGGAGACGCAAGTTTCGCAGGGCAGCAAGACTCCTTCATCAACGTCAAAGGAAACCCAGAACTAATCGAAAAAGTAAAACGATGTTTCGCCTCGATATTCACCGCACGTTCATTATACTACCGTAAGAAAAAAGGTTTTGATGATTTGGTCGGTATCGCGGCGGTCGTTCAAAAGATGATAAACTCATGCAAGTCGGGAGTGATGTTTTCAAAAAATCCGGTAAAAAACAACGAAGAAATTTTAATCGAAGCAGTATTCGGTCAAGGCGAGGGAATCGTCTCCGGAAAAATCAAGCCAGATCAATACACCGTCACAAGAGACTTAGAGATCACCGAAGAAAAACTTTCAGATAAAAAATTAGCAATCATCAGAACTTCTGGAGGACAGACAAAAACAATCCAGCTAACACCCGAGAAATCCAACCAGCGAGTCTTAAAAACTTACGAAATAAAACAACTCGCAGAATACGCAATCAAATTAGAGAATCATTACAAAAAACCACAAGACATCGAGTTCGCAATCGAGGATGAAGACATCTACATATTGCAAACCAGACCAATCACGACGCTGAAGGAAAAGAAAACCGACGATGTGGAACTAGATGGACAAGTTTTAACCGAAGGATTAGCAGCGTCGCCAGGAGTTGCTTCTGGAATCGTAAAGATAATTCACTCGATGGACGACCTTGGAAAAATCAAGCAAGGAGATATTCTAGTAACAACGATGACAAATCCGGACATGGTCGTAACAATGGAAAAAGCCGCCGCAATCGTAACATCCGAGGGAGGAGTAACCGCACACGCGGCAATCATCTCACGAGAAATGGGAATCCCCGCAGTAGTCGGAACCGAAGACTGTTTAGACAAACTAAAAGATGGAGACGAAATCACCGTCGATGGTTCGAACGGAAAAGTTTTCGCAGGTAGAGCCGAAAATAAAAAAGTAGAAATCTTGCCTATTGTTGAAACGAAAACAAAAATAAAAGTTCTAGTTGATTTACCTCAATTCGCAGAGCGGGCAGCAAAAACCAAGGCTTACGGAATTGGATTAGTCCGACTTGAAGGGTTAATCACAACAGGAGGAAAACATCCTTTAGCTTACGAGAGAGAAAACAAGCTCGACGAATATCAAGCAATGTTGAAAGAAGGTTTGCATAAAATCGCAGATACTTTTATAGGAAAACCAATCTGGGTTCGGTCTTCAGATATCCGTAGCGACGAATACTCAAACCTCGAAGGGGCACCGAAGGAAATCGAAAGAAATCCCATGCTCGGAGACCACGGAATAAGATTTTCCCTAAAACATCCCGGAATTTTCAAAGCAGAACTCGGAGCGATAAAAGAACTCGTCGATAAAGGTCATAAATTCGGAGTAATGTTCCCGCAAATAATCTCGGTTGAAGAAGTAAAACAAGCAAGAAAGATATTCAACGAAATGCAAATTGACAATGTCCAGTTCGGAGTAATGATTGAAACACCTGCCGCCGCAATTTTAATCAAAGATATCTGCAAAGAAGGTATCGATTTCATCTCGTTCGGAACAAACGACTTAACACAATTCACCTTAGCAATCGACAGAGGAAACGAAGAAGTCCAAGATATTTACGACGAAACAAACTGGGCAGTTCTAAAACAAATCTCGAGGGTTATAAGAGAATGTAAAAGTCAGGGGGTCGAAACTTCAATCTGTGGACAAGCCGGCTCGAACAAAAAAATGGTAGAGTTCCTAGTCAAACAAGGAATTGATTCAATCTCCGTCAATGCAGATGTAGCGAAAGAAATTTCAGAGTTAGTGAAAAAACTTGAAGACGAAAAAACTGGTGAACGAAAAGATGAAGCGACAGCTTCACAATCTCTAAAAGAAGAACCTTCAATAGAGCCCGTCGACAACAAAGAATCTATCAAAGAAGAACTTCAGGAAAGGGAGACTTTAGAACAAGAACGAATCGAAGAGATGAAAAATCCGGAACCCCTAATAGAGAATCTTACAGAAGAATCCTCAGAAGACAAATCAAAAAAAGAAGATATTTTTAACTAACATAATAGTAGAGAGAACTATTTAATAAAGATTAAATTATAGGAACGTCTTTATCCACATTAATCAACCTATCAACCAACCTCGCCATCTCCCCCAAAAAAGAATCTGCCTTCCTAAACCAATCGTCGAGCTCCCTTCCCTTAATCAAATTCAATTTCCCATGAACAATCTCTTTCGCAACAGAATGAATCTCCGAATAATAACTCACATATTTTTTATTTAACATTTTAGTCTTAACAAAAGTCTTAGTCAAAATCTCGGGGATAGCCTCTGGAGAAGAAGGCATAACATTCCTAGCAATCAAAGCTGCATGCGCCGAATCAACCATCGTCCAATAGAGCCCGTCGACAACTGCCAACATAGACTGCTTAGCCCGGGTCATATGCCCTGGTGCCCTTTGCAAAAGCGTGTAAATCGACTCAGGAGTAGAACGAATCTTTCCTTCCTTCAACAAAATTCTCAACGGATTAAAAAACCCGCCGAAATCAATCAACGCATCACCATACCTCAAAATATTAATCACAACAGGATCACCTCGCATCAAATCCTCCCACCACGTCGACAACTTCACCGAATTAATATGCAACGACTTCCGATAAGGATTCGCCTTAATCAACTTTCCAAGCTCCTCACGATACCACGCAATCAACTCCGCATCCCACCGCACCCCAACATCATCGATAATAATTATAACATCAATATCCGAATCAGGAACAGACACCCTCTTCGCCGACGACCCAAAAAGAACAACTGACTTAATCATCTGGTCAAATTTCTCATAAACCTTCATCGCAAAATCCGCCGCAATCTCACGCTCACCCGCAATCAAAAGCGTCGACGCCTTCTCAAGAGACTTCCTAGCCACCTTCTTTTTATCAACCATCTTCTAAAATTAACAGTAATTATATTTTATAAAACCTCCCCCTTCCCCCTGTTCCCAATTCCCCGCAAAATAAAATTTTAGGTTCAGGTGTCCAACAAAGTTGGACGGAACCGTTAAAAAATTTTATTTTGCCTTAAATAAGATATCTAAAATTCATTTTTCATTTGGTTTTTGTTGCACAAAATACCTTGTGTGAAAAGTGAATTTTAGATATCGCAAAATAAGGAAGGTACAGCGAGGAAACCTTCGGTTTCCCGCTTAGGCCATCGGCGTCCCGCCAAACCGCGACTGATCCCCTGGCATCTGCCCGCCCAAATCTATCGGCATTGTCGTGAAACCCGAACCATACATCGAGTGATGCTGTTGAGGATTCAAAGTCCCATATCCTCCAAAATAAGAACCTTGCATTTCCGCTATCTGATTCCAAGAAGGACCCGCACTCATCCCGTAAATCGGCGAGCCGAACGCAGCCATCGACAATCCATGAGGTGACTTCTTAAAATGCTGAACAAAACCACCAGCCTCGACAATCTTCCTCATCTCACCAAGACGCCCGGTCTTCTCCAACTGCTCCATGATTTTCTTAAACGGAACATTCCCCATCCCTGGTGCCAAATGCGAATCCGCAAAACCAAAATTATCCGTCAAATGAACATGCTTAACCATCGTCTTGTCCTCGGTAATCTTCCTCGTCTCCGCAAGAACATCCTCATCAGTAAAACCTTTCTTCTTAATCATATTCAAATGCCCAACATCCCAAGTAACACCTAACTGCTTCTCCGCAATCTCCCGAGCTTCCGACTTACCCAAACCCTTCTCGGCAATCAACTGTTTAACAAAATTATCCCGTGAATCCTCAACTAATTCCTTCATTTTTTTCGCCGAAGAGAAAGCCGTCCCAGGCATAAAATTCTCGATTGCAATAATAGGGGCATTCCCCCCGAACTCCTCATAAGACCTCATAGCCAAATTCCCAAAAGTCTCAGCCGACTTATCCATCGCAAAACCCTCCGTTTCCCGAAAAATCTTAGGCGCCCCATATCTTTTATCATAAACCAACTTCCCATTCTTCTCAATTTCTCTTTGCATCGTAATATGCTGCAACCTTCCAAAAGATTCCTCAAAAACCTTTTTCTTTATCAGAGGATTCATAACCGCATTACTTGGCAACCTTTTTATCACATCAGAATATTCATTAGCAAGGTTCTTCAACTCTTTTTTCTGCACATCAGAGCCATACTTATACGCCTTGTGAAAAGATTCGGTAAACTTCAGCTTAAGATCCTCAAGAAAAATATCCGCTTTTCGCATCTTAAAATAATCTTCTCTTTGATTAGATTCAAAATCTGGGAGCCTTTTTCCACTAGCCATATCAAAAACCTCTTCCTTCTCATTTATAACTGCATTCCCGTACACTTCCTTCAACGATTCCGCAGATTTCCCAATAATATCATTAACCTCCTTATTAGACTTTGCTAAATCAATCATCTTATTATCCCACTCACTCTCATTTGCCGAAGCCAATCGTGTTTCGGGGGTAAACACCTGGCCTTTCCCCTCGTTCGCCTCAAAAGAACCCGGAGAATCAGGACGAAATCTATATTCCCTTTCAAGCGGAACCATCTGCTTCGTCTCACAATTAATCGCAAAATTCCTTTCAACCTCAAATCTCTCATCATCTTTCCCTGGTCGAAACTCAGGACCTGGTGCCCCTGCAGACCCATGAAAAACAATCGGAACATTCCCGTTCGGATCCAAAACATGCGCTTTCTCAATAGCATCAAACATTCGTCGTTCATTATCTTCTCGTGTAAAATTCCCTCCCCACCCCTTGTCATCAAAACCCGCAGGGTCGAGCAACGGTCCATGAACCGACGGCTTAACACCGGAAAGCCTCATCAGAGCCCGCATCTCCTTAAAATGTTCTTGAGGAATAGCCTCGGTGACCTCCGGCATAAGTAACGAAACCTCAAACGCCTTCACGCCCTGCTTCAACGCATTAACAGTTTCTCCGAGCTGGTTCGCAGTCTGAGGAGAACCGGGGAAACCAAGTCCCGTCGCACTCATTTGATAACCCATGAAATTTCCATAATCAGGACTAAGCGAAGAAGAACCTCCTTCATAAAACGACTCCGTACCAATATAATTATCCACAATATTTCACCTATAAATATTAGAATTTATGATTATTTAAAATCTGCTATCTCCGATATTTCCTATCGTCCTTTTTACTTTTCCGAGAATTCTCACCGCCCCGCTCAAATTCTTTTCGCAATCCAACAAGCTCTAACTTCGACAAATCAGCTTGACGAACATCACCTTGATTAGATACCATTCCCGCCGGGGAATCGTAAAGTTTTCCACCCACTACCTTCGTCTCAAAACGACGTTCTCCCGAATACAAATCCTTCTCCTGTCCGTCGCCATTATAAAAATCACTCCCATACCCATTCTCCCGTTTATCATCAACCCTATTATAAATTTCATCTTCCTTCGCCCTCTCGTGTTTCTCCTCCCACTCATTCAACGGCTCGTCGACCAAAGACATTTCTAAATTCGCACCCTTCCAAGAACTTTCCACATTTGCCGTCGTCAATCCAATATCCCCAATAAAAAAATCACTCACCTCGTTAAAATCTTCCCCCTCTTCCAAAACTTCCTCAATCTCATCTTCCGAAACCTCCTCCCCAACCTCTTCCTCCGAGTTCTTAGATTCTAGTTCTGAAACCTCGTCTAAACCCTCTTCGGCCATATCTCAAAAAGAAAAATAAACTTTAACTAACTTCCGCTCTGTCCCTTAAACACATCTCCCAACTTAACACGAGGTTCTTTCGCCATACTCTCATCAACCTTATCAAAACCTTCATTGGGAGCAGAAGCCATCCCATGCGCCTTCTTATAAATATCATAAACAGCGTACAACGTAGCTCCCGCCGCATTCGCAGCCTCGGCACGAACAGCCTTCTCCACAAAATTATCTTTTTTAATATCTTTCACCCCTCCAATAATTTTCTTCTCACCCTTCTTCGTATTTTCTCCAGTCTTAAACAACCCAAACAATGCCGCAAACGGATTAATATCATCGACATCCTTCACTATTTCCTCTTTCACCCTTTTCTTTTCCTCGTCGCCCTTCAAGAAATAATCCAAATCTTCCTTCAATTCCTCAAGTGCCCCCCCCGCAACATCCGCTGAAAAAGCCAGGCTATCACTAACATCATCGTTATCCAACTCTTTTCTAACCAAACCCAATTCCTCGTCATTCAAAGCGTAAGAATCAAAAGTCATATCAATCCGACCT
Source organism: Nanobdellota archaeon (assembly GCA_030641715.1). Lineage (GTDB taxonomy): Archaea > Nanobdellota > Nanobdellia > Pacearchaeales > GW2011-AR1 > JAGVXH01. Next base: position 22,967 of record DAOWGX010000003.1, read on the forward strand.
CCCATCGCAAAACCGTAATCTCCCTTTTGCGTCATCCTCTGCGAAACATGCCCCCGATACTTCAACCCAATCACAATACACTGATTATAATTTCGCTTCAAGTTATAGTCCTTAAACTTCCCCGGAACACCAACCTTCTTCTTTCCAAACAATTGCAACTCAAACATCGACGTGGAAAACGCATTAACCAACGCCGCGTTCTTCTCAAAACCTTCCTGTTTCAAATTCTCAGCTGCCTTCAAATAAGGTTTCATCCAAGCCGAATACAATTTAATCGTCTCAACTTGCGACTTCAAATAATTCTTCTCGATACGAAACCTCTTCCGCAGTTCCTTCTCGGAATAATCAATCCACTTCAAAAACTCGCTCATCCTCGGAATCAAAATTCTCATAACCTGTTCATTAATAATCCCCCCGCCATACTCTCCTTCCTTGTCATTCATCTTCTTCAAATCCTCCACCGAGTTGGCCACCATAAAAGCCTCCCTTATCGTCGTGAAACCCATCTCTGCCGCCATCTGATGAATCGAACCACGTCCTTTCTTCAAATCAACATTATCTAACCAAATCTGTTTCAACGCCAACATCCCAGCCTCCTTCTTTACATTATCACTCGCCCAAGCATCGTCATAATGTGCCAACCTCATCTCGAACTCCTTCAAATCATAAATCAAATTCAAAACAGATTTAACAACCTGATTCAACCCGCCAAGAATTTTCATTCCCTCCTCTTGCATCTTCGTAGCCTTCATACTAATCTCCGAAAATTGCCCCGACCCCGGACTCGCCGTAAAATTATCAATCAACTTTTCCATATCCCACCCCATATCTTGAATAAAATCCAGCAACCAATAATAGATGGGCTCCAGTTGTGCTTGCTGAGAATCGAAAGTTATTTTATAAGAAGACACAGTCCGATTCCATTTTTTAGGAACAATTTTTTCAATCACATCTCTTATATCTCCCATAATCATTTACTAGAATCAAGAATATATAAAGTTTAGCAAGACTTAAATAAACCCCCTTCTTATCAAGACCATGATTTTCCGAAAGAAAAAAAGAATGATTGACATCCGAGAACTCCAAAAACGAGGTGTCGTGAGAATCCCAAAACAGAGCAGGGTAATACCAACAGATTCAAGCGGATTCGTAGAACTCGGAGCAACATCCAAACCAAAAATTTTAGAACAATCAACAGAACCTCAACCATCTTCAAAATCAGAATTCTTCAACTTCATAGGAAACACTCCTCCAACACCCTCGACAACTGAAACATTCGGAACAGAATCCGACGGTTACAATAAAAGAGAAGTCGACACAAAAATAACAGAACTCGATAACAAAATCTACAAACTCGAACAGCGAACAGAACTTCTCGAGAAAAAACTCGAAGTCAATCAACCCGCCAATTCCAGCGTCGGTGCCATGGGCTGGTAAGCTCCCATATATTTAAAACTCCCAATACCTTCTAATAAACATGACTATGATATCTAAAGAAGTGATTAAATCCCACGCTCTCGAAAATGCAATCAAACACCAAGGCAAGGCGAATCAAGGTGCAGTCTTGGCAGGTCTCTTCGCAGAAGGATTAGAAAAATCAGAAATAAAAAATATTATACCGACAATCCAAAAAGTTCTCCAAGAAATAAATTCATTTTCTCTAGAAAAACAAAAAGAACATCTTTCCAAACTTGAATTTCAAGCAAGCAAGCGAAAGATTAGAGAAGGTTTACCAGAATTGCAAAACGCCGAAAAAGGAAAAGTCGTGATGCGATTCGCACCATTCCCCTCAGGTCCACTCCACATTGGAAATGCACGAACAATGATTCTCAACGACGAATACGCAAAGATGTACGGTGGTAAACTAATCCTCGTCATGGATGACACAATCGGCTCAGAAGCAAAACCAATCCAATTAGAGGCTTATAAATTAATAGAAGAAGGTGCAAAATGGCTCGGCGTCAGCTACGATAAAAAAATAATTTACAAATCAGATCGAATCGAAAAGTACTACGCATACGCGGAAGAACTGATTAAAAAAGGCTACATGTATCTCTGCGACTGCAACAAAGACACAATGCACAACTTAAAGGCAAAAGGCGTTGCGTGTTCCTGCCGAGAATTTCCTCCCGAACTCCACCTAAAAAGATGGAAAGAAATGTTCAAGGCAAAAGAAGGTTCAATGTGCGCCCGACTAAAAACCAACATGCAGGATCCCGACCCCGCATTCCGTGATAGGGTCATGTTTCGAATTTCCGACAGACCTCATGCAAAACTAAAAAACAAATACAGAGTATATCCATTACTAGATTTCTCATGGGCAATCGACGACCAAGTCCTCGGCATTACGCACATTCTAAGGGGGATGGAACTGGCAATAGAAACAAGAGTAGAAAAATTTATCTGGGATATTTTCAAATGGAAACATCCCGAAGTTATTTATAACGGACATTTCGCAATCGAAGGAGTTAAGATATCAAAATCAAAAGGTACACAAGAAATTAAATCAGGAAAATATACCGGCTGGAACGATCCTCGAACATGGTCGCTGCAATCTCTCCGAGACAGAGGAATTACACCTGAAGCAATTCGTCAATTCATTTTAAGTACAGGTATTAAAAAAACAAATATTACAGTCCCCATCAATGTCCTCTACACTCTAAACAAAAAAATGCTTAACGAAGTTTCGCGATACTTCTTTGTAGAAAATCCAATAAAAATAAAAATTAGAGGTTGCCCCGAGCTAACAGCTAAGCTCCCACTTCATCCAAACCAAAAAACAGGATACCGGACTTATCAAACAACACAAGAGTTCTTAATCTCTGGACAAGATGCGGAACTTATGGACGGCGGGAACTATAGATTAATGCACCTCCTAAACTTCAAAGTCGACAACGTCAAGAGACTCTTACCCTTAGAGTACTCATTCCTCTCAGAAGAGCCAGACAGCAACATTGCCCCAGATACTAAGGGGTACGCCGAGCGGAGAAGAACAAAATTCATCCACTGGCTTCCACATACAATGTATAATATCAAGGTAGAAGTAAGAATGCCCGATGGTTCTATCAAAGAAGGATTAGGAGAGGAAGAATTAGGAAAATTAAAAGTTGGGGAAGTTGTACAATTTGAAAGATTCGGATTTGTTAGGTTATATAAGAAGGAGAAAGAGAAATTGGAATTTTGGTTTGCTCATAACTAATTTTATACTCTTCTTAATTAACTGAATATTATACCTAACAGGATATAAATAATTAAAGGCTATGATATTCTATCTTATAATATGGATAAAAACAAAGAGTCATCCTACAAATTAATGCATCAAGAAATCGCTTATAAAAATGTGGAACGCAGTAACAATTACAAGGTAGGAGTTGCAGATAAATTCCTAATTAATAAGGTAGTTGATAAAGTATTTTTTGAGTTCAAAAAAATATGGGAAGACCTCCAATGGGAGATTCTTCTGCCCACTTTATGTTAAAAAAATATTTAGAACTTTATCAAATTCGATATAAAATAAACTCTCCCCTATTCTAATCCCTCTTTCCAAAAAAATTCCCACCCTTCCAAACCTCCCGAACCCTCTCCGCATCCGACTTCAACCCCTTCCCCCTCAAAACCATCGCCTCCCGCCCCTTCAAAATCGCATCGCAAACTTTCACATCCGACGGACACTCTTGCTCACAACCCTTACAAAGAGTACATTCAAAAACAACCTTATCCAAAATCTTTTCTGACAAAATAATCGCCTTCCCCCTCGGAGAAACTTGTTCTTCCCTCAAAACTCTAAAAACCGGACAAAGACTTTTACACATCCCGCATTTAATACACGGCTCCAAGATTTCGACAACCTCTTCCATCAAATTGTTAGCCTCTATCTTATCCGCCTCGCTTACCTTATGTTTTCCCATCATACCCTCCAAAACATTTAACAATATCATCCTTCTTCAAAACCATATATCTAAATTCTCCTCCACGCAAATCCCTCGAATACCCTCGAGAAACAGAAACCGTAATAACTTCTCTCCCCTGGTTTTTAATCAATCTCATAGCAGGTAAAAAATCCGCATCCCCGGAAAATAAAATACAAACATCGCAAAAACCTTTAACAAGACACATATCAATCATATCAGAAGCAATCATTACATCAACACCCTTCTCGACCCAAATCTTCACACCCTTGTCACGAATCGCTTTCAACCGACAAGTATTCACAACAATTTCTTTTCTCTTCAACCCAGCTAAGAAAACCATGTGCTTATAATAATTTTCCTCCCCGAGATCAATATGCGGAATAGAATTATAATATCTCACTCCCGATAACTCCAACCCAAAATTATCACAAACAAGTTTGGATAACTTCCAAAAATCTAAAGCTCGGGGCTTTTTCACAATAGATTTCACATTATGATACCAATTATTACCATCAATAAAAACTACTGCATTTCTTTTGCTATTTTTTAAAACCATTTTAGAAAAAGTAAAGCCCGGCATTCCTTTCGTCATACCGGGGAAGTAATACCTATTTCAATCCCTCAATATATTTAAATCTTTCCATTATAATTCTCCTCGAACTTCCTTATTTACTCTATCAAAAAACTCAACCATAAACTCATGTCTCCCCTCCGCAATTTTCTTACCCTCTCCTGTCAACATCTTCTCCTTAACTCGAACAAGTTTCGCAAAAAATTCCCTATAAGCCGAATCATCTTTCGAATAAGGTTTAGTATTTTCAACATCAACATCAGGATTATGAACAACAGCACCTATATGTCCTGCAAAGGAAGTCGCTCTTAAAATTCCGATTCCACCAATTCCATCCAATTTATCCGCATCAAACAAAACCTTAGCCTCTACCGATTCAGGGATTTTTTCATTTCTAAATCTATGAGTTTCAACACAATGGACAACCTTCACAATTTTATCATAAGGATAACCCATCTCTCTTAAAATTTCCCAAGCCAACTCACCACCCCTTTCAGCATGACATATTTCTCCCCGAGACTCGTCCTGCTCTTTTCTCGCAACATCATGTAATAACACTGCAACTTTTAAAATTTCTAAATCAGCCCCTTCTTTTTCCCCGATAGCCAAAGCCAAACTCAAAACCCTATCAGTATGACAAATATCATGACACGGATTAATCCCCTCAAAATACGGCAAAACCTTCTCTCTTAATTTATCAAAAAATTCTTCCTCCATCAGATGACCTTCCCCACATTAAATTTGTTCAAGGGATCCGTCCGCTTCTTGACATTAATCAAAATCTTTTTATCATTCATATCAACTAAATTAATTTTTAGTATACCGATCCCATACTCTCCAGAAATTTGTCCTCCAAGTTTTTTCACAAATTTCATCATTTCGGGAATATACTTTTCCTGATTACGATTAAAACACGGGTGCAAAATTCCAACACCAATATGCCCAAAAATAGGTATACCAACGCTCTCGAGCCAAGTTATCAACTTAACAAATCTATCAGTCATAATTTTAAGATCTTCAATTCTAACATGACTGCCCCCAACAACAAACGAGTAAATCCTATTTCTCATCTCCATCAACTCTTCATATTCCCTCCCTTTCAGCAAACCACTATTGTCTTCATATTCAACAATCAAATGATAATCTTCAATTAATCCCATCCCTACGGAAATCTTCTTATCCAAAAACTCAATCATCGAAACATTTAGATTCCTTTTCAAATCCCTCACAATGGAAACAACTTTCTCAGAATTCTCAACCTTCATCAGCGAAGCTGTCCTTTTTTTCAACGGCAACAATTTCAAACAAACCCTAACAATAACACCTGTAATCCCCTCCATCCCTACATAGTCTGACAATTCAGTAACCCCTTTTCGATGCAAATTTCCATAACCATCGACGACATCAATCCATTTTATCCAATTAGAAATTTTCCCATACTTAACCATTCTACTCCCCCCCACATCCGTCGCAATCATTCCTCCGACGGTACATACATTATGATTCAAAATATTAATTGGAAATTCTAAACCGTTCCTTGCGAGACATATTTGTAAATCATCAAGGATAACCCCTGCTCCTACTTCGATAGTTCTACGCTCTTTATCAAAACTACCAATCCCATTCAGCTTCGACAAATCCAGAACAACATCCAACCCATTCAACGGAATACAACCTCCTGCCAATCCAGTCCCAGCACCTCGTGGAACAATTCTTTGGGTCTTAGCAACAATACTCCGAACCTCCATCACAGTCTTTGGATGAACAACATCAAGAGCCCTACCGTTCAATTGTGAAGCATCGGTTTCATAAGCCTTCATCAAATCTTTCCTCATCGTCCCAACCCCCTAAGTTTTCCAAGAACAAAAGTTGAAAACTCAACACTCTTTTCCGACGCTGATTTCAAATTCGCATAACAAAGACCACAAGGAGAAATTATCTTCGTCGCATTAGAAGAAATAGATTTAACTCTTTCCACCGCAACTTTCCTAGCAACATCTGGAAAATTCATACGAACCCCGCCACCGGCACCACAACAAAGTGCACTCTCTCGATTAAACCTCATCTCCGCAATTTTTCCACCAAGCAACTCAATCACTTTCCTAGGTTCATCATAAACTCCAGAATATCTCCCAAGATAACAAGGGTCATGATAACTCACAAGTTCCTTTTCCTCGTCGGAACCTCGAAACCGAACCCCCCGTTTTTTCAAAGCCTCCAAAATCGTCACCGTTGCATGCTCAACCTCAATGTTCCAGTCTAACACCAGCTTCGGATAAATTTCTTTAAAAGCATGATAACACATCGGACAGTTCGTAATAATCTTCGTCACCGAATGTTTCTTAAACAAATCAAAATTCTTCTTAGCCAACTTTCGCGCATCCTTCCGATAACCCGCATTCAAAACAGACAACCCGCAACAAAATTCCTCATCTGACAATAAAATATAATCAATCTTAAGTCGGTTAAAAATTTCTTTATAGTTTTCAAACTCCGTCGATAAAATTCCCTTCATTAAACATCCAGGATAATAAAGAACATTACTTCCAAGACTTTTAATCCAATCCACCAATCCCATACTCAAATAAACCCCCTCATCCTTATAAAAATATATGTAATAGATTTGACAATAGACCTACTTCCAAGGTGCATGTCCAAACTGTACGACCAAGTCAGCATCACTATTCGGCAAATCGCAAGCTCCGAAACAAGTGCCAAGCCAAATACTAATCTTCGCATCAGTTTCTGCTACCAAGTAATCACTAATCGTTAAACCCCAAGGTTTCAATCCGTCGGGTAACTGCAACAAAACAGTTTTTGCTTTTTGCTTTTTTATTTCGGAAACAATCCTTTCCAACTCCAAATCATAACTCTTCCCCAAGTTTGCAATAGTATAATTCATCATAAAATAACTAAAAAATATAGATTTAAAAATCCTTCATTATCCACGAATCATATAATAGATACTAATTCTCTAGTAGTAACCCCTAGAAAGACTTATAAATCTTAATCTTATTAAAAAATTACAATGGCATTGAAATTACCCAAAGGGATGGACGAACATTATGGGAGAAATGTTGACAAGATGCCCGAGCTACTAAAATCTGGTAGAGTCCCAATGTCTGTATCTGGAATTATGCAGACAAGATTAAGACAAGGAAATAAATTTCCTAATTTATGGAACAATTATTTTGATACCTCCGACTTAGTTATTTACCCAAAGAGAAATAATAAAGATATTTATATTCTATTAACAGTTGATAACCAAGAAAAGATAACTAAAAAAGGGAAAAAGGCCTTAGAACTTATCACTAATAATTATACATCAAATAATGGTTCCACTATTGAACAAGGTTTGATAAAAGTTCCAAGAAATAAGGTTACAACCGAAACCTATTTAACAAAAGACCAGGTGTTGAATGAACAAATCTGGAGAATCTTGGCAAGACATCCTGATGAGGTTCCTGCCGGTTTTGCGAAAGATAAAAAATTATTAGGAAAATATTTTGATGAAGTTGCATCAAGAACCAATAGTCTAAAGAACATGACTCTTTATCCTAGAAATTCTTCAGAAGATAAAACTATCTTAAGAATGTGGTGTATCTACGGAATTGAAAATATGTCTACCGCTAGTGGAAAAGAACCAATGGTCTCAAATTTTGGCCGTCTCATTGGAGATACCAAAGTTTCAAAGTTAGAAAAATCAGTTATGGACGCCTTATCTCAAAAAAAATCTTTTGAATATAAAGGAACATTATACGTCCCAGTTCAAGATAAAAAAGAAAAAATTAATTCCCACCATTTTTCTTTATCCTCATTAAATTAAGAAAAAATTTAAACAGTTAAAACCTCTTCAAGACTCTCAACTTTTTTCCTTGCAACCGATAATTTTTTCTGTTCTCTTAACAATCGATTAATTTGCTTCCTTTTCTCTGGTCTACCGAATCTTTTCCATTTATCTGCGATTTTTGGAAGTCTTTTATTATAAAGGTTTGGAAAACCCATTTCCTCCAATCCACTTTTTATTCCATCAATAACAATTTCAACAGTTCTATCCTTATAAACCTCATTTAACCTAGACATATCATATTCAGAAATTTTAATAAAATTATTTGAATCACATTTTGTGCATTGTTCAGGAGCTTTCTTTGTTTTATAATTGTCCCCCAAACAATCTCGCCCAACATTAATAGTATAGTCTCCCCCAGCAGAACCTATGGCCTTACAATTATTACAATAAACCATAGATAACTGATTGTGAAAATTATTATCGTCCTTCAATAAATAAACCTTCATAGCATCCAGAACCTTCAAAACATGCAAGTTTTCTTTTCTCATTATCTAAGTTACATTTTATAATATTTAAATACTGTTGTTCTCAAATCTACACTTCTAATCAAAAACCTTTTAATCCCAATCATCCAATTCTTTTCATGACAAAAATAAGATCTCCGATTGTGACAGTTTGTGGACACGTCGACCACGGAAAAACTAGTCTTTTGGATAAAATAAGGAAAACAAATGTACAAGAAAATGAAGCGGGAAACATAACCCAAAAGATTTCCTTCACAAGAATAGACGCTTCCCTAATCAAAAAAAGGGCAAAACCAATATTAGAAAAATTCAAAATCCCCTTAGAAATCCCGGGCTTGCTTTTCATCGATACGCCGGGTCACGCGGCATTTACAAACTTACGGAAAAGAGGAGGTTCACTTGCTGACATCGCAGTCCTAGTAATCGACATCAACGACGGAATAAAACCCCAGACAGCCGAAGTCCTCAAAATCTTAAAAGCAAACAAAACCCCCTTCATCGTCGCATTAAATAAAATCGATAACATTTCCGGATGGCAAACTTCTAAATCACTTCTTTCCCTCGAGGCAACAGAAAATCAAGCCACAAATGTCAAACAAAATTTCGACGAAAAGTTCTATACCCTCATCGGTGCACTGCATTCTTACGGATTTAACGCAGACATGTACTCAAAGATAACAGACTTCACACAAAATCTCGCAATCATACCCTGCTCTGCAGAAACCGGCGAAGGAATCTCCGAGATATTAGCAATAATCACAGCCTTGTCACAAAAATTTCTAAAAGATAGAATAAAAACAAAAGAACAAGGGAAAGGAATCGTATTAGAAGTCAAAAAAAACAGAGCAATAAATTTTCTAGAATGTATCCTTTACGACGGCAAACTCTCAAACAAAGATGAAATCGCAATCGCCTCGATAGAAGACAGCCCAATCATTACAAAAGTCCGAAACATCCAAGAGGCTCAAGGGCCCGCCCCAACCAATGTACCACTTAATAAAAAGTTCAAAACAGAAACCGAAGTCAAAGCAGCAACGGGAATCCGACTACAAATAATTTCAAAAGAAGAAATTCTCCCAGGAATGCCATTCCAAGTAATCAACAACAATCTTGAAGAAATAAAAAAAGAATTCGCTGAAGAAATATCTGAAGAAATAAAAACTGACAAAACAGGAATAGTAATCAAAGCGGATTCGTTAGGTTCCCTAGAAGCGTTGCTATTCTTGCTTAAACAAAAACAAATCCAGGTAATTCAAGCAGGCATCGGACCGATAACAAAAAAAGATATCTACATGACAAACACCTTGCCAGACGAGAACAAAATTTTAATGGGATTCAATGTTAACATAGCCGAAGACGCCAACGTCGACGAATTAAAAGAAATAAAAGTAATTACAGGTCCTATAATTTACAAACTAATTGAAAACTTCGAAAAGTGGAGGGAAAATAAATTAAAAGAACTCGAACGTCAAAAGCTTAACGATCTCCCCGCAGTCTCTAAAATAACAATTCTCGATTTCGTGTTCAGAAATTCGAACCCCGCAGTTTTCGGAGTCCAAGTAAAGGGTGGTATACTTAGGAAAGGAGAACGTTTCATAAATAAAAACGACGAAAAAATAGGACAAATAAAAGAAATCCAGGAAGATAAAAACAATGTTCAAGAAGCAACAGAAGGAAAAGAAGTTGCAATTTCAATTCCTGGAGTAAATTTTGAGCGACAATTAAAAAAAGGCGAATCACTTTACACGAACCTCTCCGAAACTGAATTCAGAAACTTCAAAAAACATAAAGACCTACTAACCTCCAACGAGAAATCTATTTTACAAGAAATAGCGACGATAAAACGACGAAAAAATTCAACATGGGGAATTTAAAACTGAAAGTTCCCAATAAAATCAAAAATTCCTTTTAATTTTTCAACGGTAACAATCTTTGAATAAAATAAATAAAAAGCTATCCCTGAAAGAACAACAATCAAACCTAAAAATATTAAAAAGAACAACTTATGTCTATCTACGAAATCCTTAATCATAAAAAACCCTTGCTGAAGATTTTCCCTACCCAGATAAGAAACTACAGCCATTATTGCCACAAAAACTCCTGCAATTAAGTAAATATAACTCCGAACAACCCACCCTAAAAAACTTGTAAATGTGCCAGACAAAAAGGACGAAACATCATCCCATAAATTCAAAGATCCGCCAACCAAGTTTTTCCCAAACTCAGACATCCTCTCGCCAAAATTAGAAAAGAAACTACTAAATTGCTCAACAGACAAAATTCCATAACCGAACAAGGCATAAATCAAACCTGCCAACAACATCATAACCAAGATTACCAGAGTAATTATTTTTTGTTTATTAGATAAACCGCTCAAACGGTACGATAATCCACCAAAAAATTCTGTCAAACTTCCTCGTTTCAAATAAGCAGTCAAAATTAACACTCCCCCTCCAATACAAGAAAGAATAGGAATATAATAACTCTTGATATAACTCCCGACCTTTAGAACAAAATCTCCCGTAATCTGCACGAAATTCTGCAACCCTGATTTAACAGAATTAAGAATATCTCCGATTCCTTTGCTAATCTGCTCAACCGTAACAATTCCTGAATAAAACAAGTAAAAAACTATCCCTGAAAGAATAGTCAACCCTAACAATATCAAGAAAAATAATTTATGTCTAACCACAAAATCTTTGGTTTTATAGAATGTTTGCTGAAGATTATTCCGATTCAAATAAGCAGCCAAAATTAACACCACCCCCCCAATACAAGAAAGAATAGGAATACAATAATCTCTAACAAATTCCCCAACATTCAGAACGAAATCTCTTACAACATTCACCATACTCCCCCATCCTGACCGAATAGAATCAGCAACATTCCCCATTCCCTCGCTGATTTGCCCAACCGTAACAATTCCTGAATAAAATAACGCCCCCACGACACCACAACTTAAAACCAAAATTCCCAAAATTATAAGCGAAACCTTATGTTTCCCTACAACCTCTTTAAAATTTTCAAACTTTTCTACCCTTACCTTGATATTTTCAACCTTTTCATCCTCAACCCTTTTCTGCTCTCGCCATTCTTTAAATTTTTCAAATAAACTAGCTCTCTTCACAATAATCCCCAATACCAATAAAACCACAAACCCGACAACTCCCGCCATCACCGGATAAAAATACTCATTCTGAGGAGACAGATAAAAGGGGATAGTTCTAGCAAAAGGTACAATCCAACCAACGACACTTCTAAACCAACCGACAACACTATTCCATAACCCTTGTAAAAACGCTATCGTAAAAATCCCACTGTAAAACAAGAAACCAACAAGTCCCATAAGAAACGCCGCCACAAACAACACTCCGAGGAATTTTTTATGTTCAGAAACGAACGACACATTCCTAACCACCGGCTTTGTAACTACCTTAGGTTTCGCGACTTTCACATCGCTCTCAGATTTCCTTCTCTCGCTCAACAAGGACTTAATTCGCTGGATAACCCGATTCTTTTTACATAGAACAACTGCAACTATCAAAAAAATCAAACTAACAATAGAACCCAGAGCATAATAAAAATAAGAACTAAATGGCGAAAGAATATCTACAAAAGATCGACCGACACCTTGAAACGATATATACCCAATACGGTCTAAACAATATGCTAAAACTCCCAAAAGAGTGAATAATATAGATACACTAACTGTGACCTTGTGCTTCTTAACCCATCTCTCTTCCCTATTTATTCCTGCAATTATCTTTTTCCTCTCCATCCAAAATATAATAAAAAGCATAAAAAGTGCGAACCCAATCAGAACAGGAATAGCATACAACTCAAAACCTTTCGCGGCCGTTTCAGCTACCCCGACTATCGACGCGACGCCACTTTCATCAACAGCAATCTCTACAGTTCTGTGTGTATTAGCAATATAATCCCCATAAACTAACTGAACGAAAAAAGTGTAAACCCCTGAATCTATCGTCGTCGGCAAATATATCTTCGTCTTCTCCGTCTTCTCTTCAAAATTCCCAATATAAATCGTATCGTGCCCAGAAGTCACCGCCTCGCCATCCTTCTCAATCCAAAAATGAACCTCGACATCCCCGCTGATATCTGCCATCCCCTTGAGAAAATAAGTAAACTCAAACTCCGTGCCTAATTGAATAGGGGATTGGAAATCAATTATCTTGACATCGAACAATTTTACACACTGATGCATCCAGCACGTTTCCCCTACAGAAAGATTACAGTCAGCGTCGGAATAACAGCTATAATCATAACATACATATTTCAAACAATAGCGCTCTTCTCCGCAATCCTCGTCCTCCGAACACTGCCAACTCGACCCTCCTTCATCCGAAGAACCTCCGCTATCCGGTGCCGACACAGCCCCAACATTATAATCTCCCGCACTATACGCTCCCGAACCATAACTTCCTGAAGAGATTAAAGGCACCGCTACTAACAAAATCATTAACCCTACAAACAAACTCGCACACTTCTTCTTTAATAACATCCTATTCCTTCTGCAAACACTCAACCGCAATTAAATTTACAGTTTGGTTTTCAATATTTATCGGCACTTGCTGACATGTTACAGCTTGCTGAACCAACTGAACAATTGCCTGTTCATATCCATACTGCGCGCCCTGCTGAAAAATCGTAAGCTGTTCTCTCTGTTGTGCTTCCGAATACTTATCAAAAACGATATACCCTACCGCTAACACCAAACAAACAACCAAAATACCGACGACCACTAATCCATTTTGTTTCATTTTTATTTCCCTCCTTTTATATTATTATCAATATGTCCTTTTAATACTTTTTATTCTATCAACTCACCATTTTAATTAATTTTTTCTTTTTTTAAAATTTCTTCAATTTCTTTTTTTAATTCAGGGATATTTTCATTAACAACCTTCCATATAGTATTTAAATCCACCCCAAAATAATGATGAATAATTTTATCTCTGGTTTTGGCAATATCGTTCCAGGGAATGATTGGATATTTTTTCATAAAAGAATCCGGAATATTTTTAACAGCCTCCCCAATTATTTCTAACTGTCTGACTACTGCACTTTGTTTCTCTTCATTATTTAAAAAATTCTCTTCAGAAACTCCCCCCATAAAAGAATCTATCCGTCTTATACTATCTGAAATATGCTTAACAAAAACGATTGCCTCCCTCTTCATATTATCCTCACCTCCTCGGGTAAAATATATTCCTTAAGATGAGGGTTAATCCCATTATAAGTTAATAAATCTACTTTAATTCCTAATCTTTTTTCAAGCTCACTCTCTAATCTAACCAAATCTAATAAACTTCCGTCAAATTCAATCAAAATATCCACATCACTGCTTTTTTTCTGCTCCCCTCTTGCATAACTGCCAAAGATACCCGCTCTAACTACCTTATTCTTCTTCAATATTTTTACAATTTTCTTTTTTATTTCCGCAATTTTTTCATTCATTTTCTTTTCCATTTTTCCCAGTTCTAATCTCTAACTCGCCACCTTAATTAATTTTTTCTTTTTCTTCCTCTCCGAAACCGAAAGAAAATTATCCTCAGAAACTACCGGTCTGCCGATTTCCCTCTCAGCGTCGACCCTCGCCTTTCCCGCAACATTCCCACCCCTTATAGCAGAATCCTTACATTCTTCAAATCCTTCAGAATCCTTATTTGTTGTAATCTCGGTTGTAACTTTTTCACCAAGCATCGAAAAAATCAATTCCAAGTCGGTCATGTGGTCTCGAAGATTCTCCCTCTCCAAACCCTTCAACTCACGATGCTCCCCAATCGAAACACCAAAAGTCGCCTTCGCAATCTCATCAGTCAGTATAGCATATTCCACATTCCCTCCAACCCCCCTATCCTTCCACTCATCCGTCAAATCCTGCCTAATCGCAATCCCCCTCAACCTCTTATCAATCCAACCCTTAGAATACCCTTTCTTCTCATAAAGCACCTTCATCCTCTCCTGAGCCAACTCCGGATTCTCAATCTCATCAATCCGCTCACTCCCAACCTGTGCCAGCCACAACTTAAACGGCTCCGCTTTCTTCGACGGAATCGATTGAATTATTCTAAAAATTCCTTTCTTGTTTGCACAATTAACTAATTGCTTACCTCCAGTAGTTTCAATAGAAAGGGTACGTACAAATTGTACCCATCCTTCACTCAGCAAATCATCCCTTTGTTTTAATTTTTGAATATACTGCTTAGGATCCTTAGAATCTGTCAAAGCAACTATCACATCTTCCAAAGCGAACCACCAGTCCCCCTCATGCCAAGCTCTCCGAATTTCCTTATTACCGAAAACAATTATTTTTTCATCCATCTTTTCTCCCAACAACTTACCCGAACCAACCCCTAACCCCATCAACAACCTTCTCAAACCCAGAAACGAACCACTCCCGAATCTCCAACCCAGCGTCCCCAACATTCCTCACAATCTTCCCCGTTATCCCAACATCAACCTCATCCTCCTCCGCACCCTTATCCTTCTTCTCTTTATCTTCCTTCTTCTCCTTCTCCTCGTCCTCTGCTTTGCCCTCCAAAGGTACACTCGGTGCCTCCACATCATCAACCTCACTCTCATTTCCCTCTTCTACACTCTCATTCCCAACACCAACAACATCCTCCAAAGAATCCTTCTTCTTAGGCTTCTTCCCCTTCACCGTCTCATTCACACTCTCATTCACAACAACCTCCTCCTCCAAAAGCACACTCTCAACCCCCAACCCCTTACACCAACTATAACTCCCATCCTTCTTGCACAACTCCTCCTCCAACATCGAAATCCTCTCGTCCTGTTCGCCAACCTTCCCAAACAACTCCTTAACGCTCTCAATAACCATCGTCAGCGTCCCGCCAATATCCCTCGTCCACAAAACCTCCGCCTTCCCAACCTCCGTCCTAGAAACATCCAACTCCTCCGCAACAAACGCCTCCTGCTCACTCTCGCTCAAACCCTCATCGACCTCAACGCTCTCCTTTACCTTAACCTTATACTCCTCCTCCCGATAGACGCTCTCATTATCCTCATCAACCCCGACCTTAACCCGCTTAGAACGTTTCTCCTCCTTCTCGACAACATAATGCTTACTCCTCAACTTAACAGGATAAGACTCGTGGTCAAGTTCCCCATCTATATTTTTAATTTCAGCAACCGCCTCCAAAGCCGACCCATCACTCTCATTCTCCCAAGCCGGAGTCAAATCATAATACGTCACCGCATAAACATTATCCCAAGCCAAATTCGCCGTTCCCAAATCATAAGTCGTGTTTATCCCGGGGATAATACTCCCATTAACCTTTAACGACCCATTTCCAACACCAATAAAAGCATCCGTTTTATCATGCGTCAAACTCACCCACTGCGAGTTGTCCGTGTCGGGGTTAGTATCCGAATGGATGTAAAGCGTTGGGTTTGTTTGGAAGGGGTGGTCGTGGTCTTTCGCATTATTATTAGCATTTATAATAACTATTTGATTTCCAACAGCATCGTTAATAGCAAAAAGTTCTTGGTCGAATACTGGGTCAGAATTAATTATCAGACCAGTAATCGAACCATATTGAAATCTTACTGCACCTGTAGCTATAGAAAGGTCTAAATTCCCATTACCTATTTTAAGCTCACCGTTTCCCTGGTCATGATACATCTCAATATAATCGTTCGCCTGGGTAGCATCGCTGGAGTAGACTCGGAAGACTGGGTCTGCGGAGGTTGAGGTTGGGGAACGGTTTGCGTTTCCCATGTCGGCATTTTCCATTATGGATATATAACCAGAATATGCGGCACTTCCAACCTGTGTACCTATTTGAAAATTATCGTTCCCTGTAGTTTGCCATAGCATTCTTATATCATTATTTCCACCCCATCTTACTTCAGCATTATCGTTGAATTTAGCTAATATATTCCCAAAAGAAAAACTACTAAGACCTGTATTGGATGATAAAGTGACCTGATTACTGTTACCTTCAAAATCCAACGTCAAGTCCTCATTATTCGTCCCCCCAATTCCCCCAAGCGTCAGCGTTCCCGTCGGTGAGAGGATGGAACTGTTTACGCTGATGTTTCCGTTGACGTCTAGGGTACTGTTTGGGGAACTCGTGCCGATTCCGACGTTGCCTCCATTAAAATAAGAATCTCCACTTCCCGTAATAAAAGATTTTATAACACCACTTTCATAAATATTTAATTCTCCTCCAGTATTATCTGCATCAAATACAACTGCATTTGCCCCGCCATCATCCTCTCTAAGAAACCACCGCCCATTAACAACTCGGAAATCTCCATCTTTTACTGTTAAAGCTGATTCAGGCGTCGCAGTCCCAATCCCAACCCGTCCCGAACTCCCATTAACAAAAAACAAACTATCCCCATTAGAAGTAATATTAAAATTCTTAGCACTAATAAAAGGTGTTAAAACTAATAACACGCACAATATCCAAACTACTTTCTTACCATCCATTTTATTTTCCGACTAATTGACTTCGTATCTTATTTATTTTACTATCGTCTAATTTAAGAATAATGTCCCTTGACACCACAAAAAAACTATACGCCTCTCCCCAAACCATTTCCAAATCTTTTTTATTCACCATTTTATCAACATAATACTGGAGCGTATTTCTCACAGAAAAAGCCGTCTCTATTAATCTTACATCTTCTTCCCAATAAAAATCCATCAGAAACAACTTCATAAACTCAATTGAACAAGAATGTATCTCACACTTAACTCCTATCTTCTGCATGACCGCATAAAGAGAATAATAAATTAAATAATAACCTGCAGAAATACTAAACACCGAATTCTTGTCCTTTTCCCTATCCATAGTCCCGAACGAATCCTCCGCCATCTTTAGATAACCTTTAGCCAACCGTTCATTCGGTTCCACCAAAACCATACCCTTTCTTAAACACCACTTCAACTTATCCATTCAAAACACCCCCTATAAATTTATCATGCCCCTTCAACAACACATGTTCCTCCAAAATTTCCGCAATAAGAGGTGAACCTTTCCTTAAAGACTCTCCAAAATCCTCAGACGACAAAGCAAACACCTGAACATCATAACCGTACCGCCTCCCAATCTTTCTTACGCCCCGAGAATCAACATCCCCAACAACCAAAAGGTCTAAATCGGAATGTTTCTTGTGTGTGCCCTTAGCATAACTCCCAAAAACACAAACAATATCTCCCCTAACAGCTTCAGAGAAATCAATTAATTTTTTATTTTTCTCTAAAAATTCAATCTTCCTATATAACTCAAACAAAATAATATAATCCTTAATCATCGGATTAACAAGATTCAGCGAATAATATCTCCTGTTTTTACTTAATCGAGATTTCAAAATTCCCATCCGTTCTAATTCAATCAAAGTCAACGCAACATTCTTCTGACTCAGACCAGTTTTCTCAACAAAATCACTTGCATAGAGCTCCTTATCGTATCCCCTCAGGAATCCTCTTATCATCTTAAAATATTTATTTTGTAACATTTTACTTAATCAAGTATTTTTTTACTAACCATTTAAACCCATACCCTTTAAATTTATTTGTTTACTTAACTTAGATAAAAACCCCTCATCAATAAAAACAACCATCTTATCCATTACAACCCCCTAAAAAAAAGTCATCCAGCGACCCCGAAGAATCACTGGGGGACATATCAATATTAACATTAGTTCTATCTTCATAAATTTTTCCATTAACAAAAAACAAACTATCCCCATTCGAAGTAACGTTAAAATTCTTAGCAAGACAAAAAGGCACAGCCAACAAAAACATACAGAAAATCAAAACCATTTTTTTACTTGCCATCTTTTTTTACCCTATCCCTTATCTTCTCTATTTTAGAATCATCTAACATATTTAAAACTTCCTCACATTTTAAGACAAACTCTTTAATTCCCTGAAGATTATTTAATTCAGCCTTTGCACGACAATATTGCACTCGAATCCTCCTCTCCTTAAGCTCCTTCATAAACCTTACATCCTTCTCAGAAAAATCAAAGAACCCCATCAACTTAATAGTACAATCATGAATTTCAGACTTTATTCCGCATTTCATCAAAATAGCATAAACAGCGTCGTAACAAGCATAATACCCCGTAATAACTTTCCATTTCCCCTCAGAGCTCATGCAAACCTTAAAACTATCATACGCATCCTCAAGATAAGACTCCGCCAAATGAGATTTCTTATCAATTAGACTAATCCCCTTGCTTTGCTTTAAACACCAGTTAATACCTACCACTCTCACCCCCCGAAAAAAGTTTAACAACCTTAAAAAAATCCCCGAATAAAATATGATTCTTACAAATCTCCAAAAACAACGGCTCCTTTTTCTTAGACAAACTCTTAAACTCTTCAAAACCAAAATAATAAATATTAATATCCATAGGAGAAAGTTCCCTTAAAGCATCAATTTCTTTTTTACTAGATTTTCCAAGGACAACCAAATCCAAATCAGAATTTTTTTTATATCTGCCCGAAGCATAAGAACCAAACAAAATAATTCCCTCACAGAATCTTAAAATTTTATTAATAATAATTCCCTGTTTTTTACAGTTAAGAATAAAATCGAGTGTCCTTTTATGTTCTGCAATTCCCAATAAAAGTTCAGAATTTGGGTTATCCAATTCCAGATAAAACTCCTTGTTCTTTCCAGCAACATTATACCTAACCAAATTAAATTCAGCTAATTTATTCAAAACTCTCGACGCAGTCTGCTGGGAAATTTTAGTAGACCTTGAAATATCACTCGCAGTTAATTTTGCAGAATAATCACTACAAAAAGGCACAAGAATTTCTACCCATTTTTGGGTAATGTTACCCATTTTTGCAGCAATTATATTTTCCATTTTCATACAATTTTAACATTCTCATCTGAATCAACCCTCAAACCCCCGCCGTTTGATGTCACATTAAATTTACTTAACTTAGACAAAAACCCCTCATCAATAAAAACAAAAGTCTTATCCATTACAACCTCCACATTCCGGACAAGCCCCTTTTCGCAATCCCCCCATTTCATAATCATTTTAACTTAAAACTCCCATAAAGTTTAATTCCATTAAGAACATTATTCAAAAGCTCTATATTAAGTTTACGAATATCAGATTTGACAAACAACTGAATTTTATGCTTCAGTTTCTTTTCAAACTTTGACAAATCAATTTCTTTCCTCACAGAACTCTCAACAAACAAATCAATATCACTCTCTTTCACAGATTCCGCCTTCCTGATACTGCCAAAAAGAATAATACAAGAAGGATTCAAATTTACAATAAGTTCCTCCAAAAGCCCGGAAGAAACAATTTTTTCTGTAAAATAATTAGTTTTTTTAATCTTGAATAATAATGTATTTTCTGGCTGGTTCTCTTGAGTAATTAATTTCTGTTTCTTAAGAAAACTTAAATATTTATGAATTGTCGCCTTCGGAATCTTTGCCAACTTAGCAAGTTTTCTCACAGTAAAATTCTCATCAGGAAACTCATAAAAAACTTCAAGTATCTTGTTCATTACATCATGTTCCATTTTAAAGACTTAAGTCCATATATATAGACTTACCCTATTTAATTCATCTAGGAAGTCCCTTTCCTTCCACCCCTCCAAAATTGTTTTTATCATTTCCATTTTAACCCAATTTTACACGATTTTCATACTATTCAAATTTAGCCGGTCTAATTTCACCTCAGCTTAAATCAATAACAATGTCGCCCCCTTGAACATTTAGTGCCGTTCCGCTTGTTGCATTTACATCCAACTTAGCATTAGGCGTCGTCGTCCCAATCCCCACATTCCCAACCGGCATCAACGCCAAATCCCCCTTCCCCGTCTCAATCCGCGCGTAATCCGTCGCGTTAATATAAGCCATACTTAACCATTCTGTGTTGTCATCGTCGGGGTTTGTGTCCGAATGAATGTAGAGAGTTGGGTTTGTCTGGACATTGTGGTCGAAAGCTTTTGAAGCTACATTTGAATTTGCAATAATGATTTGGTTTCCGCCTAAATCGTGGGGGGCAATAACAAATTGCGTAAAAGTTGGGTGAAAAATAAATCTTCCGGCTAATAAAGCGTTGCTATTTTTGAATGATACAATATTATTTTTAGGTGTAATAAATAATCCACCTGAACCTGTTGTAATAACTCCATCATCCTGGTCATGATACATCTCAATATAATCGTTCGCCTGGGTAGCATCGCTGGAGTAGACTCGGAAGACTGGGTCTGCGGAGGTGGCGAGGGGGGAACGGTTTGCGTTTCCCATATCGTCTCTTTCCATCAAAGAAAGATAAGCACCTGTAGAAGTTCTAGTTCCCATCTGCATATTATCATTACCAGTAGTTTGATATCTCATTCTAAAGTCAGCACCATCACCAAATGTATATGTGCGTAGGTCAGGGAAAAGAACTTCTTGTATGTCCATTCTTAAAACAGCAACATCTTGTGTCAATATATTTTGTGTTGCTGATGATTCAAAATCAAGGGCTATCGAATTATTATTCGTCCCCCCAGTTCCGCCAAGAGTCAGCGTTCCCGTCGGTGAGAGGATGGAACTGTTTACGTGGATGTTTCCTTGGACGTCTAGGGTTGCGTTTGGGGAGGTTGTCCCAATCCCAACCCTCCCTGTCCCCTCGTCAACAAACAAAGTATCCGTATTAACCGAAAAATTATTCGCTCCTAAGTCTACGTTTTGGGCTGCTCCGGTGTAGGGGATGTAAAGAGAAGAACCGTTCCAATTACCAAAAAAATTATCTGCTGTGATGTTATCCGTTACTTCTAAATTCCCAGTAATCTTCATTATTCCGTTCACTATATTATCAATCATCTCACCGAAAGCGAAAGTTATTTTCTTCCCGAGAGTTAAATTCGTCGCATCCGAAATATCAGCATCAGTTATCGCCCCATCAACTATTTGCAAACCAGAAACTGTATCGTTCCTCAGCTCCCCGCTTTCATTATGCGACACATTCAGAAACTCATTCAAAACCGTTCCCCACGAACCGCTATCCCCTCCTACCGTCGGTAACCGCTCCGCAGTTACCGCCGAAGCAACCAAAACCACAAAAAGCAACACAACTATTTTTTTTAAATTATTCATTTTACTTTCCCTTCAATTTATCTATTTTATCACGAAAATCTTTAATATCTTCATCTGTCAAACTTTCAACAATTTCTCTAAAATCCAGATAAAAATTCTTAACTTTAAGATAAAACCCGGACAGTTTTTCTTTTTGACCAGTTTTAAGATAATACTGAGAATCAATTCTACCTTTCTTAAAAGAAACTATCTCCCCTATAAAACCCTTATTCAATAACTCTTTCACAAGCTCAATTGAACAATCGTGATTTTCTGACTTAACCCCTATTCTCTGCAAAAAAGAATACAGCGAATAATAAGCACAATAATAAATTCTGACAGACGCCCAAACAAAATCATTTTCCTCAATAAGATCTTTAATCTTAGATAAAGTTTTCTCCGCCTCGCCAAGATAAGACAATGCAATCTCCTCATTAGGTTCAACCACCTTCAACCCCTTCCTTATCGAAAAACACCAATTTATTCTATCCATTCTATGTTCGTAAAATAATCTCCCCCATTTACAATAATATGATTATCCATTACCTCTTTAATTAATGTTTCCTTTTTCCCCAACGCAAACTCAAACTGATTTTTCGTCAGACAAATTGAATGAATCTTCACAGGACACAAATGTTCCGGAATTTTTCTGGATGACAAAATCAGTATATCAATATCGCTATTTTTATTAAAACTTTTTTTAGCATAACTTCCAAAAATTAAACAAGGAATATTATTCTTGACAAAATAACTAAAAAATTCCCTGAATCGAGGATTAGCTTTAATAAAAAACTGTGCTTTTCTAAGTTCAATTATCCTTGCCAAATACAAAGTTTCAAGATTTCTCTTAAAAAAATAATATGTATTTTTTCCTTCTTTCTTTTTCTCAATAAAATTAGAATAATCCTTCAGTACTTGTTGAGTTCCTCCAATACTCACCCCGGACTTTTCAGACAACTCTCTAAAAAAAACAGGTCTCCCTAACCGGTTCATCAATTCCAATACTCTGTATTCGTTTAAGTTCATTTGTATTCGTTTAAGTTCATTCTATTTTATATCCTACCTTTATACTTCCATCCGAATCAATTATTAAAATTCCGCCACTTAAAGTAATATAAAAATCCCCATTAATCTGCAACTTACTACCAGAACTTCCTGTCTCTTTATCAGCAAACAAAGAATCCATGTTGACCAAAAAAATATTCGAACCCAAAACCACATCAGACCTCAATCCCCCGCTTTCATTATGAGACACATTCAAAAACTCATTCAACACCGTCCCCCACGAACCACTGTCCCCTCCCACCGCCGGTAACCGCTCCGCGGTTACCGCCGAAACAACTAAGATAAATAATAAAAAACAACACACAAAAACACCAATTTTCCGTTTCACCCTCGTTACCATATAAGACTACAATAATGAAAGTTATTAAAGCTTTCGCGTTACTAACGACAAAGAGCTCATCCCCCTAAAATTCCAATCTAAAATCTCCAAAAGCCTTTTAAACCCAAATCCTTACCCCCTACTATGACATTCAAAATAAACGTATCCCACAACGGAAAAACGTACAAAGTCGAGACTGAAGACGAAAAATTAGTCGGTAGTTCAATCGGCGACAAAATCAAAGGCGGGGAAATATCCGAAAACTTAGCAGATTACGAAATCAAAATAACAGGAACATCCGACAAAGCAGGATTCACCGGAATGGCAAACATTGACGGACCAAACCTCCACAAAGTCCTGCTCGATTACGGAAAAGGTATGCATAAAAAACCAAAAGGGGAGAAAAAACTTAGTAGAAAACCGAAAGGACTAAGATTAAGAAAAACCGTCCGGGGAAACGAAATCTCCCTCGCAACAGTTCAGATTAACACAAAAGTTTTAAAAGAAGGTTCCAAAAAGTTTGAGACACTTTTTGAAAAAACAGAAACACCTGAGGAAAATAAAACTCCAGAAAATTAATTTCTTAGATATTAGAAAATCTTATAAGCAAGGGAGACTCACCTAATACATGACCTTCAAAATCTACAACACCCTGTCAAAAAAACTGGAAAACTTCAAACCCATAGAAAAAGAAAAAGTAAAAATTTATGTTTGCGGACCAACAGTGAATGACGTGCCGCACCTAGGGCACGCAAGACAGCAGATAACATTCGATATACTACGAAAATACTTGGAATTCTGCGGGAACGATGTAACATTCGTATCAAATATCACTGACCTCGACGACAAAATAATCAACAAAGCCAAAGAATTAAAGACTGATATTAAAAACCTTACCGAAAAAAACCTAAAAGCACACACAGAAGATTATGAAAAAATCGGAGTCCGAAAACCGGACATCCAGCCCAAAGCCACAGAATATATTAAAGAGATGATTGATTTAGTAAAAAAATTAGAAGAAGAAAAATACGCCTATCTGATAAATAACGACGGCATTTACTTCGACATCTCAAAATTTAAGGATTATGGGAAACTCTCCGGACAAAAAATAAAAGACCTAAAAGCCGGAGCAAGAATAAAAATCAAGGACAAAAAAAGGAACAAAGAAGATTTCGTCCTATGGAAATTTTCCAAAGTCGGAGAACCAAAATGGAAAAGCCCTTGGGGAGAAGGTCGCCCGGGATGGCATATCGAATGTTCTGCGATGTCTGCAAATATTTTAGGACTGCCATTAGATATCCACGGGGGCGGACAGGATTTAATTTTCCCCCACCACGAAGACGAAATCGCCCAGTCCGAAGCTGCTTACGGAAAAAAACTATCAAACTACTGGATGCACAACGGGATGGTAAATATAGATAATATCAAAATGAGCAAAAGCCTAGGAAACTTCAAAACTATCAAAGACATCTTAACAAAATATTCCGGAGAAATAATCAGATATTTCGTTATCTCAGGACACTACAGAAAACCTCTCGATTTCTCAAAAGAAACATTAGAAAACATAAAAAATTCCTATAACCGACTCAAAAACATCACCTCTAAATTAAAAGACGACAAAAAAATTAATAAAAATTACATCAACAAATTCAAGGAAGCGATGGACGATGATTTAAACACTCCAAAAGCTCTATCAGTTATATGGCAATTATTGAGAAATACCGACGCTAATGGAAAATACCAAACAATCAAAAAAATCGACACCGTTTTAGGACTCAACCTGCTAAAAAAAGAAAACGTTTCAATTCCAAGAGATATCCAAAAATTAGCACTCGAAAGAGAAAAAAGCAGAAAACAAAAAGACTTTGAAAAATCTGACAAAATTAGAAAAGACATCGAAAAAAGAGGGTACATTATCGACGATACCCCTAACGGACCTAAAATAAGTTTCAAAACTTAGACCTCCAACGATAGACATAACAATCTTTAAAAACTATCGAAGATATAATACACAATGGAGGTAGCAAACATTATTAGTGGTATCTCAGAGATTTTTTCCAAGGATGGAAATCTAATCCCGACATTAATATTCTTCACCGCAGTAATCGTCAGTTACTCAATCTTCGTCTACTACTTCTACAGATACCTCGCAAAAAAAAATCTAATCGAACTAAACTTCGAACAATACAATCAATATAGCAACCCGGCTCTCGTAAAATTTTTCGCAGTAGTTTTCTACATAGCAGAGTACATTATCCTCCTCCCAATCCTAACCTCCTTTTGGTTTACAACCTTCGCAATCTTAATTCTCGTCCTATCAGAAGGAATCCCCGCAGCAGGAATCCTTTTAATTTCAGCCGCACTCGTCGCATCAGTAAGAATCACATCATACATCAGCGAAAACCTCTCCAAAGATCTCGCAAAAATGCTCCCATTCACACTTCTCGCAATTGCCATAACAAAACCAAGCTTTTTCACGATTGGCAATCTAGTCTTAAGGGTTCAAGAAATTCCATTACTATTCTCCAACCTCATGTACTACCTCCTATTCATCGTAGCCGTCGAATTAGTCATGCGAACAACAGAATTCCTCCAATACTTATTTTCCCATGGCGAAGAATCCGCAGAAGAGACAATAGAAAAAACAGAATCCGAAGAAACAGAAGCCGATGCAGAATAAACAAAACTCACCTGGGATATTTTTTAAGAAGTCTTAAAAACCCACTTTCTTACATAAATTCATGACAGAAAAAATCGAAATCTCAAAACTCGACACAATAAATATCGGAATAGTCGGACATATAGACCACGGAAAAACGACACTTCTCCAAAAACTTTCAGGTAAATGGGCTGACACACATTCCGAAGAATTAAAACGAGGAATCACAATCAAGCTCGGATATGCAGACGCAATTATTTATGACAGCGAAGGAAAATTAACAACCAACAGAAACTCAAAAGGAAAACCAATTCGTTACATAACTTTCGTCGACGCGCCAGGACACGAAATGCTCATGGCAACAATGCTCTCCGGAGCCGCAATCATGGACGCCGCAATTCTCGTCGTCGCAGCAAACGAAGGAATCAAACCTCAAACACAAGAACACCTCGTCGCACTAAAAGCAAAAAAAATAAAAAAAGTTATCATCGTTCAAAACAAAATCGACCTTGTCTCAAAAGAACGCGCCCTAAAAAATCACGAAGATATCAAAAACTTTGTCAAAGGAACAATCGCCGAGGACGCACCAATAATCCCTATTTCCGCACAACAAGAAGTAAACCTCGATAAAGTCTTGGAAGAATTATGTAAAATCAAAATTGCCGAACAACTACTAAAAGAAAAACCCTTATTTTTAGTAGCCCGAAGTTTTGATATAAACTTGCCTCGAACCAAAATAAAAGACCTTCACGGAGGAGTTCTTGGAGGAGCACTAAAAAAAGGAGTCCTAAAAATAGGAGATATAATCGAAATCAAACCCGGATATTCTTACAAAAAAAACATTCCTGCAAACCGCAATTCGGAATATCAATACAAAACCGTTCAATCAAAAATCGTATCAATGCAAAAAGGAGAATATCCGATAACCAAAGCAACTCCTGGTGGAAGTCTAGCGATAGAAACTGAACTCGATCCGAGCCTGACAAAAGCAGACGCACTTTCAGGAAGTGTGGCATCTCTTCAAGACAACCTCCCAGAAATAACTGAAAAAATCACCATAAAGTTCACACTCTTCAAAGAAGTTTTCGGAACAGGAAAACACGAACCAGTTCAAAATTTAAAAACTCCCGAAACATTAATGTTAAGCTTAAACACCTCAACCACCGTCGGTCAGCTAATTAAAATCAATAAAGACGAAGCAGAACTAACCCTAAAAATTCCGATAGTCCCGCTAAAAGGAGAATCAATCGGAATCGCAAGGAACTTCAACAATCACTGGCGACTCATCGGTTTTGGAGAGATTTGCTGACTTTAACAAATGAGTAAATTTTGAAGTTAGGAGATTGAGCAGAAATCTGTTGATTTCAACAAATAGATAAAATCTGAAATTAACTGATTGAGCAGAAATTATTTAATTTAAAAAATTATTTAATTAAATAAAACCGCCGAATCAGCAACAATCTATTCAGAAAAGTATTTAACCAAATAAATTATACAACAAGACTATGTTAACATTATTTATCAATTATATAACTGCCATTGCATTTGTTGCATTAACATTAGACATAATTTTTCAGATATCTCATGTTATCAAAAGAAAATCCTCAAGAGATATCTCGATAAGTGGATGTCTAGTCCGATCAACCGCAATCATAATATTCGGAATAAAGTTCCTTCTAATTAATGATCCTTGGCTGATTATTGGACAGAGTGTTTTTGGCGTTCTCTTTTTAACATATTTTATTCTTGTGTTATCATACAGAAAGTAACCTACCTTTTAAAATAGTGTGCAATCAGGTGACATATGTCACTAGTACCGAAAATTAGTTCGCGCGTAAATTTGACTAATTTACATGGAAAAAAATGAAATTAGAAAAATATTTTTTAAACTTAAACTTAAAGGACATTCATACAATCAATGCA
>DAOWGX010000019.1 GCA_030641715.1 Nanobdellota archaeon
CTTACAAATTGGAGTTCAAAAAAGGAGAAGATTCGTTAACTAAATTTGTAAACTATTACAACCGGGAAAGGTTGCATCAGGGAATTCATTATCAGGTACCATTAGAAAGATACGAACGTCACATTAATGCGGTTTAGGTCAATCTAGGGTTTGGTGAAACCCTATTTAAAATAAGACGACTTACATTTTCAATTAAAAAAGAGTAAGCCAACAAGTATGAACAATGACATTGCCTTAAACAATATCTTTATAAAATTGATAATTTATTAACTATTGTATTAATTACTAAAATGGTAAAAGAAGTGAACGTAATCCTGATAGGGTTTTTGATGGCCTTGTTTTTAGTTGTATCTAATAGTGCATATGTTCTTTATCAGGTTGAAGATCCTATGAATCTTATTTCGGGGAGTTCCATCAAGGAAACAATAACAGAGTTTTATGATGTTAGTTCTGTGAATCATAGGGCTTTCTTCTTGCTTCAATTTATCTTATTATTTATCCTTGTTATTTCATTCTTCGTCATCATCAGGAAGTTTAAATCCAAGGCAAAATTATCTAAATATGATTTTGTAAAAAAAGGATGTACGAAATCCGGGACTGATCTTGATATATTATATGAAATATTGAAAAGTAAAAAAGAGATAAATATCGACGACATCGGAAAGGTGTTTAAGGTTAATTTAGATATTGCTTTGGAGTGGTCGAAGATATTAGAAGACGGTAATCTTGCGATGATTGATTATCCAAGATTTGGGAAACCGGTTTTGAAATTATTGGAGGAAAATAACGAGGAGGAATCTACACCAAAAAAAGATACAGAAAACAAAAAGAATATAGACCACGAAAAAGTAAAAAAGAAAATTAAAAATGTTCTACATAAAAAAGATGTGGATTTAGTTAAGAAGACTATAACACAAAAAAATATTTTTAAAAAAGAAATGAGAAAAAATCTAAAGATTGAAAAGCGAACGGAGAAAAAAATTAAAAAAGAAATTAAGAAAAAATCGAAGAAAAAATAATTAGATGAAGGATAAGATAAATATTGTTAAAAAATTGAAAGAGAAAGTTATCTTGAAAGGAGCTATCCTCGAGAGCTATATGATAAAATCTGATAAGTCTTTAGATGTAAAAGTTGAAATAAAAAAAGGAGAAACTGCGACAACATACAATTTGGAAGTGCCGGAGATTAATACTGCGACAACAGTGTTGCTTGGAGATGTTAGGGATGAATTAATTACTGCGACAACAGTAGGGATGAGAGAAATTGTTGATCCAAATGCTGTTGGCGCTATTAGGACGAAGTTTATGAGGGAGGCGGAAGATCTTCTTGAAAAAAAGATGCCAACACTTACCAAAGAGACCAAAGAAATTCTTGTTAATAAATTAATGCAGGACATGTTGGGTTTGGGCGAGATTGAGTTTTTAGTTAATGATTCTAATCTAGAAGAAATCGTCATCCCCTCTTCGAAAGAACCTATAATGGTTTTTCATAAAAAATATGGTTGGCTTCCGACAAATTTTTCGATAAATCGAGAAGACGAAATTATTAATTATTCGAATATTATTGCGAGGAGAGTCGGAAGACAGATTACTGTTCTGAGCCCCTTGCTTGATGCACATTTGGTTTCTGGAGATAGAGTTAATGCCGTACTCTATCCTATTAGTACGAAGGGAAACACCATAACAATCCGTAGATTCGCAAGAGATCCGTATACAATTATTGACCTGATTGAGAATAAAACTTGTGATTTGAATATTGCGGCACTACTTTGGCTTGCAGTGGAATATGAAATGAATGTCATTATTTCTGGGGGTACAGCCTCGGGAAAGACCGTACTTCTCAATGCGTGTATGCCCTTTATTTCCCCAAATCATAGGGTGATTAGCGTTGAGGATACTCGGGAATTGATGCTTCCAGGATTTTTATATTGGACGCCCCTAGTTACACGAAGTTCCAATCCCGAAGGAAAGGGTGCGATTACAATGCTTGACTTGCTTGTCAATTCCCTAAGAATGAGACCCGATAGAATTGTTTTGGGCGAGATGAGACGGAAAGAAGAGGCGATGGTATTGTTTGAAGCAATGCATACAGGTCACTCAGTTTATGCTACAATGCACTCTAACTCTGCGTCAGAAACTATTTCTCGGTTGATAAATCCTCCATTAAGCGTTCCCGCGAATCTTCTTAGTGCAGTAAATTTGAATGTTGTTATGTTTAGAGATCGACGAAAGGGGATAAGAAGGGTATTTCAAGTTGCGGAATTTAATGCAAATGGAGATAAGGCATCCGCAAACCTTCTTTACAGATGGATACCTGAAGATGACAAGATCATTAAACATTCTGAAAGTTCAAAATTTTTCGAAGATATATCCAAAAATACTGGAATGACTCAATCAGAATTAGAAAAGACTCTCGAAGAGAAGAAATACATTATGACTTGGTTGATTAAAAATAAAATAAGAAGCTTGAAGGATTTTGGGAAAATAATGAATCACTACTATTCAAATAAAGAGAACCTTCTTAAAGAAATTAAGAAAAATAATGTGAAGATGTTTAAAGGGGAGGATTAGATGATTAAATTTAGAATTCCGTTTACAACTTCTAACATAAAAAAGCTGAAAGCGAGATCGAAATTTTTCTCTTCTAAATTTAGACATAGAAAAAAGTCTCCCTTGGAAGGATATCTTGAAGGAATTGACGTTAATTTAACTCGTGAAGAATATCTTGGAATTGTTCTTATGTCCTTTGTTAATTTGTTCTTGTTCTTGTTCATTCTGTTTAGTGTAATTCTTATGATTGCGGGTATAACATTTTCTTATATTCTTAGTATCGGTCTTGCATTTACCCTTGCAATATTCAGCTCGGTTAATCAGCTTGCTTATCCAAGAATATTTGTTTCCAAAAAGGAAAAAGATATAGAAAAGAACCTTCTATTTGCGTTAGAAGATATTCTGATCCAGTTAGATTCAGGGATTCCGTTATTTGATATTTTGACAAACATATCTAGTTCAAATTATGGAGAACTAAGTGTCGAGTTTAAAAAAGCAGTTAAAAAAATTGGCTCGGGGGAACCAGAAGCAGAAGTTTTAGCAGATATCAGCGCGAAGAGTCATTCTGTTTTTTTTAAACGGACTCTTTGGCAAATCAGCAACGGCTTGAATGCTGGAAGCGACATGTCCCTAGTTATAAAAGAAAATATAAAAATGCTAAATGAAGAACAATTAATTCAAATTCAAAATTATGGGAACCAATTAAATCCCTTAGTTATGATGTATATGTTAATATCTGTAATTGTTCCGGCGTTATCTGTCAGCTTCATTACAGTTATTGCGTCGATGATGGGTATTGAGGAAAATCTTACGATGGGAATTTTCTTTGGACTTTTTGTGTTCGTTGTGTTTTTCCAGATAATTTTCCTAGGACTAATTAAATCGAGGAAACCTAGTTTACTATGAGTCTTGAGAAACAACCGAAGGTTAGGTTGACCAAGGAAGAGAACATGATTAAAGGAAGAGAAAAAGCAATCATAGGTATAGTTTCGATTCTCGTCGGTATGATTGTGTTTGCTATCTACGGTAATTTTATTTCTACAGGTGTGGCGTTTGTTGTGACATTCATTGTGATTTCTTCGATTTTTAAGTTTATGACATCGTTGAAAAAGTCTGATAGGGTAAAAAAAATAGAAGATGTTTTTCCAGATTTCTTACAGTTGGTTGCAAGCAATTTAAGGGCCGGGATGACTATCGATAGGGCCATGCTTTTAAGTTCACGACCTGAATTTGCTCCGTTGGATGAGGAAATTCTTCGAACAGGAAAAGATATCTCAACGGGGAAACCGATAGAACTTGCATTAACCGCCATGTCAAATAGGATTGGTTCTGAGAAGGTTGAGAAAACTCTTTTGATAATTCTCTCTGGAATTCGTGCAGGAGGGAATTTAGCAATTTTATTGGAGGAGACTTCAAGGAGTATGAGGGGGAGGGAATTTATAGAAAAGAAAGCGGCTTCTCAAGTGTTGATGTATGTTATCTTCATATTTCTAGCGGTATCAATTTTTGCCCCGGGACTGTTCTCTCTTTCAGGAGTTTTAGTTGAAACTATGACAAATCTTATGGGCGGCGTTAGTCCGGAGTCCTTGCCTCAAAACCTTCCGGTATCTTTCTCGACGATAAATATCTCAGTGGATTTTATCTTTTATTTTTCGATGGCATTTATAATTGTGATGGATATTATGGCTTCACTTGTTTTGGGGCTCGTAGGTAAGGGTAGCGAAAAGGAGGGTTTGAGATATCTCCCGATAATGCTCCTTTTAAGTTTGAGCATTTTCCTCTCATTGGGGAGAATATTATCGAGTGTTGTGACAGGTCTTGCAGGATAGCATAATGTTTTTATAGAGGTTTTGTTAACATAAAATATGGTAAATAAAAAAAAGGTGGCTGTGAAGAAGAATGTTCAGTCTAGGAAAAAATCTCACAAGAAGACTAAGATAATAAAAAAAAGTATCAGGTCTAAGATTATACAACGTAAAATCTCAAAAGGGGGAAACGTTAAAAGAGTACCCACAGGGATTAAGAATCTAGATAAAATTGTTGAGGGTGGGTTCGAAAAAAATTCTACGAACCTGATTGTTGGAGGGAGCGGTAATGGGAAATCTATTTTTGCAATACAATTTTTAATGGAGGGGCTGAAGCAAGGCGAAAGTGTGCTGTATGTTGCTTTCGAAGAAAAGAAAAAAGATTTTTACGCTAATATGTCTGAGCTTGGATGGGATTTAGAAAAATATGAAAAGTCCGGAAAATTTTTCTTTTTATCCTATACCTCTGAAAAAATCAAGACAATGCTAGATGAAGGTGGAGGGGATATTGAGATGATCGTATTAAGCAAGAAAGTGCAGAGAGTTGTGATGGACAGTATAACCACATTTGTAATGTTGTTTGAACGTGATGTTGAAATGAGGGGGAGGGCATTATCTTTGTTTTCACTTCTCAAAAGTTGGGCGTGCACTTCGCTTTTAGTTTATGAGAGAGATCCCTTAATTGACCGGAAACAATCTTCAAGAATTCTTGAGTTCGAAGCCGATTCGTTGATTTTTCTTTATTTTACCCGACTGAAGAAAGAGAGAGAAAGGTTCCTTGAAGTTTATAAAATGAGGGGGACTCGGCATTCGAAAAATATTTTTCAATATATCATCCGTAAGAATGTTGGAATTGAAGTTTCTTCTAAACCTTATTCCGGGAAATTAGACCGTTTTAAATCTACATAATAATCTTTGGTCATTATTAAAAGACTTCCTCAATTAGAGGAAAAAATAAAATAAAAAATTCTAAAAAATTCTATGCTATGTATGTAGAAACAGACCCTGTAGATATCAACGGAAGTGAACTGCCAGGTCTTAGATAAGTTATAACGATATCCCCTGAAAAAGTAGTTCCTGCATTTGCATCCGTACATGTTAGCGTGATAATCTGTGCAGACGATGATGAACCATCAAAACTTGCATCCTGAGTACAACCCTTCCCAGTTATATTAACCGTCACTGAACTTAGAGTTTCTCCACCCTTGTTCGTGATTTCTAAATTCACGGTATTCTCAGTTGCACTAGATGCAACACCGTAGAACGGCGCATTTACAAAGATAGAACTAGTCCCTTCTTGATTAAAGTAAAAATAAGAGCCTAAAGAACCAATAACGATAATTGCGGCAAGAATTGCCCAACCATAGGTCATCAAAAATTCCAAAGCTGCTTGTCCTTTTTTATTATTCATTTGTTACCTCCTTTTCATTATTAGCAATTTTGCTTAACTGAACATGGAAAAGTTAATATATAAATATTCCTATAACTATCTCGATGTGTTTGATGAGATAATTAATCTTTAAGTTTAAAGTTGAAACTATAGAGAATATTACATATTGATAAAATTTATAAACCGATTTCATCATCTGAAGGTATGGCAGACGAGATGACAGTCCCCGGAATGGGTGGCGGCTTAATGCGTTACAAGGAAGAATATGATTCTAAATTTAAATTTGGTCCTGGCACCGTTATCGGAATGATTATTGCGGTAATTGTTTTTGTCGTCGGACTTAGAATTTTTATTAAGTAAAATGTTTCCCGGAGTGAATCCTGCGCAGATGAAAGGAATGATGAAAAAGATGGGGATTTCTCAAACACCTCTTAATGTTAAGAAAGTTATTTTTGAAATGGAAGATGGGAACTTGATTATTGATGAACCGTCGGTAATTCGAATTATGATGCAAGGACAAGAGACCTATCAGGTTTCGGGTGAAGCTCGAGAAGAAGAATCGAGGAATTTCAGCGAGGAGGATGTTGCTATGGTTGTTGAGAAGACAGGGAAGGGTGAGGATGAAGTTATTGTTGCCTTGGAGGCGAGTGAAGGAGATATCGCCGAGGCGATTATGGAATTAAAGGATTGATTCTTGAGTATAATAATTAATAAAAAGAGTTTTTGGTCTATTGAGACATGAGTAGTTTTGATGAATCGTTGATTAATGCAAAATATCATTTGGCCGTGGCTGAAAGAATGTATCGAAGCTATGGTGAGTTCACTGATAAGAGGTTTCTCGTCGGAGTGATTAACGAATTAGCGCGAGCCGTTTCAAATTTGATTAAGGCATTTTTGATTTATGAAGGTCTTGGTGGGAAAGATGTTTTGGAGAACATGAAAATTTTTATGAGGGTTGTAGCTCCAAGATACCTTGATGAATTAACTCGTGAAAATTTATTTAAGATTCTGGAGGTTGAACAAGCCCAGAAAGATTCTCCAATTGAATATGCGAAGGACAAGAAAATTATTTTATTGATTCAGGGGAAATATAGATTTCTAACAGCAACGAGAATCGGGGAATTTATTGAATCTGTAAAAAAAAGTGTTGTAGAGTTTCCTAGAAATTTTCGACACATATAAAAAGGTCGTTCTCTTAATTCCCTGCACTGAAGGATTGCGGATTATGATTGAAGATATTGTAAAAGAAAAGACCAGTGCCGATCATCTATTGTATGTCAGTTTAAAATATACGAAGACTTGCGATGTTATTTTAAATTTGCTAGCTCGGTGGAAAAGTTTGATTGAGATTAGTTTTGACGTTCTGCTTGAGAAAAGTATCGAGGCAGGAAAAGTACCCCATACACCGGAAAGTCCAAAACAGCGAATTGAATTTATAAAAAAATATTTTAAGAAATATGAAGAAATTCAGGGAGCAGTTCCATTGTATATATTTTTTAAGAGAGTTCCTGATTTAAACAAGACTCGGAAGGGAGAATTTAGAAAGAATGTTTGTCTGAATGTGATCGGGTCTACAAAAACTACTGAAATTAATATGGAAAAACTTGGAGAATATGCAGAAATTGTTGAGAAATTTATTAATCAGGTGAAGAAAATTCTGTCAAACTGAGCAAAACAAAATTTATAAAGCGAGTTTTTCTGATATTTGTACTTTAAATTAAAATGGCACGAATAATTGTTATCAATTCAGGGAAGGGTGGCGTCGGCAAGACCACTACCGCAATTAATCTTGGAGTATCTTTGAATAAGCTAGGTAAAGAAGTTATTATCGTCGACGCTAATTTGAACACTCCGAATATCGGTTTACAACTAGGGGCTCCCATTGTTCCGGTTACATTAAATCATATTTTGAAAGGAACTGCTAGTGTTGACGAGGCAATTTATGAGCATTCTTCTGGAACTAAGATTGTTCCTTCTTCGCTTTCTATTGAGGAACTTACGAAGTTTAATACGAAGAAAATTCCAGGGATTGCGAAAGAGTTAAGTAAAATGTGTGATTATGTTATCATTGACTCGGCTGCAGGATTTGGCGAAGAGGTCATTGCTTCTCTTGATGCTGCTGATGAAATTATTATTGTAACTAATCCGGAGATGCCTTCCGTTACCGATGCTTTGAAAGCTGTCAAGGTTGCCAGAAAGATGGGCAAGGAGATCAACGGAGTTGTAGTTACCCAGCATAGAGGCGCAAGTTATGAGATGTCTTTACCTTCAATAAAGTCAATGCTAGAGTCTCAAATTATCGGTGTTGTTCCCGAAGATAAAGCTGTAAAAGAGGCTTTGAATTTAAGGGACGCGGTTGTTCACACTCATCCAAAAAGTAAGGTTGCTAAGAAATATTGTGAGATTGCCAGAAAAATCACTGGTGAGAAGATTGAGAAAAGGCAGGGATTTTTTATTAGATTGTTTGGGTGAGAGAAAGTTTTATGATAAAATAATTTTATTATTTTGAACATATTTTGAACAGATAGTTAAACTGTTTTCTTCGAGAAATCGATTAAGAGGTTTCCGAATTAATTGCCCTTTGAAGAAGAGGTAATCTTTGAGGTATTTTGAATGATCAACTTTTGCCGAAAGTTTGTAAGAAAAAGATTCCGTCGAGGTTTTCACACGAATTAATCTTCTTAACATTGAGTGAGTAGCCCATTCAGGATATTTTGAAATCTCATCGAAAATTGTTAATGCTGGCCAAATTTTTACCGAGAGATTAAAAACTTTTTCTTCTGTATCCACACACTCTTCTTGATCGATTAGTTCAAAGAAGTTGTGACAAAGTTTATCGAAGAATTTTTCGGTCAATTTTTTATCTAAAACTTTCTCAAAATTATTTGCTTCGTCAATATCATAATAGAGAGTTACGAGTCCTTTTTCACTTTGAAATATATGATTAAAGAATCCGACTCCAATCCATTTTTTGAGTTCTGTTGATTCTCCTTCGTGCCAAGCTTTTACATCAAATAAAGAACATTCTCTTACTAAACATTTTTTATGCACCACTTTTATCGGAATATTCCCATCGACTATATCCTCTTGAATAGAGCTTCGATTTTTTTAATATCAAAATTTTTCAAAGGTTTGTTTATCTCCTCAAATGAAATCTTGAATTTGAAATGCTTCGCTATTTTTTCACAAGTCTCTGGAATAAACGGTGCGAGAAGTATTGATACTGTTTTGATTCCTTGAA
The DNA here is from genome assembly GCA_030641715.1 of Nanobdellota archaeon. Lineage (GTDB taxonomy): Archaea > Nanobdellota > Nanobdellia > Pacearchaeales > GW2011-AR1 > JAGVXH01. The sequence goes on from DAOWGX010000019.1 coordinate 8,987, forward strand.
GAATATTATAGATAATTTCTTGACTTTCTGAGTTATTTTCATCTTTCATCTCCCAAGGTTTTTTATCTTGTACATACTTATTCAATCGGTCTATAAATGCAAAAATTTTATTCAGTGCCTTATCTAGTTCATAGTTTTCAATTAATTTACTTATTTCATTAAAAAGTTTTATAGAGTCATAAGTTTCCTCAAAATCCTGGTTATCAGGTTTTTTTATTCCATATTTTTCTGCTAATGCTGACGTTCTCGAAACTAGATTTCCTAATTTATTCGAGAGTTCATCATTATGTCTTTGGATTAACGCCTTTTCTGAAATGTCTCCGTCCTGACCAAAAGCAATATTTCTCATAAAAAAGTATCTGATACTATCTACTTGATATTTTTTAGCCCATTCCATAGGATCAATTATATTTCCAAGAGTTTTCGACATTTTTTTACCGTCCACAGTAAAATACCCATGAACAAAAAATGTTTTGGGAACTTCATAGTCCAAAGCCAATAATAGTGCTGGCCAAATTGTAGCATGAACCCTTATAATGTCCTTTGCCATAAGCTGAACGTTCACAGGCCAAAATTTATTAAAAACATTTTTCCTCTTTAATCCAGTTATATAATTCCAAAATGCATCAACCCATACAAAACAAGTATGATCTTTATCAAAAGGTAGTTCAATACCCCAATAAACTTTTTCCTTTTTCCTTGAAATAGAAATATCTGTCAATCCCGCCTTAATGAATTTGATTACTTCATTTCTCCTCTTTTTTGGTAAAATGAGGAGAGTTTCATTTTTTATTAATTTCAAAAGCTTATCCTGAAACGAAGATAACCTAAATAAATAGGCTTCCTCTTTTCTTAATTCTGGTTCTCTATCATGTAGAGGACACTTACCCCCTACTAAATCACTTTTAGAAAGGTATTGTTCACAACCAATACAATAATCTGCCTCATAGTCTCCCTTATAGATAAAACCCTTATCATATAATTTCTGCAAAACTTTTTTAACTTCTTTTTCATGTTCAGAATCTGTGGTTCTTATAAAGTTATCATTAGAAATGTTTAGTTTCTTAAATAACTCCTTAAAGTTTTTAGTAATCTCATCTACAAACTTTTGTGGTTTTTCTCCAGCCTTCTCTGCCGTTTCTTGTATCTTTAATCCATGTTCGTCAGTCCCAGTAAGAAAAAATCCTTCTTCACCCAAAAGTTTGTGCCATCTAACTAGAACATCTGCGGCTATTGTCGTGTAGGCACTTCCTGCATGTGGGTTTCCATTTGCATAATAGATAGGGGTTGTTACGTAAAATTTTTGTTTCATATTTTAATAAGATTAAGTCGGTATAAAAGTTTAACGAAATGAAAATTAAAAATTTATTAGGGGGGATTGTAGATTTTATTAAAAGAAGAATTTTTATAGGACATTTGCGAGAGTTTTGCATGGTAAAAAAGGGGAGCGTTGTTAGAGTCGATCATCCGATTGTTCAAAAGAAGATTGACAAGAGCCTAAAATTGAGTATTCAGGAAGGCTCACTCACTTCGATGTCTTCTGGGTTTGGGTTATCTTATCTTTCACCATTTGCTTTAGCTTTGAACGCCACCTCGAGTCAGATTGGAATTTTGCATGCGATTATAAGTTTGCTTCCAAGTATCGTTCAGGTTAAGGCATCGGAACTTATTAGGAAATTTCCCCGGAAGAAAATTACCCTTCGGAGTGTTATGATTCAGATTATTCTCTGGATTCCAATTATTCTCACAGGAGTTTTATTTTATATCGGGGTTCCTTATATGATTTGGGTTTTGATTGCACTCATTGGTCTTTTTTATGCTTTTGGTGCGATTAATCATCCCGCATGGTTTTCCTGGATGGGTTCGTTAATTCCTGAGGAGAAGAGGGGAAAATATTTAGCTAAGAGAAATAGAATAGCGGGTTTCTTTGGTTTGGTGGCTATGATTGTCAGCGCAATTATTTTAGATAGCATGAAGGGCGTTGGTGTCTCGAGGGGGAATATCTTGGGTTGGACCCTTTTGGGATTTGGAATTTTATTTGTCCTTGCTGCCTTGATACGATTTAGCTCCTGGACGCTCTTGGCACGGCAGTATGAACCTAGATTAAAAATTCGGAAAAAAGATGGTTTTTCGTTCTGGCAATTTTTGAAGATGGCTCCGTCTACTCCGTTTGGGAGATTCGCGTTGTTTCGGGGGGCTTTTAGTGTTGTGATAGGAATTGCGGTTCCGTTCTGGGCAGTTTACATGTTGAGAGATCTGGGATTCTCATATATATGGTTTATGGGAATTACGGTTTCGGGAATTGTGTTTCAACTTTTATTTTTACCGTTACTTGGTAAAGCTTCGGATAGATTTGGGAATGTTAGGATTATAGGGCTTTGTTCTGGATTAATTTTTCTGGCTCCAATTCTTTGGATTGCCTCTGCCTGGATAAGTTCTGATTTGGGAGTTAAGATTTATTTGTTGTTTGTACCGGCCATCACGAGCGGTTTTGCTTTTGCAGGTTATAATCTTGCGACGAATAATTATGTCTACGATGCAGTTAGTGTTCAGAAAAGGGGTTTCGGGGTTTCGTACATGAACCTTCTCGTCGGGGTTGGAACTTTTATTGGGGCAAGCATTGGTTCGCTGATTGCTTTAGTTGGAGTTTCCTTTATGAACACGTTGTTATTTATTTTCTTGATTTCGGGAATTGGTAGATTTTTTGTTGCGGTTTTTGGTATTAGATATTTAAGAGAAGTCCGGCATGTTAAAAAATTCTCCTCGCACTATCTTATTCGAGAGTTTAGACCTATGCAAGGTATTGTTCGAGAGGTTCATTATTTGGGACATCTTGTAAAGAAGGTGGAACACTATATTTAAATATGGGATATTATTTTTGTAAGGATGTTTAACAAAAAATGTCCAGCATGCGCGAAGAATATTAAGGGAGATTTTAACTATTGTCCTTACTGTGGAACTTCGTTTAAGGCAGGTGCCGAAAAAGAGAATTTCGGGATGTTGGGTCGGGATGATTTTGGCAAGGAGATTCAGCAAGAATTAAAGTTGCCTTTTGGAATGGGAAATATTGTTAATTCTTTGGTTAAACAATTGGAGCAGGAGATGAATGGTCAAATATCGTCGAATGGATCGAAAGGATTTAAAATTAAAATTGCGATGGGTCAACCACAGATGAGACAGCCTGTTCGGAAAGAGCCAAAGAGGATTGAAAAGGCTCTAGAAGTTTCTGAAAGAGAAGTTGAAAGACGGGCAAATTTACCGACGGTTGAAGTTGAATCAAAAATTAGGCGACTTGCAGATAGGATTATCTATGAGATTGAAGCACCGGGGGTTCAGACGAAAAAAGATGTTGTCCTGGTAAAGTTAGCATCAGGGTTAGAGATTAAAGGATATTCTAGCGATAAATGTTACGTTAAATTTATCCCGTTGACAGTTGAGATTATTGGATATTCTGTTGAGAATGGAAAGATTTTTGTTGAGTTAAAGGCTTAGGTTAATTTTATAAATCGAAATTTCGGTTAATTATTACGAGCCCGTAGCGCAGCCAGGTAGCGCATCGCTCTGATAAGGCGGGGGTCCTGAGTTCAAATCTCAGCGGGCTCACTTTGGTAAAGTTTTAAAAGGGAAATTTTGATAAGTATAGCATGGGAATTGCAAAATATTTAAGGGAAGCGTGGAAGAAACCTGATGTTAAAATGCTTAGGACACGAATGATTGAGTGGCGGAAAGCGGGGGTAATTACTCGAGTTGAAAAACCGTTAAGACTTGACAGGGCTCGGGCTTTGGGATACAAGGCTAAGAAGGGTATCACCGTCGTGAGAGTTAAGTTGAAACGTGGAGGACACAAGAAGAGCCGACCGAACAAGGCTCGTAGGACGAAGAGATTGCATATTAGGAAAAATTTGAAGATGAATTATAAGGAGATTGCGGAGCAGAAGGTGGCTCGGAAATTTAGCAATATGGAAGTTTTGAATTCTTATCAGGTTGGAAAGGATGGAATGAATTATTTTTTCGAGGTTATTTTGGTTGATCGTGTGGCTCCAGAGATTAAGAGCGACAGGCAGTTGGGTGCTTTTGTTAGGGCTCCGAAGAGAAGGGCTTTGAGGGGAGTTAGTTCGGCTGGAAGAAGGGCTCGTGGTTTGAGGAATAGTTCTGTTAGGGCTCCGAAGGTTCGACCATCGTTAAAAGCTAATAGGGGGCGGGGGAATTAGATGGTTAAAAAAGTGAAAAGGTTGTATCGAGCTAGCGAAAAGGATTCGATGATTGGAGGAGTTTGTGCAGGAATTGCTGATTATTTTAATGTTGATCCGACGCTGATTAGGTTGTTTTGGGTTTTAATGACTATCTTTGGTTTCGGGATTGGATTCTTTGGGTATTTGATTATGTGGATTATTATGCCTCGAAAGTAAGCACTGGAGAAAAACTATAATTTTTGATTAAGCCATTCTTTAATTTTAGCTTCAGGTTGCGCTCCGACGAATTCGTCGACGACTGTCCCGTTTTTGAAAAGTTTTATCGAAGGAATTGACATCACACCGAATTTTTCTGCTTGTGTTTGATTGTTATCTGTCTCAGCTTTTGCTAGGATGAACTTGCCTTCGTATTCTGCGGCGAGTTTCTCGAGGGTTGGTTTCAAGACCATACATGGTCCGCACCAGCTCGCCCAAAAATCCACCAGAACTGGAACTGTTTTCGATTTGTTTATTACTTCGGTTTCAAAATTTATGTCGGTTACTTCTATCTCCATGAGATGATCATGGTTGGTTTTTTTATAAATGTTTGGGGATGTGTGTTAATATTCAATAAAAGTTAATTCCGTACGATTTCGGAGGACATGACTTATGATAATAGTTTAGCAAGGGAGACGAGTTCACAGTATCAATTAAAAAGAATTCACAGTATCTTGATAACAAGATTTACAGAGATGAAATTTTCTTACCTTGTCATTTTCATCAGGAGGACTCAATAAAATCGCCCCGAAATCTTCTAATTCTTTTTTGCACTTATCACAAAACGGTTTTATCGTCATATTTTAGTCAGAGTAATAAACTATATAAAACTTGCGAGGAGTTTTGACAGTCAATCTAAATGTTTAATACAATTAAATACATGAATTTTATGAGTTTTATCTTCAGCAATTTCAAAGATAGTTATGCTAGTATTATGTAATGATCCTATTGAACTCATACCCTTACCAGTTATCCTGGTCATCATAGATTTGTTTATCTGACGATGACCTACAAATAAAACCGTATCTTTGCGATGTTTTGCCAAAACCCTATGTAAGAAATTTCTCGCACGATTGAATAATTCTTCAGACGTTTCTCCGTCTTTCGGAGAGATTTCTCTAACACGTCTATTTGCAGTAAGTCCCAGTTCTTTTTTAGTTTTTCCTTGCCACTCTCCAAGATAGTTTTCTCTTAAATCCTTTACGAGTTCAATTGGAACACCAGGATGATATTTAGCAATCTCTTTTGTTGTGTCGGATGCCCGTGCTAAATCGCTGGAATAAATAAAATCTATTTTTTCGTCTTTTAATCTTAAGGCAACTTTTTTTGCTTGGCTTATCCCTAATGCAGAAAGTTTTCCCGGAAGATGTCCCTGGAGAATTCCTGCTTTGTTTTCTTCGGTTTCACCGTGACGCGTGATGATTAGTTTCATAAGGGAAGTAAAGGTAGCAAGTATATAAATTTAGGCCGGGGCCTGAATTAAGTTTACGATTTAACAAAATTCGTTTTTCTTATCGAACGAAATGAACAGAGAGTTTATATTACCCAACCCCTTAAAAAGCTTATATGGAATACAAAAAAATATGCGACGTCTATCATTCGTTGGAATCAACTACAAAGGGGCTAGAGAAGACAGAAATATTGGCAAAATTTCTGAGAGAGATTCATGATGAACCCGAATTAATTTATTTATTGCAAGGGAATGTTTTTGCAGATTACGATCACCGAGAACTCGGAATTTCTCATCAATTAGTGATTAAGACGATTGGGAAAGCAGGGGGAATTAGCGACGCGGAGGTTGTTGATGAGTTTAAGAAACTTGGAGATTTGGGCAAGGTTGCGGAATTTGTGCTAGGAAAGAAGAAACAGCAAATGGCTTTGTTTTCCAGTAAATTAAGTATCGAGAAGGTTATGACAAATTTACGGAGATTGCCGTCGCTGGAAGGAAAAGGGACTGTTGAGATTAAGATTGGTTTAATTGTTGAATTGTTGCATTCAGCGACGCCAAAAGAAGCTAAATATATTATACGAACCGTTCTTAGTGATTTGAAAATTGGAGTTGGTTCTGGAATTTTGAGGGATGCGATTGTTAGGTATTGCTTCAAGCCAAAAGATATTGAGGAAAAAAAAGTTTATTCCGTCGCGGTCCAGGAGGCATATGATAAGTCGACGGATTTTGCAGAAATTCTTGCGAAGGCATGTAATAATGAATTGGCAAAAATTAAATTAAAGCCGGGAAAACCTGTAAAGGTAATGTTATTTCCGAAGGCAAAAAATATTGATGATGCCTTCAGAATTGTTGGGAAACCCGCAGCATTTGAATATAAGTATGATGGGTTTAGGGTGATGATTAATAAGGAAGAAAACGGTAAGATTAAAATTTTTACTCGACGGCTTGAAGAAGTTACAAAACAATTCCCTGACATCGTTGAGTATGTCAAAAGTAATGTAAAAGGAAAGAGTTTTATCCTCGACGCTGAAGCAGTCGGATTTAATGCGAAGACGAAAAAATATACTGATTTTCAAGCGATTAGTCAAAGAATTCGTAGGAAATATGACATCGAAGGAATGAGGAAACGATTACCTATCGAGTTGGCTGTTTTTGATATTATTTATTTTGAAGGGGATAATTTAATCGAGATGCCGTTTAGCAAGAGGAGGAAATTGATTAAGAAGATAGTTAGGGAAGAGGTTTTTAAAATTGTTTTAGCAAAGCAGATTATTACCGACGACGGGGGAATAGTCGAAAAATTTTACGAGGATGCGATTAGCGAGAATCAAGAAGGATTGATGGGGAAAAACTTGTCTGCACCGTATAAGCCTGGGGCTCGAGTTGGCTATGCCGTTAAATTAAAGCCCGAAGATAAGGATTTTGATTTAATTATTACCGGGGCAGAATGGGGAACTGGCAAGCGTGCTGGATGGTTGACTTCGTTTGATGTTGCATGTAAGAATAATGATGAATTTTTGCAAGTAGGGAAAGTGTCGACGGGGTTGAAGGAAAAGCCAGAGGAAGGTTTAAGTTTTAGTGAGATGACTGAGATATTGAAGAAATTAGCTGTTGAGGAATCTGGTCGAAAGGTTGTAGTTAAGCCGGAGATTGTCGTGGCTGTTCAGTATCAAAATGTTCAAAAATCTCCGACTTATTCTAGTGGCCATGCTTTAAGATTTCCACGGATTGTCCGACTGAGAGAAGATAGGGGTGCCGGAGATATTGCGACATTGGAGGAAGTAAGCGGAGAAGTTGGAGGTTAATCGTTTGGAAGTTTCCGACGATTAAATCAAAGCCTTTATAAAGGAAAATTTTCATATCATAATATGACTGTTGCAAAAAAAGATACTTCTTTGAAGATCCAGAATATTGTTGCAACGACTTCGCTCGAAGAAGTTGTTTCTTTAACGAAGCTTGCGAGAACACAACCGAACACAGAATATAATCCCGATACCTTTCCAGGACTTGTTTTAAGAGTTAAAAAGCCTAAATCTGCAGTTTTAGTTTTCAGTTCTGGTAATCTTGTTTGTACGGGAACAAAATCAGTTGCACAGGTGCGGGACGTTGTTCAGCAGGTTATTAAACAATTAAGGAAAGTTAACGTGTATGTTAAAATTAAACCGAAGATTACAGTACAAAATATTGTTGCCTCTGGCGCGATTAATTTGAAGTTGAATTTGAATACGTTAGCTTTAGAGTTAGAAAACACAGAATATGAGCCCGAACAGTTTCCAGGGATGGTGTATAAGTTAGAAGATCCAACGGCTACCTTTTTGCTTTTCTCGAATGGGAAATTGGTTTGTACGGGGACAAAGAATAAGGCCCAGTTGGACGAGTCGATTGTTCAATTGAACAGGAATGTGCGGACGGCTTTGAAAAGGATTAAAGAGATACAAAAGAAACAAACCGATGAAGATGATTTTTAGTATATTTTGAATGCCAACAGTCTTTAAATATTGATGTTATGTATTTTTTATATATGGATAAAGAAATTCTAATTTTGGCTGATCCTCGAGGGAATGTCTGGAACTTTGCGAAAAGTATTTATGAAATGTTAAATTCTAATCCGGATAGGTTGGTTAAATATTGTCTTGGAAAAGTTGATATAACTAAATTTAATGACGGAGAAATTTTTGTTAAGATTGAAGAAAGTGTTCGGAATAAAATTTGTTTTTTTATGCATGATTCGTCGATGAATCCTCAAGATTGGGCGATATCCTTGTCGGAGGTTAATGATGCTTTAATCAGGAGTTCGGTTAAAGAAGTCTATGATGTTCTTCCTTATATGAAATATTCGAGACAGGATCGGATGACCGATCCCCGGACACCGATTACGTCCGGAGTGTTGGCCGGAATGATCGGGATGGCGGCTAATGGAGTTATAACTACAGATTTGCATAATCCTGCTATTACGGGAGCTTATAGAATTCCTTTTGATAATTTACGGGCGTATCCAACGATTATAGATTATCTTCAGAATAAATATCCGGATTTTTTAGAAAACTTAGTGATTGTTGCACCTGATGTTGGAAGTGCAGAGATGGCGAAATCTTATGCAAAGAGACTTCATGCGGATGTTGCTATTGTCGATAAGTCTCGAGAAAGAGCAGGTGTCATCAAAAAGATGACTGTAATTGGTGATGTTGCGGAGAAGAACGTGATCGTTGTTGATGATATGATTGATACGGCAGGGACGCTTTGTAAGGCTGCGGAAACGTTGAAGGAAGGCGGTGCGTTGAAAATTTGGGCGTGTGCTACTCACGGACTTTTTAGTAATAATGCCGTCGAGAGATTGAATACTTCGTATTTTGAAAAAGTTATAGTGACAGATTCTATCCCGCAAGAGAGTTTGGGGAATATTGAAGTTGTATCTTTGATGGATTTGTTTGCTGAAACGATTAATAGAATTTCGCATGGACGTTCTGTGAGCGAGTTGTTTAAGTGAGATTTTTAAAGATTGTTTTCCTGATTTAGCTATGGTAAATTTTAGGGAATATATTACCTCGTCGGGCTTACGTGTGTTTGGTGGGAAGAATGCGGAGAATAATGATGGATTAGTTTTTGCGGCGAATGCGAAAGATTTTTTACTTCACACTTCGGAGCCTGGAAGTCCATTTGTAAATATTAAAGATAACCCTTCAAAGAAAGATATTGAGGAGGCCGCAGTTTTTTGTGCAAAGTACTCTCAAGATTGGAGAGGAAAGAAGCAAGATGTTGTCGTAAACATGTTTAAAAGGAGTAACATGGATAAATCATTAAAAATGAAAGTTGGAAGTTGGAAAGTTAAAAAACAAAAGAAGATTAAAGTCAAGGCGATTAATATTTTGAAATTTGAGAAGAGGCTTAGAGAAAAAGATGAGGCAAATTAAAAAATTACAAATTGGAAAGAATGGACTTAGTGAGGCGTTTGTCGAGCAAGTGCGGAAAGTTTTTGAAAAGGAAAAAGTTGTGAAAGTTTCTATTTTGAGGTCGGCGTGTCGGGATAAGAAGGATGCGGAGAAGATGGCCCGGGACCTAATTAGTTCTTTAGGGAAAAAGTTTGATTATAAGTTAGTAGGTTATGTGATTACAGTTATTAAGTTTCGGAAGGCGCAATGGTAACTTTCTAGGATATAAATAATTATAAAGTGTTTTTGAGGGAGATATTTATGGGAGGTAATTTTAAGAATCTTGGGGACCCTTTCTATACTAGTCGTGATAACAGATTTAAAATTTACAGGGATGGTGCTCCTGATGAGCATCAGATGGTAGTCGATGGGACGCATTATGTTGGTCTTGTTAGGGGAACATTGAATGGGGTGGCTCGTGGAGAAAAGGGGGCTATAGGCTATGTTATGGAACAATTATTGGGAGTTAATGTTCTTGAGGTGAATGTTGTGCAAGCATTATTAAGAGGAAGAATTTCTGAACTGGAGGAACATACCTCAACTCTCATAAAGGAAAATTTTGATCTTCAGAACAAAGATAATTAATTTGTTCTATAGTGTGCAATCAGGTGACATATGTCACTAGTACCGAAAATTAGTTCGCGCGTAAATTTGACTAATTTACATGGAAAAAAATGAAATTAGAAAAATATTTTTTAAACTTAAACTTAAAGGACATTCATACAATCAATGCA
>DAOWGX010000008.1 GCA_030641715.1 Nanobdellota archaeon
ATTGAAATAATTAATGCACCCAAGCTTAAATTTTTTACTATATGCCATTGAATTGTAAAGAATTCGTAATCTTAGATTTGTGTTGTAACTGTCACATAATTATGGTTTAGCACACATTAACAAGTACACCCAAATCTTTATAAAGAATTTTCCTGTCCCCAACATATGGAAGAAGAAACAGTAACTCCTACAGAAGACGCTGTTGAGACTGCCCCTGAGGCGGAATCGACGGAAGATTCAGTAGAAGACGCTGCTGACGAATCTGCTCCAGAGACTGAAGAATCTGCTCCAGAAGCGGAAACTCCAGAAGAGGATGCACCAGCAGAAGAAGCTGAATCCGAAGAAGAAACAGAAGAAGCTGCTCCAGCAGCAGAGACTGAATCTTCCGAAGAAGCGGCTTAAGTCTTTTACAAAATTTTTTGTTTTTAATAAGTCGCCTGGCGAGAAATCGTCGGCGCTGTTTTTCTTTTAGAATAACTAAATGTTTTCTTCAACTAATCCCAAACTCTCCTCAAGCTCCCGAATTTCATCTTCATAAATCTTCAACGACATATGAATCTCCTCAAAGTGTACTTCTTGCTTAAGATAAAGTTTTTCATTATTTGATAAATGCAACATCGGAATAAAAGAAGCCAACATTTCCTCCTTCGACGGCGCAAGATGAGAAAACTTCATGTGACTGTTGTCTTGTCCAATATGATATTGAATAATTTTAAGAATATTTTTTACCTTAACTTTTAGTGGAACCTGAACCCCTTTTGGCAAGATAGCCAATACAGATTTTTCCGCTTGTCGTCCTTTAATCTCCCTCTTAATCCGACGGTTCTCAGTATCAACCGCCTTATTCAACGCAGCCATCAACTCCTTCAACGTCACCTTCCTGTGCCTCGCCATCGGTGTCCTCGGAACCAGCGTCGGCAACTCACCCTCATCAATCTCAATCCTTTCAAGCTCGTATCTCTTCTCATCTTTCCTGCCATAAAGCGCCTCGTTAAGATCCTGAATATAACTATTAATTAAAATTTCAGATTTAAGTCTTAACAGCAACGAACAAGCAAGCAGAACCTTCGACGAAACGAAAAAATTCCCTTCCTCAAGTTGCTGAATCACCTCGATATAACGCTCCGCGAGAAGTTTAATGTCTATATCCCAAGGGTCGAGCTGTTCCGTTTTAATCAAATCATAAATTATCGTCTGCCAATTAAGATCCTCACCAGTAATCAAATCAAAAAACTGATTCTGATTTATCCTATCCTCTCCTTCCATATTTTAAAATTGAGGTTCTGATTAATAAACATTCCTTTCATCAAGGTGTCACTAAGTAATTACAACATACCGATAACTTTAAATAGTATTACTTGTTAGTTATAATATCACCTCTTTTTCCCCAGGAGAGAGCGATAGGGCATCTTTTTGAACGCTTTATCGCATCTCCTAGGGTTATAATTTTTAAAGAAAATTATAACCTGATATTTTTGCTACGCAAAAATATCTCAAATCGGTCGCGCTTCGCTTGCTACGATTTGCAGGGTTACTCCTGCGGAGGGCTAGAGCGTTGCTATGTAATTTGAATCATGTAAGTCCCAAGATAAACTATTGAAGTTTAGGGCATTGAAGAATTAATTAGTTTCTAAACACTTTCAAAAAATTTAACAGCAAAATTACAAAAGTCTATGACAGTTTCTTTCTCTAAATCAAACTCTTTTCTTTTTCCAAGATAATTTTGTGTTGTGGAGGTTATTTCTTTCCCATCCATCAGTTCTTGGTAGGTTATGCATTTTATATGCTTTTTAGATACTAAGATAAAATAAGCATTCATAAAAGGGTAATCTTTAGGCAGATCTTTTTTTGTAAGAGTTTCACTTGCCCTAAACTTAACTTCTACAAAGAATACCTCATCATTTTTCTTAACCACAAAATCTGGCATCCTTCTAATGTTTGTAGCAACATCACCTTTGACATCTTTAAGTAATTTCATAATTCCTGGAACAGTATTCTCCATTCCATATCTAAAAACATCATATCCTAAGGATAAAAACAATTCTTCGATAAGTGTCTCTGCAATTCTTCCTTTAATCATGCCTTCACGATACTTGCTTTCTTGACTGTTTAACCCTACCTCTTTTTTAGGTTCTGAATTTTTTTGACAGTTTCTACACAAAACTTCTCCAAATTCTTTCTTAGAATAATCATAAACTTTTTTCTCTATATCCTCATTACATTTTGAACAATAATAATCCATAAAATAACCACCTAATCAACCCTTAAAAATCTTCACAATCACGCACTTTCCAACTTCAACTCAACCGCCCTCTTCTCAAACTCCGTAAAATGGCACCGCCCACAATAAGACCTTCCCTTACCAACAGACAAAAAAATCCCAGGACCACACCGCGGACAGCTTCGAGCCTTCTTAATAATTTTATCACCCTCGACGGTATACTTTTTATATTTCACCGAAGTCGGCTTATTAGTATGCTTTTTCTTCCCCTTAATCTTCGACTTAATCGCCATCGCTTTCCCCCTCCGCTTTAACCTCTTCCTTAACTTCCTCTGCTGGAACCTCAGCCTCACCAGCCTTCGCTTCCTCTTCCGCTTTCCTAGTCTCGTCCTCAGCCTTTTTCTTAGCATCAGCTTCAGCCTTCCTATCAGCTTCCATCTTCTTCCGAACTTTCTGCGGAACCGTTTCAACCTTGTTCTTAGCCTCAACATTATCATAAACAACAACGTCGACAACAAAAACCTTCTTCCCAAAATTACCCTGAATCTTTTTAACAACAATTAAATCAACATCTTTTCCAACCACAGCCTTAACCTCGTCAGAACTTGGTGCGACGTCGGAAACAACTTCCATAACAATTTCATCCCTCTCCAAAAAAGGATTTTTCTCTTGCTTAATTATTTTTGTTTCCATAGATTATTTCGACTTAATCGCAAACTCGCCATTAGAATTTATTTTCATATTCTCAGCCATTTCGGATTTCTCAGCGTCGAAGACATGGATTCGTCCCTTAAACGAGTTGCTCGCCGGAGTCTCACCACAATTCGGACATTTATCCCCGAAGTAGATTGCCCTACAATTCAAACATGATTTTTCTTTAGTCACCATTTTAATATCTTAGCTATAGATATACTCCAAACCATCTCTAGAACTCATTCTTCCTAAAGTATCTATCCTCACCCCTCTCAGAATCTTCGAAGTATCTTTATTTATTTGTGAAACTTTTAGCCCTTTTTGGTTATCTTTTTCAATTACTGTGTAAACTGGACTATTCTTATTAGAATCATACGCTTTAATCAATTCTCCATAGTAGTCTCCTTGTCCCATTTTACTTCTTTCCCCCTTTAGCAGCCTTAGCCTCAACAGCAACAGCCTGTTCCATCTTTTTCTTAGCGTTTTCCTTTTCAGCCTTAACCCATTCAAGCTTACCAAGTCCCGGCTGTCTCATCGTCAAACCAATTTTCGGTTCCTCGCCCTTATAAGAAATCGCAACAATTCGAGCCATGCACTTATCCCCCTGAACCAAAGTTCTCTTCCCATCCTTACCGCTTAAAACTCCGCTGTCGGAAAACGAGACAAAATCGTCCATCGTCTGCGAGATGTGAATCATCCCCCGAATAATCCCAAGATCAATGAAAGCACCAAAATTCGTTATCTCCTCAATATTACCATAAACAATCTCCTGTAACTCTGGCCGAAATACAATTAACTTAAACGTCGATTCATAATATGCAGCCCCATCGCCAGGAATAATTATTCCTTCCTTAACATCAAGAACTTCCAAAACAGCGACGACAGTCCCAATATCCTTATCCTGAAAACTCGCGTAGGACTCTTCCAGCTGAGTCCGCACAGCATCGTCAGTGTCCATACCGAACTTATTCGGCTCTACCCTTATGTGGTCCGTAACTAAAACTTCATAGAACATATTCTAGTGAGAAAAATTTGCTTTAAAAGTGTTTCGGCGAAGACAGATTTATGAATTTCAAAAGAACAGTTAATCTTTCCAAGCGATGTCGAATAAATACACCAACGAACTTATGAAAAACGGCGAGTTAATCCACACACCATAATCGAAATCTTCGTGAACATTCGTTGGCTTAATCGTAAAGATAAGTTCCGTTTTATCAGAGATAACAAACCGAGAATTAATAGGCTTAGACTTAATCGTAACACCAAACTTCTTTGATAACTTTTCCGCCTCGTCCTCATCATCAGAAATCATAACTTTAACATCAACCTTTCGCTTCTTTAATTTCGTAAAAATATCCTTGAACATTTTTTGCTTCGATAAAAGTTCATAAGCTGAAGATGTTAGGTATACCATTTTTTCAGAGCTTTCCATAACCGTCTTCATTTGCAAATAAAGGTTGCTTCGTCCCTTAATAGACGTTGAAAGTTCGTGGTTCTTAGTCGGCTCAAAACCTGTTTTATGAAGTTCCTTCAATTCCTTATATTCATTAGTATCTTTCAAACCAGATAACGTTTTTACCTTTTCCTCAGAGAGTTTAATCGTATTGTTCTTCAACTTCTCGATAACAATCTCAGGTTTCACCGCGATATATTTCACAGGCTTACCTAACTTCTGAATTACAAATCCTTGTTTCTCAAGAGATTCAAAAACGTCATAAGTTCGACTTCTAGGAACTCCCGAAAGCTCCGAAACCTCTCCTGCCGAGGAGATACCCTTCGATAGCAAAGCTAACCAGACTTTTGTTTCGTAAATATTCAGGTCAAAGTAACCTTTCAATTTTTTAACTAATTCAGTTTTTGCTATCATTTTAATCCTCGTTGATTATGCTCCTTTCAAGAAGTCCAAACGTAACCCCTTCGTTATCTCTATGAAAATTAACAAGTCCTATCGCCTTACTTATTTTAATTTCACAATCATCTCCATGTAGATTATAATTCAGAATTCCCCCAACCACCCTATTCATTCCTATCTTACAAGCAAGTCTATATTCAGTACCATTAAAAATCCCCCCAACCACCGTACTCCTTTCAACCTCACAACCAAGCCCATGTTCGTTAGTATTTGTAATTCCTCCAACCACAATACTCTTTTCAACTTTACAATCCCTATCATACTCATTAGCATTTAAAATTCCTCCAACCACAATACTCTTTTCAACTTTACAATCCCTATCATACTCATTCCTATTAAAAATCCCCCCAACCACAGTACTCCTTTCAACCTGACAACCTTCCCCGTACCTATTAACATTCCCAATAAGCCCATAGCTACCATTATCTTTTATATGCATTTTTGAATCTGCTTTAAATCTTGAAGAAATTCCAATTGTCCTAATCTTCCCTTCAGCTTTTTCTCCGTGAACTCTTGTTATTGGGAATAATCCTACGACATAATGATTTTTTGTTGGATTTCTCAAGTCGATATTTCCAAGATGGTATTGGTCTTCAAAGAATACTCTTTTAAGCGTATCTTTCAAATTTCTGTTAGTTTTATTTACTTCCATTTTCACTACTAAGATATAGAAACCATTTATAAATCTTTCTGCTGTTGTCTTTTAGAAGGAGTTACATGGGAGATTATGACAGATAAGTATACCAAAGTATTCCTAATCATATATTTTCAACTAAACAATCTTTAAAAGAAAAATAATCTCCAGACTAACATCCCTAAAAATATTCCTACAGAAATGTAAGGCATTGCGGGATAAGATTTCCCTTTTTCAGTTATCGAGAACAAAAATACCAATCCTGTAAGTGCACCGAAGATTATAAAGAATGCGGGAATTATCCCAAATGCTCGCATGAAAACGCCCGCAGTTATTATCGGAAAGATAACATCACCACCCCCAAGAATTGCGAGATTAACCTTAAATTTCTTCTGCCTTATCTTCTCCGGAATTTTTTTGTTTTTATATTTTTGTTTAACCTTTGCAATTTGAGCTTTAGTCTTTTTAGACAGCGACGGAATCAGGAACCCGCCGAATATATTTAACTCTTCCATCTGAAACTTCGCCATCTTTTGCATAATGCCCGATTTCCAAACCGCCCACATATCATAGATAGAGATTAAAATTAGAAGCAAGATTATAGTAATCGGAGTCAGAATTGGGACGAAGACCGCGGCGATTCCAGGGTAGATTAAAAGTTCGGTAGCGTTGTGGACGAGCATGTGAGGTTTAAAGATTTTCAGAAACGATAAAGAAATTGCAACTGCAAGAGCAATGATTGAAATATTTGTTAAAGTCGTATATTTTAAGAAAGCATTAATCGAGATACCGAGGGCAAGTGTTACAACAACGAAGAACCAGAGTCGGATAACTACTTTCCACTTGTATTTCATTAAGAGAAAAATAACTGCGAATGCCAAAACAAAAGAAAATACAATCGATAAAAAATTCGGAGTCGGCTCATCTTCAGGAGTTTCAAGACCAAAAGGAAGTCCGCTTCCAGGAACTTGCGCACTCTCCCCCGTCGCTGGATCAAGAATCATTTGAGGCGTGTAAGCATTGACGACGAAGAGCCCGATAAATTGCGTCACTAAAAACATGCTCAAAAGAATCAACGTTATAGATAATTTGTGTTTCAATTTATACCTCTCAGTCTGATTAAGAGATTGTAGTTTTTAAAGATAGGGCTTTGGAAAAGTAATCTCACCGCAACCGAACCGTTTCCAAATTCTTCGGCACCGACGTCTCAATCCTCTTCGACTTGTAAATACTTGACGCCAAATCAAGAGCCCGAGACTGTTCACCATGATTAATAAGAATCTTCCGTGGTTTCGGATTCACCTGACTTACAAACGCCATCAACTCGTTCCGCGAAGAATGACCCGAAAACCCCTCAATCGAAAGGAACTTCAACCTAAGCGGAACCACGACATCCCGACCATTAACATTAAACGTCGCCTCCTTAATCCCGTCCTGAAGTTGCCGACCAAGTCCTCCCGGAGGCTGATAACACGACAAGCACATCCCATTCGTCGAACTATCCGCAAACTCCCTTAAATATTCCACCGAAGCCCCGCCGACAAGCATACCCGAAGTCGCTAAAATTATACAAGGTCCTCCCTCGATTACATCCTTTCTTTCCTGCGGAGACCCAACCCGATGAAAAATTTCCGATATGAATGGATTCTTGTTCGCAAAAATTGAAGCCCGCAAAGAGTTCGATAAAAAATCTGGATAAGCCGTGTGAATAGCATTAATATCCCAAATCATCCCATCGATATAAACCGGAACCTTCGGAATCTTCCCAGTCTCCATAGCGTCCTCGATAATGAGCATCTTCTCCTGAGCATGACCCGTCCCCAATTCAGGAAGCAAAACCTTCCCCCCATTCGATATAATCCCATTTATGAAGTCAATTAACTCCTGTTCAGAATCTTTCCGTGGAGGGAAGTTACAATCCTTTCCCCCGTAAGTTGATTCTAACTGGAGGGTTTCGATTCGCGGAAAGTATGATGTTGCGGCTTCAAGAGAACGAGATTTGCCAAATTTAATATCACCCGAATACACATAATTATGAAGTCCATTTCCGATGTTAAAATGAATCATTGCCGACCCAAGCGTATGACCTGCATTGTATAACGTGATTCTAACGTCCGGCGTGATATCAGTTACCTCACAATAATTTAGAGAAATTGAATGTTTCACCATGTTTCTGATATCTGTTGATTTGAATAACGGGGCTACAGCCTGTTTGTACGCAACCCCAATAAAATCAAGTGCCATCAACGCCGCAATATCTCGCGTCGGAGCCGTCATGTAAACCGGACCTTTATATCCCATTTTGTACAAATAAGGAACCAAGCCCGAATGGTCAAGATGTGCGTGTGAAATAATAACCGCATCAATCGTCGTCAAATCAAATTCCGGAACCTCAAGATAAGGATACTTATTCTTATCACTCGAAGAAACATCCACCCCGCAATCAATCAAAATTTTCGAAATCGGCGTCTGCAAAAGAAAACAACTTCTTCCAACCTGTCGCCCACCGCCGAGTGCAGTAATCCTCACCCACTCCTCCATCTTCTCAGGATTCCATCCCTGATAAACCTTCTCCCCGATATTATTCAAAAACTTCTTCCGATATGTATTATCCTGATAAAGAACTTCCCGTATTTTCTCCGTAATCTTCGACTTAATAGCCGAAGAACGCTGAACTTGCGGAGTCCACATCGTCGCCTGCTTAACCTCTTTCAAAAGAAACCCACTCTTTCCAATTGCCAAACCCGGCTTCTTCGTCTCAAGAATCAACGTACTCCGTTGCGGGTCGAAAATGATTTGTGTAAGTTCAGCCTCCTCAGGAATAATCTCCCTAACCTTCCTCTCCGTTTCCTCTTGCGACATAAGCAACGACTTGTCCGCCCGAAGCTCAACCCTTTTCTTAATCGTATTCACAACCTCCTTAATCGCTGCGTCGCCATTCTTAAAAAACGCGCTATCCATTGTATAAACTATAATGTTCGCGCCCTCAAAAATCGTCGAACTGACCACACCTCTCGGCAGTTCAGTTTCTATAGTTTTTAAGATATCTGCCATATTATTATAATTACTTTTGTTCCCTGTAAACGCTCTCTACTCTTTGTTTTGAAACGTGTTTGATTCCGTCTTTCGTAATCGTAAACACATCGATTCCACATCCCGACGCAGTGTCCCTCTCAGAAGACGCCCGAATCGCATCAATTGCTAATTCCACACCTTCTTCAATCGTCAAATCCTTTCTATAAGATTTTTCCAATAACCCCAATATGTATGGCATCCCCGAAGAAAAGTTCGCATCAAAATCCTCAACCTTCATCACACTCCCCGCAGGTTCGATAGAATAAAGCTCCGTTGAACCATTCTCATTTACTCCCCCAACCATCAATCCTGCCATGAATTGAATCATCGCGGGTTGCCTAATATTCCTATAACTTATTGTAGCAATTAAATTTGCAGCTTCCTTAACTGTAACCCTTTTTTTATCTCTTAGTTCTTTAATTCTCAACTGCGCCTTTACCAATCTTTGCAACATATCAATATCTGAAGCTACACCCGTCCCAGAAGTAATTAAATAATCATTAATTGGAACAACCTTATCCGAATCTTTGCTCATAACAATACTGCCACCAGCTGTCGTCTTTCGGTCGCCCGCCATAACAATCCCGTCCTTACAAACAAGCCCAACTAAACTAGTTCCGCTCGACAAAATATTTTTCTTCAAATCTTCATCCATCTTAGAGTACACTTAGAATTTACAATATTTACTATAATATATCGTTTAAAAGGTTTTTGGTAGTTTCACGCCTGTGCAATCAGGTGACATATGTCACTAGTACCGAAAATTAGTTCGCGCGTAAATTTGACTAATTTACATGGAAAAAAATGAAATTAGAAAAATATTTTTTAAACTTAAACTTAAAGGATATTCATACAATCAATGCAGAAA
>DAOWGX010000004.1 GCA_030641715.1 Nanobdellota archaeon
AAAGCCAGAAAAAATTGTTTTAGGATTTTGAAGGATAAGGTTTAAAAAGAAATATATTCAATGGGTGTAATGAAAAATGTTTCCTATGGATTTATAAGAATTAATACTAAGGATGTTGAAATTTCTGTCATGGGTCAAACGAATCCTGAAGAAAAAATTAATCTTGGTGAAAATTATTCTATCGAGAATATTTGTGGATTTATAAAATCTTTTGCTGAAAAAAATCAAACCAAAATTGGAGCGTTGGCAATTATTGGCAGTGATCTCGATGAAAAACTTGCAGAACATTTGTGGCTTGATTTAGATATCGTCCCCAATTTTGTTTCTATTGAAGATTTTGAAAAATTTGGAAAAGAAAAAATCATACAAAAGGTTAAAGCTAATTTTAAGGAAGACCATTCGAATGAAATCAAAACGTCGTCGTCGAAAGTTAATGTTCATGATTTTTTGATTAGTCTAGATAAGATTAAAAAATCTGCATCAGAAAAACATATTAGGTTACTTGATAAGTTATCTGAAAAATTTAAGGAGAAGAAAATTAAAGTGGGTTTTTTTAATTCTACAATTAGCGGGGGTGGTGTTGCTTTGATGAGGCATTCTTTAATAAGACTTTGTAAACTTCTCAATTTAGATATTGGATGGTATGTAGTTTCGAGAAATGAAGAGGTATTCAAAATAACAAAGCAAAAAATTCATAATGTTTTACATGGTTTATATCATGATGAATTCAAACTGACTTCGGAGGATATTGAACGTTATGATAGGTGGACAGATAAGAATGTTGAAATGTTTGAAGGTCTATTCAAGAATTTGGATGTTTTTGTGATAGATGATCCTCAGCCAAGCGGTCTTGTAAAGCATATTAAAAAGATAAATCCGAATGCAAAAATTATTTATCGATCGCATACACAACTTGATACTAAATTAATAGACGAGGAAGGTGTAGTTCAGCATGATACTTGGAACTTTGTATATAGCAATCTAAAGGATATTGACTTGTTTGCAAGTCACCCTATAAAACATTTTGTTCCAAAAAATGTTAATAAGGAAAAAGTACTTTTTATGCCTCCGACTACTGACTCTTTGGATGGCTTAAATAAAGAAATCGATGATAACGCATCCTCTTATTATTTTGAACTGTTCAACTGGATGTTGGAAGAGACCGGACAGAAACCATTGGATCCTCTAGAAGAATATTTTATTCAGGTTGCGAGATTTGACCCTGCAAAAGGAATTTGTGATTTGATTGAAGCATATCGATTGTTTTTTGAAAAAATTAAAAAAACAAATATTAATTCGGTTCCGAGTCTTGTTATCGTCGGCAATGGAGCTTATGATGATCCGGAGGGATTAATAATCTATAATCAGATTTTGGATAAACTCATGGAAGAAAAGTACTCTCTAATCAAGAGTTATGTCCGGATAGCGATGGTTCCTTTTAGAGATCAACTATTGAATGTATTGGTAAG
The DNA here is from genome assembly GCA_030641715.1 of Nanobdellota archaeon. Lineage (GTDB taxonomy): Archaea > Nanobdellota > Nanobdellia > Pacearchaeales > GW2011-AR1 > JAGVXH01. The sequence continues at coordinate 1,470 of DAOWGX010000004.1, forward strand.
GAGGTCTTTTGTTAGCCTCCAGCTTTCACATAGAGAAGGTTATGAAGTTAAAGTGACTGAGGCTTTGATGAAGGGTAAACCTGTTATTGCATACGACTCAGGGGGTTTGCCTCTACAGATTAAGGACAATATTAATGGTTTTGTCGTCGCAGATTTTGATACTAATAAGGTTTCGGAACATATGTTGAAACTTTATCAAGACGCGGAGCTACATAAAAAAATGAGTGAGGATGCAATTAATCACTATGATCGAGATATTTCGACTATAAAAAATTTAATTAACTGGTTATATCTAACGACGAGGATTTCCGAAGATAAAAATTTTAAAGGAAAATTTAAGGATATTAATGAGTTAATTGAAGAAGATTATCTCGATATGGATATCCAAGTTAAGTAAAATACTCTTAGCAATAATTTATAAATTGTGAAGTGCTTTTATTTTTATGAGATTCAATAAAAGTGAGATTATTCTTCGTGAATTAAAACGTCATTTTCCATTTACATTAATATCGAGTTTAGCAGCGGGAGTTTTAGTTGCGATTTTTTATTTGATTAATAAAGGTTATTTTGTTGGGATTGTTTCCGGGTTGTTTGAGATCATACATCCGGCACATGTTTTAGTTTCGGCTATGGCGACGTCGGCAATTTATTGGAAATATAAAAAATCTGTTGTGGAAACAATTTTAGTCGGGGTTGCTGGAGCGATTTTTATCGGAAGTTTGAGTGATATTTTGTTTCCTTGGTTTGCTGGAAATTTGTTTTCCTTGAATACTCATTTTCATTTACCTATTATTGAGAAGCCATTTTTGATTATGGGGGTTGCGTTAGTCGGTTCTGTTGCTGGAATGCATTGCTTGTTCAGGTTTAGTCATTCGATTCATGTGTTTTTATCAATTTTTGCGAGTTTGTTTTATCTTCTAGCATTTAGCGTCGAAGTGGGTGCGTTAGCAGTTTTATTGATTTCGCTTTTGGTATTTTTGGCTGTTTACATTCCTTGTTGTATTAGTGATATTGTCTTTCCACTTTTATTTGTTAAGAAGTCCGGGGATTAGAATTGTATTAATTTGTTAGGGGGAGTTATACTCGTCGGAAAGTCTTTGCATCAATGTTCTAACAGTAATGAATTTCCCATCTGCATCTAAACAGCTTTCCGGTGTAGCCCTATAGGCGTTTGATCCGGCAAATGCAAAACCTTCCCTGAAATCTCCACCGTGTGCCTCAATTAATGCTTTCATAAGGCAATAGAGCGATTCTTTTGGATTGCATGTTTTAAGACAATTATATTTACAATTAAAATCGATTTTCTCTCCCCCCATTACTTTTTCTAAAAAGGAATTTCTGATAGCTCTCCCAGGCATTCCTACAGGACTCTTAATAATCATTAAATCTTCTTTGTTCGCTCTAAGATATTCTTGTTTAAATTTATCATCAGCATCGCATTCACGCGTTGTCACAAATCTCGTCGCCATTTGAACTCCTGCAGCTCCTAGTTTGTGATAATAAGCTATATCTTGTCCAAAATAAATTCCTCCAGCGGGAATGACAGGGACTGGATTTTTAAAATTCTCTGGATTGTTTGCGAAACCAATTACATCTTTTACAAGGTCTTCTAATTGTGGGGCAGTATTGTTTACTAAATCCTCAAAGGAATAAGCCAAATGTCCTCCAGCCTTAGGTCCCTCGACAACAAATGCGTCAGGAACTTTGTTGTGTTTTTTCCAGGCTCTCGTTATTAGGTCTGCGGTTCTTGCATCGTTAACCATCGGCACTAAACATATTGGAGCATCTCCAACTAATTTTGGGGCATCTTTTGCTATTCCAGCCCCTAATATCATAAGGTCTACTTTCTCCTCGGTAGCGACCTTAACTAGTCCTTGATAATCAGTCAAGGCACGCATTATATTTACTCCGATAACTCCGTTGGACATCTGCCTTGCAGCCCTAATCTCATCACGAAAAGCATCTTGATTTGCTTTAATCTTATTCCCCTTGTATCCCCTCAATAATCCCAGTTCAACACTTGCAATAATTCCGGCACCACCGCAATTCGCAACAGCACTTGCGAGATTTCTGGCAGAAACACCAACTCCCATTCCCCCCTGTATAAGGTTCATCTCTAAATTCCCAATTTTGAACTTTGGCAATTCTATCATTGAATCTAAAAATTAAAAGAGTTATTAAATTTTTATATGTTAAATGTTTTGATTAGAATCCCAATATTAAAACGGCATAAGCTTATACTTCTCTTTTCTAAGTATTAATTAAAAATATAAAGCTCTTTTTGTACTAATTTTTATGAAAGACAAGGAACTTTATTCGGAATATTTGAAAGAGAAGTTTCCGCCGAAGGAAGATTTTGTTAAGCGGATGGAAACGCTTTTGGGAAAGGAAGGGGTAAAAGAGTTTTTTAAGATTTCTTATACTAAAACTCCTAGTTCGATTAGGTGTAATAGTTTGAAGATTTCTGTTGGGGAGTTGAAGGGTCGGTTGGAAAATTATGGTTGGAAAATAAGGCAACCGTTTGCGGAGTTTCCAGAGGTTATGATTATTGATTCGAAGTTGGAGCCGGGGGAGTTGGGGAAGACTCGGGAACATTTGTTGGGGTATTATTATGTGCAAGAGATTTCTTCGATGTTGCCGATGCTGGTTCTGAAACCGGAGGCGGGGGATTTTGTTTTGGATTTGTGCGCGTCGCCGGGGAGTAAGACGACGCAAGCGGCTGCGATGATGGGGAATGATGGGACGATTATTGCGAATGAGATTTCGATGGGAAGGATTGGGATTCTGAATTCGAATTTGGAAAGATGCGGGGTTATGAATACGATTGTTACTCGGAAGGAGGGCGTTTCTCTTTGTGAGAGATTTTTGAAGAAGACGCAGTTTCGGTTTGATAAGATTTTGGTTGATGCTCCGTGTTCTGGTGAGGGGACGTTGAGAAAAAGTCCGAAGACGTTTCAGATGTGGAATATTAATATGATTAAGAAAATTGCAGGGACGCAGAGAAGACTGGCTGAGACGGCGTTGAGGATTTTGAAGGTTGGGGGGACGATGATTTATTCGACTTGCACTTTGACACCGGAGGAGGATGAGATGATTGTTGATTATTTGGTTAGGAATTTTGATGTGGAGGTTGAGAAGATTGTTTTGCCGTTGAAGTTTCGTTGTGGGGTAACTGAGTGGGAAGGGAAGGAGTTGTCTAAAGAATGTGAGAAGTGTTTGCGGTTGTATCCGCAGGATAATGATACGGATGGGTTTTTTGTGGCGAGGATTCGGAAGGTTTCAAACAAGGAGAAAGGGAAATGAAGATACAAATTTTGGATAGGGCGAAGAAGAAAAAATTTATAGCGGGGCTTTCGGATTTGGGGATGAAGAGGATTCCTGAGTTGTTGATTAGGACTGGGAAGGAACGGATGCGGACTTATTCGGGGAATTTGTCGACGGAGGAGATTATAGAGATTTGGAGGTTGTTGCCGATTGAGGGGGTCGGGCTTTATGTTGGGAAGGATATGGTTAATCGGAGCGGGGTTCGGGAGGTTCGGTTGAGTCTTGATGGGATGCATACTTGGAAGGAACAGTTGACGGAGAGAGTTTTTGTTTTGACGGAGGAGCAGGAGAAGGATTGGTTTTTTGGGAAGGATGTTGAATTGGATGAGGGGCAGGTTGGGAAGGTCAACGACGGGTTTGTTTCGGTGAAGTCGGCAGATGGGAGGGATTTTGTTGGGATGGGGAAGATTGGTAGCGAGGGGAAGATGTTGTTTGGGTTTTTGTCGAAGGAGCGGAGACGGAAGAGTCAGACCATTTGATGGATTTTTCTAATCTTTGATACTCTTTGATTAATCCGTTAGTTCCATGTGCCGTACGATATTTTTCCGATTTTTCAAAAGACCATTTATGGTGAAGGAAAAGATTGACTGTTGCTTCATGAATTTGTGATTCTATTTCTTTTTGATCTTTTGAAGAGAGACCTATAAATTTTCTCACAGAGTTTCTTCTTGGACCCACTTTTATTGGTACGTACGCAACAGCCCGTAATTTCTTTCCACCATTTAGGAAGTCTATTTCTATTTCTTTGTAAACCGGGGCCTCTTTGATAATTGTAAGTTTTCTTACTTTTTTCCCTTTTTTTATCTCATAGGGAATTACTATTTCTGCAGGTGAAGAAAAATAATTTTCTAATTCGTCCTTGACATTTTGGTTTCCTTGAGGGTAAAATACGTCTAGATAATGTGTCCCTTTTATATCTTTTTTCAAATCCAATGCTACTTCTAATGCCTGGGTGTAACCTAGGACCTTTCCTTTACCACTTACAAACATATAAGGGTGAACCGAGAGCCCTTCATTTCTGCGCATAAATTCAATTGTAGTAACCGATTCTTCTTCTATATAGGATCTTAGAGACTTACAAGCTTTTCTTCTAATATCATGATTAGTTTTCTTTAAATGGGCTACTAGATTTCTCAGGTCTTTCCTACTCTGTCTTCCGAACATAAACTTTATTCATTCTTTATTGTTTTAAAGATTTATATACTTTGGATTATTTTTTTGGTTATGGAAAAACAAGAACTTGAATCATACGTAAAAGCCGGAAAAATCGCCAAAGAAATAAAAGAATTCGCCAAAGAAATTATCAAACCCAATATGAAACTTATTAATATTGCTGAAGCAATAGATTCTAAAATTAACGAACTCGGAGGTGAACCCGCATTCCCTGTTAACTTATCACTAAATGAAATTGCGGCGCATTATACTCCTGCGCCGGGGGATGAAACCGTTGCCGAGGGTATTTTGAAGATTGATTTGGGGGTTTGTGTTGATGGGTATATTGCGGATACGGCTTTTTCGGTTGATTTAACTGGTGAGGGGAAATTTAAAGATATGATTGAACTGAATGAAAAGATTTTGTCGAATGTAACTGAAATCGTTAAGTCTGGCGTCGAGGTTCGTGAGGTTGGCGACGTGGCTCAGGACACATTGGAGGAATGGAACGAGGATAATGATTCTCGTTTTGTGATGATTAAGAGTTTGTCGGGGCATTCATTGGCACAAGATACGATTCATGCAGGATTGACTATTTCGAATTATAGGAATGATAATCGGAACGAGCTAGATGGAGCTTTTGCGATTGAGCCATTCGTGACGACGGGGGTGGGGGATATTTACGAGGGTAACGCAGGAGGGATTTATGTTTTGCAATCTAAGGAGCCCGTTCGGGATAGGGATGCGAGAGAGGTTTTGAAATTTGTTAAAGAGGAATATAAGACTCGGCCGTTTTGTTTGAGATGGTTGGAGAAGGAAGGGCTTGGTCGCCACCAGGCGTACCCCCTTGTATCTGGGGCAAAACTAAGATATATTTTGTCGATGCTAGTTAAGCAAGGAATTTTACATGAGTATCCTATGTTAATCGAAAAGAGTAAGGCACCGGTTAGTCAGGTTGAGAACACGTTTGTCGTTGCTGAGGGGGAAGTTTTGGTAACTAGTAATTAGAGATATTACTTTTTATCTTATCTGAAATGTCTTGAAAGACTTTGATAAATTTTTTATCGTAGACGACAATAGGAGTTAGATTAACCAACGCTTGGACAAATTTTTTATCGTAGGGAATCTTTCCTAATAAGGGTATTTTATTTTTTTGCATAAACTCTTCGATTTTTTTGCTGAAGTTTTTATTCAAATCATATTTGTTTATTATAATTCCATGAGGAATTCTAAAGTGTCTGACAATTTGAAGGGCTCTTTTTAAATCGCTTAGTGCGGATGGATTTGGTTCGGTAACAGCGATGACATAATCCGAACCCTGAACTGAAGCGATAACTGGGCAGCCTATTCCCGCAGCAGAATCTAAAACCATGATATCTGCGTTTTTTGTTTCAGCTAATCTTTTAACTTCGTGGACTACTTTTCCGCTTCCACTTTCTCCCATTTTTAGTTGTCCAAAAACTAGGGGAAAATTATAATCTGTTTCTGCGTCTCCTATGACGGCGTTTTTTACTTTTTTTAATTCGATTCCCTGAGGACATAAAAGTTGACACGCCCCGCATCCCTCACATAGAAATTTGTTTATTTCAGGCAAACATTTTTTTTCATTCCAAGAGATAGCAGAAAAAGTGCATATATCTACGATGCTTCTACAATCTTTCGCCTTTTCATTTACAAAAGCTTTTTCATTAGTTGATATTTCTTTTTGATTTTTAAAATTTTTGACTCCAAGAACTAATGCTAAATTAGAAGCATCTACGTCACAATCAACTGCAACTATTTTTTCTTTTTTAGCTAATAAAACTGCCAGCGCGGCCGTTATAGAACTTTTTCCCACTCCTCCTTTTCCAGATAAAACTGTTATGATTTTCATTTTAAAAATTCGGCGATCTTTTTGATAGCTTTGTGTTTAATCACTTCACCTTTTGAATATGCCTCTTGAATTTTTTTGTTGTAAGGAATTTCCGCTATAATCTCAGACTTAAATCTTTCGGCAGTTTTTTCTATAATTTTCTTATCGGCGATGTCACTTCTGTTTAAAACTATTTTTGATTTTATCTCTAATTGTTTCATTAATTCTAAAATAAGTGTTAGGTCATGATTGCCTAGGGGGGTGGGTTCGGTAACTGCTATCCCTAAATCAGCGTCGAGCAATGCGGCAATTACCGGGCAATGGGTTCCCGCTGCAGTGTCGATTATTATCCAATTGTAATTTTTCTGTGTTTGTTTAATGTACTTTTTCATAGCGTGTACCACCAAACTTGACTCTTCTACTCCTGGTTTTATTTTTCCCGAAACTAAAGTAATATTCCCCTTTTTTCCAATAAAAATTTCTCCTATTTTCTGTTTCGCTTCACTTATAGCATCTACAGGACAGATAATTTTACAAGCATTACATCCATTACATTGTTCTGGAACAAGAATCGGAAATTTCCCCCTAATCTGGACGATTGCATTCTCCTTGCATACCTGACCACATTTCCCGCATTTTATGCATTTCGTTTTGTCAAATCTAGGGATCATAGTTTCCACGTCTTTTATTCTTTTGGGATTTATTGAAAGAATTATATCATCATTAGGACAATCCACGTCGGCATCAACAAGTAAAACTTTATTTTCCTTAGATAACTTTACAGCTAAAGCTGTTGCTACTGTAGATTTTCCAGTTCCCCCTTTTCCTCCAGTAATTGCAATTCTCATATTTTAAATAAATTAAATTTTAATTTCAGGACGTCCCTCAAATTTCTAATAATGCGACTTACACTTACAATCAGAACAGCCAAAACTCAAAACAGGAATTTCTGTTTTTAATAATTCATTTGCAGTTTCATATTCTTCTGACTTCTTAGCTTTTTTATAAAATACTTTTGTAACTTCAACAGAAAGATTCTCGAGAAGATAATCAATATGCCATTGCTTTTTTTTCTTATTCCTCAAATGTCTTTCAATTCTTCTTTCTAGATTATTTTGAGCAGAACCAATATAGATATAATTTCCTTTATTAAACTTTATCTTTCCTAGTGCTCCTATTTTAACCTTAATACGTTTTTTTACTTTTGCAACTAATAGATATATTCCTTTCATTTTTGCTTTTAATTATCTATTTCAAGCCAATATGTTGGGGGCCCGTTGCATTCTTTATTTCCTTCAACTTACAGTCTATAAAATCTTGCACAACATCTTTGATTTTTCCTTGCCCTTGGTAAATTTTAATTCCAAACTGACCAAATATAGAAAATGCTTTTGGTCCAAGATTTGCAGTAATCACCGCGTCTACTTTCTTATTTGCAACAATCTCTCCTGCTGTAATTCCCGCTCCACCCATTTGTGCTTTCGCTGTATTCTCAATTGCTTTTATGCCTTTTACTTTTTCATTCTCAATTTCTACAATTAAAAAATAATTGCATCTACCGAATCTTGCATCTACTTCACTTTCGAAATCTTTTCCTGTTGAACTTATTGCTATTCTCATTTTTTCCTCCTTACAATTTATTTATTGCGATTATTCTCTTGTCATTGGTGAGCCACATTTGGAGCATTTTTGCTGATAACAGGGAATACCTATCTGATGCGGGGTTTTTGCTCCGCATTTTGGACAGATACATTCTCCTCCGGGACCTGTAGCTGTTCCACCCATCCTCCCTCTTGTTGCCATTTCGTAAACGCCTCCTTGAATTTTAATCGCTTTGCCGTTGACTAGGGCGTCGGCGATTTTTTTCCTTGCGGAGGTTAGAAGACGTGATAGTGTTGGTTGAGAAATTTCCATTTGTTTGGCAATTTTCATCTGGGATTGATTTTCATAATCTATAAGTCTTATCGCTTCTAATTCGGTTTTTGTCAGAATAGTGTTCTGCAAATCCTTCGTTATGATCCCTACAGGTTTGAAATGAGTGGTACTAGGATTGAAAAAAATCCTTCTACAAATTCTTGGTCTTGGCATTCTTTTTGATACAACCGGAGGTATTTAAATTTTTAAAAATAAAAAATAAAGAGATTTGCATCTAGTCAAGGTCTTCTAGTCTTGATTGGATGTTCTGTTCGGCGGTCTTGATTGCTTCAAGCTCTTGCTGGAGATTCGCTTTTTCCTGTTCAGGAGTTAGCGATTGTGCTGGAAATCCAAAACAATCTTGTCTAGGACATCCTCTTCCCATTCCTCGTCCAAAACCTCCACCGAATCCAGGGTTTACAACTCTAGACGTATCTGAACCTTCGCATGGTCCCATTCCTCGTCCAGTCATCTGTCCTTGTCCTGCGGGTCCTGTTCCATTTCTTTGTGGCATTTTTATTTTACCTCGCCTTTCGACTTTTAGTTAATTGAATAAGTATTCAATACTATTTAAATGTTCCTATTTTGAATTGGTATTCAAAACTTTTAGAATTAATTTTAACCAGTATAACTTTGAGAACCGTCACCTAAGGCGGCCTTCGCACTCTTGAGATATTTTGATTCTATTTGTTGATATCTTTGTTGGTCCGACTTTGATACCGATGGTAAAACTTTTTCCATTGCCTTGTCAAAGTACTTTTTTGTAACCTGTTTGGCTTCGATGTTTTCCCGAAGTGCAAGCATCGCTGCTTCTCTTACTAGGGATTCAATATCTGCTCCAGTGTAACCCTCTGTTTCTTCTGCTAATTTATCTAAATTGACAGATTTGTTAAGGGGCATTTTCTTTGTGTGAATTTTCAAGATTTGCAATCTCCCTTCTTTTTCTGGAACTGGAACATAGACAATTCGATCGAAACGTCCTGGACGCATTAGTGCAGAGTCTAACATATCTGGACGGTTTGTTGCTCCAATGACAATTACGTTTGTAAGGTCTTCTATCCCATCCATCTCTGCCAGCAACTGATTTAGAACATTCTCTGTTACTTTCGCTCCACCGCCGTATGCCTGTCCTCGCTTTCCTGCAAGGGAATCTATTTCATCAAAGAAAATTATGCAGGGTGAAACCTGCCTTGCTCTCTCGAATACTTTCCGAATTCCTTCTTCGGACTTTCCAACCCACATGCTTAATAAACTTGGACCTTTTACCTGAATGAAGTTCGCTTCGGATTCGTTGGCGACGGCTTTTGCTAAAAGGGTTTTACCTGTTCCGGGAGGTCCGTAAAGTAGGACTCCTTTTGGGGGACTTATTCCCATTCGTGTGAATGATGCAGGAAATTTCAAAGGCCATTCAACTGCCTCTTTTAAATCTTGTTTGACATCCTCAATCCCACCGATATCCCCCCATTTAATATTTGGAGTTTCAACGAGAACCTCTCTCATTGCTGAAGGTCTCACAACTTTTAATGCTTCGTCAAAATCTTTTTGCGAAACTCTCAATTCTTCTAATACTTTTTGAGGGATTTCTTCGTCTTCTTCAAGATTAAATTTCGGAAGATTTCTTCGGAGAACAATCATCGCAGCTTCCTTTGCTAAAGAATTAATATCCGCTCCTACAAACCCATGAGTCTTCGAGGCTATCTCTTCTAACTTTACTTTATTTGTTAGAGGCATTCCTCTGGTGTGAATCTTTAAAATAGAAAGTCTCCCAGCTTTATCAGGGACGGAGATTTCTACTTCTCGGTCAAAACGTCCGGGGCGTCTTAGCGCCGGGTCGAGAGAATTCGGACGGTTTGTTGCTCCGATGACTACAACTTTCCCACGAGACTTTAATCCGTCCATCATCGTCAATAATTGTGAAACGACTCTTCGCTCAACCTCTCCGCCTGTTTCTTCCCGCTTTGGTGCAAGGGAATCTATTTCATCGATAAAAATAATTGAAGGTGCGTTCTTTTCTGCTTCGTCGAAAATCTCCCGGATTTTCTTTTCAGATTCTCCATAGAATTTTGACATAATTTCAGGACCATTTAATAATATAAAGTGTGCTTCGGATTCGTTGGCGACGGCTTTTGCTAAAAGGGTTTTACCTGTTCCGGGCGGTCCGTAGAGGAGGACTCCTTTTGGAGGTTCTATTCCCAATCGCGAAAAAATCTCGGGTCGTTTTAATGGGAGCTCAACCATCTCTCGGACTTTTTTAACTTCTTCTTTTAATCCTCCAATATCCTCATACATGATCTGAGGTATTGATTCTTCTGAAATGTCTACAGCCTTAGGGCTTAGGGTTATTTCGGTATTTTCAGTGATGATGCAAGGTTGGTTCGGGTTTGTTGAAACTATTGCGAATCGAATTTGAGTTAATCCTCCAGACATTCCTCCGAATCCCATCTGATTAAAAATATCTCCTATGTCCCCCCCGAATAAATCTCCGAATCCGTCTGACATTATATCTTGTCGACGCTGAGTCCCCCCCATAACTACTATGTCTCCTTTTATAACAGGCTTTCCTAAAAGCCCTTTCTTCAAAGTTTCGGGGTCACCCTGGACCATGATGCCTTGCTGGGCTGGTGCAATTGTTATTTTCTTTGCTTCTTTTATCCTCGCCTTTTTAATTTCGACCTGTTCTCCAATTCCTGTTTTAGAATTCTTTCTTGTTATACCATCCATTCGGATAATTTCTTCACCCATATCTGCAGGGTATGCTCTATCTACTATAGAATAAGTTTCTCTACTCCCCTTTATCGAAATAATGTCTCCTCTTTCAAGTTGGAGTTCTCTCATTAAATTCGCATCAATTCTAACTATGCCTTTATAGGCGTCATCCTGCAACGCCTCTACGACTCTTAGTTTAATTGCATTGTTTGATTCTTCTTTTTTCTTTACCATTTTCTGATTTGTCTTGTGGCAAAGCCACGCGGGAAATTCGGTCGCGTTTCACTTGCTGCGAATTTTACCATTTGAAATTTAGTGACAACCTCCCGAAATCTTCCATACAGAGATTAACCATTTCGTTCATGTGTTTTTCTTGTTCGTTCATGAAATCAATGATTTCTCGAGGAATTGATACGGCGTAACTGTTTCCGATGTATCTAAGCTTTACCTGAAAGTTTTTTTTCTTGAGGTTTTGAAAGTCTTCGTATTCTTTTAAATCTTCTGGGTGGATAATTTGATTTCTACAATTTTCGCATTTTACTGTTCGAAGATGAAAGCCGTTCTTTTCTATCGTCGATAGTTTCATCTTTTTTCCGCAGTTTTTGCAGAGGATGATGTTATCAAATATATCCGACATGTATACACTTGAAGTATATACTTTATAAATATTTCGTTACTTTTGGCTTTGCACAAAACTATCCAATTCCTTAAATGGGATAATAGGAGATAAAGTCTTATAAAGTGGATTTGGTTTCGTGTTGAATGAAAAATATCAAGAAGTATTGGGGGAAATTTCGGGATTTTTTGGACGATGATAGTTGGGTTTCTTTTGTTGTTATGTTGTTGTTAGCATTTATTATTATAAAGTTTGTTCTTTTCTCAGGACTTTCTTTTTTAACTGGGACAAGTTTGCCGTTAGTAATTGTTGAAAGTTGTTCTATGTATCATCACGAAGCTGGGCTTGAGAAGACGTTTGAAAGTTCAGTTTATGAGGATTACGGGTTAACGTTAGATGATACGTCTGATTGGGATTTTAAAAATGGTATTAATAAAGGTGATATGATTTTCGTCGTCGCTGCTGAAGATATTCAAATAGGAGATGTGATTATCTTTAATGGGGGTACCGCAAATCCCTTGATTCATCGGGTTATTAATGTTGGCGATAGTTATTCGACGAAAGGGGATAATTATAAGACTAATTCTCGGCAGTTGCCTTCCGAGAAAGTTATTGAGGAGCATCAGCTTGTGGGGAAGGCGTTGTTTAAGGTTCCGATTATTGGTTGGGCGAAGTTGATTTTTTTTGAGGGGACGAGGGTTCCGAGGGATAGAGGTTTGTGTGAATAGGAGATATGGTTTCACTAGAACCCTTTTGATAGTTAATTTTATATATAGAAGGAATTTTGCTAGTTGATGGAATTTTGTCCGAAGTGCGGTGCTTTGCTTATGATGAAAAAGGCGAAGTTTGGTTGTCCTCGGTGTAGTTATTCTGCTAAGGGGAAGGTCAATATGGAAGTTAAGGAAGAGATTACAGATAGGTCGGTTGTCGCGGTTGTGAGTGAGAGGGAAGCTGAGGTTCATCCGGTTACGGGTTATGATTGCAAGAAGTGCGGACATAAGAAAGCTTATTTTTGGATTCGGCAGATGAGGGCAGGGGATGAGCCGGAGTCGAAGTTTTATAAGTGTGTGAAGTGTAAGAGTGTTATTCGGGTGGATGACTAGCGGGAAACCTAGGTTTCCTCGCTGTACCTTCCTCAGATTGCGATGATTTAAAATTCATTTTTCATTTGATTTTTGTTGCACAAAAATTTTGCGTGAAAAATTAATTTTAAATATCGTATTTAGTGCAAAGAAATTTTTTCTTATCTCGCAATTTGCATTCTCGAAAGATAGTTGCGATTTAATGGATTCGAGAAAGCGAATTGCTCGCCGCCCCCGTCCACAGGAAGTGGACACCTGTGGCTAAAAAATTTATTTGCGGGGACGGGGAACCGGGGAAAGGGCTTGTGCAACAAATCCCACAAGTTTTTAAATGAAAATTTCTCATAAGTATTATGGCTTCGTAGCTCAGCCTGGTTAGAGCACTAGACTCTTAATCTAGGTGTCGGGGGTTCAAATCCCCTCGAGGCCATGTTCGATTTTTCACATATACTAAGTTTCATTCGATTTTAGTTTCATTGTTATTCTGTTTAGATATTTTATCTAATTCTAATTGCATACTATTCTCTGCTTCATTAATCTCGTCTTCAAACTCTTCATATTCTTTTTCTGCTTTTGGTATACATTTAGGACACGCATTAAATTCATTCCATCTATTATTTTTATAATAATTTTCTCTACAATAATCACATAACTTCATTCCTTTATGTATTGCAAAATGACACCTGTTACAGAGAGTTAAAATGTCATCGAACTTAAGATATTCTTTTTCTGCCCTCTTATTTGCTATATCATTAAATTCTGGATGTCTTCTAATGTAATCCGTAAATTCTTTTAATTTAATATATCCTTTAGAAGTAGAAAATCCTCCAGATTTATTTAATGCACTTGGAGTAAAGGTAAAATCTTGTTCTTTCGCCATTTCAGATATAGCAACCTTCCTATTCTCTTGCCATTTTATAAAACGGAAAGAAGTTCTGTGGTGAGGCACTAATCTATCTTTTGCATTACACCATTCACATTTATCTTTTATTTTTCCTTCACTAACTGCTTTTATCTTAGCTTCTTCAAAATCTTTCGTTTTCCAAATTTCATTTGTCATATTAAATTAATCCTCTTCTAGTTTATTTAATTATGCCAACACCTTATAGATTTTCAACGATTTCATAAAATTTTCCCTTTAGAACTATTCTTCTTGTTATATCTAGTAGCTCTTTTGTTTCAGAATTAAGCAACCAACTTCCTTATCGCCTCAATATTCTCCGCGACATCAGTTCCCTTCTTTGTTAGTTTGATTATCTTAATCCGACCCTTTTTCTCAAAACTAACGAGTCCAAGTTCTTCTAAATTTTGTAAAATCTTTACGGCGTGAGAATATGTGCAGTCAACTTCTTTTGCTAGTTGGGAACCGTATTTCGCTCGCGAGACTTTTTTTAAGGCTATGAGCATAAGTGCTGGCTTTCTTCTGAAAAATAAGTCGAAATTGTCTCCCATGATATATAGTTTCTAATGTATATATCAAAGTCATGAATGGCTTATAAGTCTTTCTTAAAAAATTCGTCCATGGTCAGTAGATACAGAAATTTTACGGAGTGACAGGAAATTTTTGAGTAGTAGCAATTATTTTAGAAGATTGTAAAATTGGAGGTAGCCTTTGGAGAAGAGTTCTGCTTCGCTTGCGAAAATTTCTGCTTGTGTTTTTCCACTCGTTAGAGATTGTTTTAGAACGTCGAGAGGATTGTTAGAGATTATTGCCCTGACTAAGTCTTCTTTGTTTGCGTTGAATTGTAGGTCCGCTTTTTGGCTAAGTCCTTTGTAGGTTTTTGTTTCTCTTCCAATTTCGGAGTAAAAGTTTTTGTCTCCTATTTTAAAATTGATGATGGGTTTTTCGAAATTGAATGGGTTTTTGTGGAGTTTTCCCGCGTCCATTTTATTTAGTAGATAGGATATAAATTCGGGAGTTATTTCAATTTGATCGATTGTTAGTTCTTGTTGGGGAGTGTTCTGGTGTGTTGCGATTGTATTTCCTGTGATAATTGATAGGGGGTTGGATAATCCCTTTTGGTGTTTGTCGAATAATGAGTAGCTTCCGAATGCTATACAAAACACAACGAGGATGGTTAGGAAAAACAATGTTGTGATTTTTTTAGAGTGTTTTGCTTTGGAGATTAACTTGTCGGCATATTCGAGCTTGTATCCGCGTTTCTGGAAGTTTGTGAGAACTTCTGCTCGAGATTTTTTTGCACGAAACGAATTTTTGACTCTGTTTATCAACTCTTTCTCATCCATAAAAAATTTCAGATGAATAGGTTTAAATATATTATTGCTTGTTTTTCTTAATGTTATATAAATTTTTTGGAGGGATAGATTATGATAGATATTAAATTGATTCGAGAGAATGCTGAGTTGGTGAAAGAGAATATTAAAAAGAAGTTTCAGGATGAGAAATTGGCGCTTGTTGATGAGATTGTTAAATTGGATGCTATGTGGAGGAAAGAGAAAAAAGGGGTTGATGATTTAAGGTCTGAACGGAACAAGATTTCTGAGAATATTAATCGGTTGATGAAGATTAAAAAGAAGGGCGAGGCTAGGAGTTTGATTTTGAAGGCGAAGACAATTCCTGAGAAGATTAATAAGATTGAGATAAAAGTTGGGAAGTTGGCTGAGGAAATTAAAAAGATGATGTTGAAGATTCCGAATATGATAGATGCTTCGGTGCAGAAGGGGAAGGATGATTCCGAGAATGTTGAGGTTGGAATCGTCGGTAAACCGAAAACTCCAAGTTATGAAATTTTCAATCATGCTGAATTGATGGAGGGTATGGGGCTTCTTGATTTGGATAGTGCAAGGAAGACTTCGGGGACGGGGTTTTATTTTTTGAAGGGTGATCTTGCGAGATTGCATTCAGCGGTTCTTTCGTTTGCGAGAGATTTTATGATTGAGAAAGGATTTGAGTATTGTGTGCCGCCGTTTATGATTCGGGAGGATGTTGCGAAAGGTGTTATGAGTTTTGAGGAGATGAATACTATGATGTATAAGATTGAGGGAGAGGATTTGTATATGATTGGGACGAGTGAGCATTCGATGATTGGGATGTTTAAGGATAGGACTTTGAGGAAGGGGGAGGTTCCCCAGATGCTGACGAGTTATTCTCCGTGTTTTAGGAAGGAGCGAGGTGCTCATGGAATCGAGGAGAAAGGGCTTTATCGTGTGCATCAATTTGAGAAACAAGAGATGATTGTTATTTGTGAGCCTGAGGAATCTTATGATTGGTATGACAAGATGTTGAAATCCACCGTCAAGTTTTTTAAGAAACTCGATGTTCCTGTTAGGAAATTAGAATGCTGTTCGGGGGATTTGGGAGATTTGAAAGCGAAGTCTTGTGATGTTGAAGCGTGGTCTCCTCGGCAAAAAAAGTATTTCGAAGCTGGAAGTTGTTCGAATTTGACGGATGCGCAGGCTCGGAGATTAGGGATTAAGATTAATGGTGGGAAAGGTAATTATTTTGCACACACGTTGAATAATACTGTCGTTGCGTCGCCGAGGACATTGATTGCACTGATCGAAAATAATCAGAATAGGGATGGCTCGATTAATATTCCTAAAGCACTTCAGCCGTATATGGGTGGAATGAAGAAGATTGGGATGAAGAAGTAATTAGGCTGGGACAGCGACGCCAGATACATTATATATTACTAAATGATTGTCTTCGTTATCTAAAATTAAATTGCTGATGGCGGGAACTGTGTATCTTTGAGGATTGCCTGATGAAAAGTAAATGTAGTCGACGACAGATTTGTATTGGATGGAAATTCCCTGATCGATTAATTTTTGAGGGTTGACTAATGACTCTATTCCGTTTTGGTCCCCAGTTAAATTTCCGTGTAATCTATTGAGAAAACTTGGGGCGGAGGTCGATGCTTTGTAATACGAATTTTCGAAATGTGATGTAAGATTTGTGTAGTCTGCTCCCGTTACGAATACCGAATAGGGGGTCTGGTTTATTTTGTTGGTAACTTTACCGAAGGTATTTGTGGAATAAAGGGGGTCTTCAAAATCTTTTATTGGGATGTAAGACTCTATCGATGCCGACCTGTTCCAGCTAACTAAACCACTTTTGTCCTCGATGATGAGTGTGAGATTTAAAATGATTTTTAGATTCCAAGGGTCTTCTTGTGTTAAGAATATCTTAGGGTTTAATAGTTTGATGTTAGCATTAATCTTTTTGGCATTTCCAGTTAAGAAATTTTGCGTAGCTGTGAACGTTGCATCCTCCATTAAATCTTGGTGAACTCCGTCGAGGGTTCCATTAAAGAAAATTTCGTTTAGGGAAGAGTTTACATCATTTATATAAGAACCTGTGTCTAAGATTTTTCTATTGAATAAGAATACTGCTCTGTAACCTGAGATAAATAATTGTCTTGGTAAATCCTGCTCGACGGAGGCGACGAAGTTATTGAGGGTATTTATCCGTTTGTTTATCGCAGAACGATCTTGGATTAAGTTGTAAGCACCGTATGAGACAGCGAATAGTGACAAGAGTGTTATTGTTATTATTGTAAAGATCATTCCTTTTTTCCCTAATACCATTTTCTAACTTGTACCTCCGTTGAAAAAAGAAATGGGACCCCTTCTAAATTTGATGTGCTGATTTGCAAATCGTCCTCGGAAAGATCTACATCCAACTTACCGTCGGAATCGAAATCTAACAGTTTGAAAATGTTATAAACTGCTACTTGTACTGCGTCCGTTGCTCCTTCGCATTCAGAATAGATGCCACAATATATCCCTCCAGCACTAGTGTCCCCATAATTGCAACTTTCGGATCCTTGATAATCTGTTGGAATTGGCAGGGTTAAATTGTATTCGTTAAATTGGACACTCCAGTTGCATCCGTCAGCGGTGGCGGATACAGAAGTATACGACGCTGATTCTTTGGAGATTGTGTAAATGATTTTGTTGCTGATTGATCCAGTGCTGGTGTTTAACGAAGATAAACCTGTGTTTAGTTCTAATGTATTGTTGTTTTGAACGAGTGAGATAGGTAGATTTATTGAGTATGGATCTCCGAGTTTTAAGAAGTCGGTTTCATAACTGCTTAGATTAAAAACGTTATTGCCATTTAGATTAACATTGCTTGTCCATTTAGGTCCTGAATACGACATGACATTCGCTTCTATTGGTATGGAATTTTCGGGTAAGTTAAATGTTCCGCCGTCGGATGTTGAGAATGATTTTTCGATTGTTGCGAGAAGTCCTATTGGTGAGTTTTCTTTTATGTAATCGAATTCAATATAAGAATCTGAATAAAGTTGTGAAAAGAAATCTCCTGTAACTTCGATAGTCTGTTCGTAATAGGCAGTTTCTATTAATTCGGTTGCTATCTGCTCGTAGATAAATGTCAGATTGTCGACGGAACTATAGTAGCTACCGTCTCCGCAGGATGCCATCTCTGTAAGAGTTCCTACATTTGGAGTACTCCCAAATCCAATTGTGTAGATTCTTATGTCATGATTTGTATAAGCATCACACGCTGCCTTGATAGCGTCTTGTTCTGCATCTCCAGTTCCTTGTTCTAAGCATTTTGTATTTGCAGCCCCAGCACTCATAATTACAATAGATTTGAATTTTGATGAATCTGAATTATTCGCTAAATCTGCTACGGCCCTATTGATACCGCAACAGGTACAAGTTGAACCTCCAGGTATCCATCCAGAGATAGTATTGTTTAGCGAAGCAGCGTCGTCCGACAAAGAATGAAAGTCCTCATCTTTTGCAGAACTCTCGTATGCTATTAATCCTACTCTATGATGGGTATTATTAAGCATCAAACCAACGAATTGGTAATTTCCCTCAGTTAGTAAATCTATTTTTGAGCCTCCCTGCATTTGTCCTGAAATACTTGTGACGGAACAAACATCTACGTCCCTGCTATCGTTTGCAACATAATCTGCATCCTCCATTCCGAACCTTAATGGAATTGTTTTTTTGCTTAATTCTGTGTAGTCGAGAAGTGAAGCAAGTGTTGAGTTTGTTAGAGTTACTACGCTTCCGTCGGAGGAATCGTTGAAAACTTGTGTGCCGCCGAGAGTTAGGGATGTGTCAATTGAATTATTGAAGTGGAGTGAAATGGTTAAGCCAGTTAAGTTTCCGGGAATATAGAATCCGTCGTAGAGATTGATGATTCCGGATATTCCGGGGAAATAATATCTGGTTGGCTGCTCGTACGTGACGTCGCTATTATATGTAATTTTAATGAATCCTCCTGTGATGTGCAGGTTATCCCCTTTTATTTCTAGGATGTTTTGTCCGGAGACAAAGTTAGTTGTGTTAAGATCGTAGTTTACAGGGGTAAGGTCGTCGACGGATTTGGAAAAACTTCCAGAGTTTACTCCGTTGATGTAAACTTCGAAGTCCTTATTTACAACTAGTTCTATTTTTGCGGTGCTTATGTTTCCTTGATAATCAATTAGTGTGCTGATGTTTCCCTCTCCGACATAACCTCCAAAATAAATGTAATCAGTTCGGACGTTGCTTGAAAGAAATGCCCTCGCTGAAAATCCTGTAACGCCTTCCCCTCCGCCAATCCCGCTTATGATCTGTCGTTCGATAAAAACATTTTCCGCAGTTTCAAACGGTGTTATATTTCTTGATGCGAGAAGTTTGTTGCCATACCATATCCCGATATTTTCGTTGGGATTTATCAAAGACAAAACTTCTTCGCTTAATTTTTCTGCAATTGTTATGTTGGTTATATAAAACTCACCTATTTGGTCTATGACTGATTTGTCTGTGTCGACGATGTAACCTTGTGCTATTAGTTGTTTTGCATAATTGTTATCAAGTTCTCCAATTTTCAATGAGCTTAATGATTGTAGAATATCTGCGGAGACTGAAGAATCTTGTTGTGATTGAGTTATTATTGGTAAACTTACCATCATGGTTATTATTATAATTGTTAAAGCAATTAGTGCGTCTATCGTAAAAAATTGGGCTTTTGTTTTCATTCTTCCCATATGTAAATATAAAGTGGAGTAGTTTTATTTTGGTAAACTGTAAATCTGGTTATCTTAATGAGATTTCTCGCGTCGATGTTGTTTCTTGTAGCTCCAGGTTTTCCGATGCCTTCTACTTCTATAGAATTTATTGTCATGTTTTGTTCTAGGAAAAAATAATATTCATATTGGGTATTGAATATGTTTTTTGTAATGGTGTAATTGTTTTCGGTGTAAATAATCTCATGGAGTTTTTGAAGTTTCGTTTCGTTAATTTTGTCTTCGCTACTAATCCCTAGAGTGACTACATTGCTTGAATTCCACTCTAAGGGATAACCTGGTGACATTAAATTATCTGCAATAATTTTTCCATCGTAAGAAAGAAGTTCAAAATTATCTTGGGCTTCACCTGGCTGGTTTAATGAATAAACAAAGAAAACAATTATCCCAATTAGGAAAAGTGCCATTCCTGCTAAAATATCAAAACCCCATATTTGTGCTCTCTTTTTGGTTCTCATGCGTTAAGATAGACTATCCCATTTATTTTTTCAATTGTATTGGTTGTTATGTTAGTATCTCCGACGACATCTGCTACGGGAATAGCCAATGCGTGGCGATTGTTTGTTGTTTTTATGTAAACAATTCCATAATCTATATTTATTCCATAATTTAAATTTCCTGCTGTTTGAGGAAGTTCAAATTCTCGGGAGTATCCATCTCCTGATTGTAGTGCAAGGTTGATTTCGTTCTGGACGATTAACGCGATTTCTTTTACTAGGACGTTCTCTCGTTGATATATTCTATCCTTCATATTCTCTTGGATTGCTAAGATAAATATTGAAGCAAAAAAGAGTAGCGCTCCAATAATCATAATAAACTCGATGCTGACTTGAGCTTTTTTGTACCCCATCTTAGTTTTGAGATATTACTGCGTGAGTTGAATTAGCTACAATAATTAAATTTTTTATACCTGAACTTGAAGAAATTTCTGCCGTTGAATCCTCGGCTATTGGAACATTACTTGAGAAGGAAATTTTGTTTTGTCCTGTTGCTAAGTAGTATGTAATCACGACGGTGTTGTTGATTATTTCTATATCCTGAATGCCCTCTGGAAGGCGTGCCGAAATAGTTGCTTTTGATGGTTCTCCTGCATAAAACACAGTTTCAGAGGTTGATATAATTTTATTTGCGAAACTTCCTATTTGACTTGATTTTATTCTATCGTTTGTTGTGCCACTATAATAATATCCTATGGCTAAAATTCCTATGATAACGAATGTTAAGAAACCCATCAGGATTAGGAACTCCATACTTGACTGTGCTCTTTTGTTATTAAATGACGCCATCCTCTCACTTATTGGTTAGAAGATTAGATTAATAAAAGTTCTGATTGATTCGTTAGTCAGGTTCTGATGAAATGTTATTGTGGGGGCTTTATCAAAACATTATGGGGTGAATTTATATAGGAGGACTTCATTAAGAAGGATATGGAGAAAAGAAAGGTGTTGATCCGATTAGACGATGTTTCGAAATTTTATCATATGGGAGAAACAATTGTCAAGGCGTTGAATGGGGTTGATTTTAAGGTTTACGAAGGAGAGTTCATTGCAATCATGGGGCCTTCAGGTTCAGGAAAGTCCACGGCGATGAATCTTGTTGGAAGTTTGGATGTGCCGACGCGTGGGAAAGTTTATCTTGATGGGAATGATGTTTCAGAATTAAAGGAATCGGAGTTAGCACAGATTCGGGGGATGAAAATTGGATTTATCTTTCAATCGTTTAACCTCATTCCAAATTTGACCGCTAAAGAAAATATTATGTTGCCCATGATGTTTCAAGGAACGAGTATCGAAGAGCGTGAGGAAAAGGCTGTTGGACTCTTGAAATTAGTTGGGTTGAATGATAGGATGGATCATTATCCGGGGCAACTTTCTGGAGGAGAAAGACAAAGGGTGGCAATTGCACGGAGTCTTGCGAACGATCCTGAAGTTGTCCTTGCTGACGAGCCAACGGGAAATTTGGATACGAAGACGGGTCACATTGTTATGGAATTTTTGGACAAACTCCACGGCGAGGGGAAAACTGTAATTATGGTCACTCATGACCTAGATCTTGCAAAGAAACATGCAGAGATTGTGTATTGGTTACGTGATGGAAAATTAGAAAAAGTGACGAGGAAAATTAAGAAAGATGGTTTTAAAAGAATAGATAATCCTGTGAGGGGAAAGTAAAATGAGGGGAGACTATCTTAGGCTGTCTGTTAAAAATTTAAAACATCGAGGATTGCGGTCTTGGTTGACCTTGCTTGGAATTTTTATTGGAATTGTTGCTGTTGTTTCTTTGATTAGTCTTGGAACCGGATTGAAATTAGCGGTTGGGGCACAATTTGGAGTGAGTAGTACTGAAGTTATAACTGTACAAGCGGGAGGGATAAGTGGATTTGGTGCACCAGGATCGGGTGCTGTCAATAAATTAACTTTGGATGATGTTGATGCGATTGAGAAAATCTCTTCGGTCGAAGTGGCATTGCCGCGAATAATAAGTTCGGGAAAAATGGAATTTAATGATAGAATTTCAATCGGGATGATAGGGTCTGTTCCGGACGGGGAGGAAAGAAAATTAATTTATGAGGTCTTGGATATAGAGGTCGAAGTTGGAAGATTATTGAAGGATGGTGATACGAATAAAGTTGTGTTAGGTTATAATTTTTATGCGAATGGAGATATTTACGGCAAGAAAATCCTTCCAGGGAATAAAATTCTAATTATGGATGAGAAATTTCAAGTTATTGGAGTTACGAAAAAGAGTGGAAGTTTTATCCTTGACAACGTTGTGATGATGAATGAAGATAAGCTTCGAGAGTTGGTAGATTATGAAGAAGATGTTGATTTAATTGTTGTGAAAGTCAAGAACAAAGATTTGATGGATAAGGCAGTGGAAGATATTGAAAAACTATTGCGGCAACGAAGAGATGTTGAAATTGGCAAGGAAGATTTCGAAGTATCAACGCCTCAAGCGATGATGGAAACAGTGAATAATATCCTTGGCGGAGTCCAGGCATTCATTGTTATTATAGCTTCTATTTCTATTTTGGTTGGAGCTTTGGGGATTGTTAATACAATGACGACTTCGGTTTTAGAGAGGCGAAAAGAAATTGGAATTATGAAAGCAATTGGAGCGAAAAACTCTCAAATTTTTATGCAGTTTTTTGTTGAATCTGGTTTGCTCGGATTAATAGGGGGAATTGCAGGGGTTGTCGTCGGTGTTGCGATTGGATATTTTGGGACAATAGGAATTGGGAGTTTTATTGGAACTGAAATTCGTCCGAATATAGATTTCGTTTTAATAGGTGGTGCATTAATTGGAAGTTTCGTCGTCGGTTCTATTGCAGGGATTGTTCCTGCAATGGATGCAGCTAAACAAAATCCGGTGGAGGCGTTGAGAGGATGATTAGCCTTGAAGCTATTCGATATTCGTTACGAAATCTATCCCATCGAAAAGGGCGTAGCTTTCTGACAATATTATCGATTTTTATTGGGATAGCGACGATTTTTATTTTTATAAGTTTTGGGCTCGGACTCTATACATACATGAATGAGTTCATGGAGGGCTCGTCGGCAGATAAAGTAATTATTCAAGCGAAAGGAATTGGAGCACCGGGGTTAGATACAACATTCAAATTAGAAGATAAAGATTTGAGGGCTGTTGAAAAAACTGCAGGGGTTTATGAGGCTAGTGGAGCAATCTTTAAAGTTGCGGAAATCGAATTCAGGGATGAGAAAAAATTTGTTTTTATTATGGGGTATGACCCTAGAAATCCATTAGTAATGGATATTGGTGATGTTGAAATTGGCTATGGGAGAAATTTTAGATGGGGTGAGACGACGAAAGTTGTGTTGGGTTATAATTATAAAATCAAGGATAAAATTTTCTCTAATGAAATTAAACTAAATGATAAGGTTGAGATTCAAGGAAGAGATATGAGGGTTGTTGGATTTTATGAAGCTATTGGGAATCCGCAAGATGATTCTAACATTTATGTCGTCGAGGATGCAGTTGAAGAGTTGTTTCCTAACGATACGATTTCCTACGGAATGATTGTAGCACGAGTCGACCCTGATAAAATTGACTGGACCGTCGAGAATATTGAAAGGAAACTTCGGGGGGTTCGGAATTTGGAAAAAGGCAAGGAAGATTTTTATGTTCAGAGTTTTGCGGATTTAATCGAGTCTTATGCAGGGGCAATGAATCTTATTATTGGATTTGTTATCTTGATAGCCTTAATCTCTATTCTTGTGTCGGCGGTTAATACTGCGAATACGATGATTACATCTGTGATTGAGAGAACAAGGGAAATTGGAGTGATTAAAGCGATTGGGGCAAAGAACTCTGAAGTGTTTGGAATTTTTTTATTTGAATCTGCGTTCTTGGGAACTGTTGCAGGAGTTATCGGGGTTTTGCTCGGATGGGGGTTGTCGTCGGCAGGAGGAGTAATATTAGACAATCTAGGGTGGGGATTCCTAGCACCAGTGTTCCCAGCTTCGTTATTTATTGGATTAATTTTGTTTGCAGTTATTACTGGGGCGATATCGGGGGCTATTCCGGCATGGAAGGCTTCGAAGACAAATATTGTAGATGCGTTACGTTATGAATAAGCCCGAGGGTATATGCCCCTCGGCTGTGTACCCCATTATTTAGCGATAACTAAAATTGATTTTTCACGCAAAGCTTTCTTGCATCAAAAACTTTCCGTGAACAATCAATTGTAGTTATCGCTAAATA
>DAOWGX010000002.1 GCA_030641715.1 Nanobdellota archaeon
TGATGGGGATGTTGAGCTTTGGAGAATGAATTATAATCATTTTAGACCGCATATGAGTTTGGGGAATAAGACGCCTGATGAAGTTTATAATGATTTTAGATTGCTATTTTAGGGGGTGACATATGTCACCTGCTTCTACATGGTAGTTTCACGCCTATGTATAACCTGATGACAGATATTATCAAGAAGTACAAATCAAAGTTTCTCAGTATATTTTTTCATACCCGAAGTTCCCTTTTCCGACGCACTTAGCATCCATGGTGCTATTCCAAGTAGACGACCATGATCGCTAGTAAGGACGCCTCTGCTAAAACCATCCGACCTTTTCTCAAGCCCCCCAACACTCCATGCTATCATTTCTGGAGTTTTTCCATTAAAATATGCCCAGCTTAGAAAAATTCCCATTGCAACATTATAGTTACCTTCAGTAAAAATATAATCTGTATAATCATTCAAAAGTGTTTGATTTCTTGCTAATGCTTTCCAAATCGGATGAGCCTTAACATCGGCTCTTGAAAACCAATCGTCCTCTCTAATGTTATCTTGTCTAAATTCTTCACCCTGTAGAGCATTATAATCCTCAACTGTCAAAACCAATTTCCCGTCATTCCTCGGGCTTTCTGGAGTCATGTCTCTTAGATGTTGAGAATTAAGTACAATTTTAACCATTCCATTAGGATTGTAGATAATCCCATCTCCTGTAACAAAATGATCATCCATATAAAAACTCTTAACTTTTGTATCAGAATTTCTAATTTCAAGTCTTCTTTGCATTAATTCAGCAACAGACATAGGAACCCTCCCCTCAGCTATTAACTTAGGCATTTGCTCTGTGTTTCTGCCATAAAATTCTTTATATGCTTCTCTCGAAGTGTTTAGTTTTAATCCCATATGTCTTTTACAAATTTATAGTTTATAAACTTATTGTGATGTTACTACTCAATAATTAGTTTATTGGTGACAGATATCAGTTGCTTCCACATAGTTTCACGCCTATGTAAATTTTATAAAGGAAGTTTTCATGTAGAAACTATGAATTACGAATCCCTACTAGACAAAGCGTACGAAACAATAAAGCCCGTTGAAGAATGCGAACGGTTTGAAGTTCTAAAAGTTAAGGGGCATCACGAAGGAACGAAAACAATCCTCACAAATTTCGGACAGATAGTCATTTGTATCCGTAGAACCCCCGAGCACCTAATGAAATTCCTAAACAAAGAATTAGCGAGTTCAAGCGAGATGAGGGGTGAAAGGCTGATTTTGTCGAGAAAACTCTCCTCGAACGATATCAACAACAGGATTGAGAAATACGTCAAAAGGTTCGTACTTTGCCCTAAATGCAAAAAACCAGATACTGAACTAGAAAACGTTGGAGGAAAGGTTTTTTTAAAGTGTCTTGCGTGTGGAGAAAAATATGAAGTGCATAAAATCTAATTCAAACGGCAGATGCCAAACTAAATTGGAGGAGGTAAAACATGGAAGGATATTGTGTTAAATGTAAAGAAAAGAAAGAAATGAAGGACGTTAAGATGACGCAGACCGCTCGTGGCGGTTACATGGGTAAAGGTAGTTGCACTAGCTGTGGTTGCGGAATGTGCAGAATTATGTCTAAAGATAACGCTGAAAAAGCTGTCGCAGACGGTTCAGCTAAAAAAGCATACTAATTAATTTTAATAACCCCCCGAGGGGGGGGCTTACTTTTTAATTTATTAAACCAAAAATTCTTTTTTAGGAGCTTCAAAGTATTTCTTTGCCGCAATGGTCCATAATTGAGGGTCACAACCACTTTTCCTAATAACCTTTCCTAACGCGAATTTCTCCGGATCGGTATCTAGATGTGGGACAATTTTTAGACATATTTTTTGAATATCTCTTAACCCAAATTTTCTCGCACCTTCATAAATCATCGCTTGTTCAAACGGCCACACAGTATTGGAATGGTATTGATCCTCTACTTTTCCCGCCACCTTCGGGCTAAGAGTCCTGTATCCTATTTCCGTTTCCAACTCTCTCGACAAGCGAATTATGCTTTTCAATTGTTTCCTTGATATGTCTCCAGGGCTTAGATAAAAAAGAGCATGAAGTAAATCCGAAGATATCCCGTGTATCATTCCTTTGGCATCCGTAGCTATACAATAAACCCTTAACTTTGGATCATACAATTTTTTCAAGGCCCTTACCATCTTTTCCACCCGTTTCTTTAATCTTTCCGAAGAAAGTAATTTCGCACCGCTTTTCAAACCCCTCATATTCTGAATATGAGCAAGAGTATAAACAATAGGATAATGGGGCTTGCCATTTTTTCTACTTAGAATTTCCGAGTCTTTCCAATAAGTTACCTTCAATGCAAACTCCTTTGCCCCAGACAATTTCGGATCCTCCGCAAATAAATCTTCCTTCAAATGAGAAATAATATATTCACATGCCTTCTTTATATTCTCGCGTTGTTCCGCAGCCAACTTTTTATCCTTAGTTATTTTCTGATAAACCTCATGACCGATTAAATAGAGTGCTGTAGTATCACAAGCACTAAATTCTGTCGACTTTCCATTTATTTCAATTCCAGGAAACTCATGAAATATTTTACCAACCTCTTTCCCATTATAAGGGTCTTTTTTCTTTCCTTGTTTAAATGCGCAAAAAGACAACTGGTTTTTTAATGTTTTAGAATCTTTCATCAAGATTGCCGAAATAATGCCATCCCTGGCAAAGTTCCTTGGAAAACCCGGCAGCCCAGCCTTATAGAGTTGAAAATTTTTATGATTTATTTTTAACTTTTTCATTTATTCATCTTCAAGATATCTGCCTTTTTATATCTTTTATATAATAAAAATAAATGCGGGACGATTATTTTATAAAGCAATTCTTTTTTCTTTTGTTATGGATAAAGATATTCTATTAAAAGTTCATAAGTCATATCGGTGGGTTGTCGCTGTTTGCGACGAAGAGGTTTTTGGTCAGAAGCTAACTGATGGAAAAAGAGTTTTGGATTTATCTGGTGAATTTTTTAAGGGAGATGCTATGGACGACGAAGAAGTTCGGGCAGAAATTTCCCGGTGTAACGACGAAGACGCAACATTTAATTTTGTTGGAAAAAAATCAGTCAAGATTGCAAAAGAGTTAGGAATTATAAATGACGAGAGTGTCGTTAATATTGACGAAGTTCCATTCGCATTAGTGCTCCTTTAAGTGAAGTTTATAAATGAATCTTTGTAGAATTATGTATGGCGTTTAGTAAGTTTAAAGATAAATCGAAAAAAAATAAAGCAAAAGTCTTCACACCCGGACAAGAAGTTTCAAGTTGGGTGAAGTTACCTTCAGAAAAAGAAGTAATCGGAATCATCACACAAAGGTGCGGAGGCTCACGAATGATTGTTTCTTGCATGGACGGAAAAACGCGAAATTGCAGGGTGCCGGGTAGAAAGAGACGAGGACTCTGGTTGAGAGAAGGTGATGCGATAATCGTTGAACCATGGGAATTCGACGACGATAAAGGGGATGTTCTGTTTAAGTACACTCCTAATCAGGTTGTAAAGTTAAAGTCGATGGGAAAATTGGATAGTGGAACAAGTGAGTTTTGATTAAACATTAGGATTTAACGAGGGTGTAACGTGGCGAAGATTTTGAGTTCAGAATTCGGGCAGTATCAATATTAACTTTAGAGCAGTAAATCAACCGAGAGATTTAAAAAGGTATGATTTACTTATTTTGATATGGCAGACAACAGCAAATTTCCATTAGAAAAAATTTTGACGATTTCCGCAAGGGATTATTGCGAAATGCATGGAGGAAGATTAGACCAATATGAAGCAAGAGGAATTCGTGAAGTGTGTTATTTTGATAGTGGCGTCTTTAGTAGAGATAAGATACCAAATAATACGGAAGTTGTAGTTGGATATAGGGTCACGATAGGTGGTACTGGTGAAGATACACCAAGAATAATTTCAATCGGTACGGCTTTGATTAGAAAGAATAAAGAGAATTTTGTTCCAAAATAAAGAATACAAATATTTATAATAGAATCCCTCTTGCTGGAAATATGCCTATCGATGATTGTTGTGACAAAATTAAAACTAACGGAAAAGATAAAAACGAAGTAGGATATTTTGCTATAGCAGAAAAAACTGTCGAGATGACCACGCGATTAGAAAATGGGGGAGTTCTACATACTACAGTTCACCTATGCCCCGACCACATATTAAAAGCCGCTAAGGCTTCTTGCAGAGAGATAAGACAAAAAGAAGAAGAGCGAATTAAAAATTCCTTCCCTTATCGTACACTAAAATTTTTAGGATTATATAAGAGATAATCTTTCATCTTGGAATAAGTTAAAGTTAGCAACTTCCAATAGAATTTTTACTTCTCCATATTAGGTAACCACAATTCTCCCTTGTACTGCGAAATCCTATGATTCGGATTACTATCCTCAACAGTCTCAAGGAGTATTATCTTTTTAGGTGTTACATCAGAAACTTTTAATATTCCTACCTTATTATCAGAACCATCTGGAAAAAATCCAATTTTATCTGTATCCCTCGGAAAATATAAATGACCCGATCTACTTGAAATTAAACAGAACGTATAGGGATTATTCATACCTCCATAAATAAGCCGCACATCAGAACTATCTCGTGAAAGATAATCCCCGACTCTTAATTCATATTCTTTCAAAGTATAATCCTCCCCGAAATGCTTATAGGTTACAAACAAAAGGAAGGAAAAGTATTTAAATATTTATATCATCCATCAAAGCATTAGAGGAATTCACCAAACCAGTTTTAATTAATCTTATAAACTTCTTTTCTTCTCATACATTATGAGAAACGTAATCATTGAGAATATGAATAAAATAAAGAAGGCCGTGCCAAAAATTGAAGACAAAATAAAAATCAAGATCTCTTTCCAGAAAAGTCAGATTACCATTAAAGGGTCCGAGTTAAATGAGTATACCGTTGAGCAGATTGTACGAGCCGTGAATTTTGGTTTCGATGTCGAGGATGCGTTACTTTTAAAAAATGAAGATTTTGTTTTAGAGTTCATCAATGTCAAAGAGCATACCCATCGGAAAAATTTAAAAGAAGTTCGAGCGCGGCTGATTGGAACAGATGGAAAAGCAAGGAAAACAATAGAAAATTTAACAGGTGCAGTCGTCGTGATTCATAATAATAGTGTTGGAGTAATTGTCGATAGTGAACACCTAGATTCCACTACCCAGGCAATTATTCTGTTAATTCAAGGAGCAAAACACGGGAATGTTTTTGCGTATTTAGAAAAACAGAACGTTTCACAACGGAAATTTAGTCGAGAAGATTTAGGATTGAAGGAAGGGCTTAAGGAATAGAGGTATATCTTTTAGAGGACAAGTTTTAAAAATGGTTTAAAATTCTAGTTATTATTGCTTCGGTAGCTCAGCAGGTAGAGCGCACGGCTGTTAACCGTGTTGTCGGAGGTTCGAGTCCTTCCCGAAGCGTCCAGACTCGAACCGTAGACCTGTCGGAGTGAGTTTCGAGCTATTTGACTAATCCTGCACATACAGATAGTTCGGAACGAAAGAAGGATTCGCTTCGAGCAACACTAAATTCTGAATCTTGTTGCGAGATGCAAATTCTGAGCAGAGTCCTCCCTGAAGCGTTATTAAAAAACTCAACACCTAATTTTATAAACTTCCCATCCCATTAAATCCCATGCAATTACAAGATGCAATTAAAAAGCGAAAAAGCGTTCGAAGATATCTTGATAAGAAGCCAGATTGGAGGAAGATTATTCGGGCTATCGACATGGCGAGATTTGCTCCAATTGCAGGTAACTTTGTGTTAAGATTTATTTTAGTTTCGGACGAAAAGAAAATTACAAAATTAGCAAAGGCAGCACAACAGAGTTTTGTTGGAACTGCGAAATATGTTGTCGTCGCTGTCAGTGACGATTCCAAGTTAGTCCGAAGTTATGGAGACAGAGGTCTTCGTTTTTCTCCACAACAAGCCGGTGCAGCGATTGAGAATTTCTTGCTTGCCTTAACTGAACAAGATTTAGTTACAACCTGGGTTGGTTATTTTTATGATGAACAGGTTAAGGACATTTTAGATATTCCAAACGACTTGTCCGTAGAGGCAATTTTTCCGATAGGGAAAGAAACCAAGATTAAAACCTCAGAGAAAAGGAAAATTGATTTAGAAAATATTCTTTATTTCGATAAGTGGAAGAATAAGAAGATGACACCCCAAACTATTGTTAGTATGGGGGGCGTTTAGATTTCATACTAAAAAGAAAAAATCTCAATCCCCTATCAAAAGACAGGGGAAGATTAAAATAAAATAAAAAATTTCTTGTCTAACTTAAATCGTCCAGCCCAAGATCGTTTACACTAACAGTATCTTCGTTGTCAAAGTTGCTCGAACTCTTCCCAAGGATATAAGGTGACTTAACACCAGTCATAATCGTTATGACTCTAACCCTTCCTTGAAATTCCTTGTTAACCCTTGCCCCGATGATAACCTGTGCCTCTGGAGATAAATTTTCTGTTACAAGTCGCCCAATACTATCGAATTCTTCAAGCTTTAAGTCCGGGCCACAAGTGATGTGAACCAATGCACCCGTTGCCCCTCGATAATCTACATCCAATAGTGGATGCGTCAAGGCTTGTTGAACCGCAGCGTCGACTCTCGCATTCGAGTTGTCCTCACCGATACCAATAACCGCAACGTCACCATTCTTCATAATCGAAGAAACGTCCGCATAATCTAAGTTAATCAGCGAAGGCAACGTAATAGTCTCAACAATACCTTTAATCATGGTAGATACAAGTTCGTTCGCAACCGCGAAAGCCTGTTCCATCGGTAACTGCCCGGCAATATCAACCAATCGATTATTATCTAATACAATTACTGTGTCGACGACTTCCCGCAATTCCTGAAGACCAAATTCTGCCTTGTCAATCCTTGCCTTCTCAGCTTCGAAAGGCATTGTAACTACTGCGATAACTACCGCACCAGCTTCCTTAGCTAGTTGAGCAACTACTGGAATAGATCCCGTACCAGAACCTCCCCCCATTCCTGCCAGAACAAAAACCATATCCGAATTCGAAACAGCTTTCTTCAAGTCAGTAAGGGACTCCTTTGCAGCCTCTCTTCCTTTCTTAGGGTAACCACCACATCCGAGACCTCTCGTTAAGTCTTTACCAATGAGAATTTTCTCATCACATTTTGTAATTGATAAATGAAGTGCGTCAGTATTGACA
>DAOWGX010000024.1 GCA_030641715.1 Nanobdellota archaeon
CATAACTAAGCCTCATATCCGAATTCAATAAAGCCCAAGTAATAGCCCTTTCCATAACTGTAAGATTCTCTAAAATGTCTGTTTGGACAGCTGTTTGGACAGCTGTTTGGACAACCATAGATGATGGTTGTTTTACCACACTTGTTTGTGTCTGTTTGGACAACCCCTTACTTATTTGCGGACCAAAGAAAGAAACAAAATCTTTTAACTCCAAAAGGTCTTCTTGGATAGTTAAAAGCTGATTTTTAATATCAGAAATTTCATCCTCATATGACCCATGTTTACCGTCGAGGTGCTTAATCCATTCACCCACTTTATTAAAATCTTTTTTAACATGATTGAATGAATCATGGACTTCAACCCTTAATTTCTCCATCCTCTTTTTATATCCAAATAAATCCCACATCTTAATAATTTCTAAACAACTTTCTTTATAAATGTTTCGCGCTGTCCAAACATCCAACACCCAAAATCCCCAAATTCAAACAAAAAACACCCAAAACCCCTATTCAAACAGCAAAATCTTCTCTCTGTCCAATTCATAAACACCCCTTTTTATCGTCGATAAACATTTAAAACACTCCAAAATCCCAAACACCTCACTTAAACAGCTGTCCAAACACCCAAAACCCTTGATTTAAATACAAACACTCCCCAAGAAATCCAAACAGCTGTCCAAACACCCACGAAAATATCTTAAAATTATTAGCCAAAACAATTATAAACTTCAAAAACCTACCTAAAATATGCAATTCAAAAAGAAGATAATCTACTCTGCACTCATCTCTACAATCACATTAATCACCTCAATTATCCTCCCAATCATCCCATGTCGACTTGCACCAAGCGTCCCAAAACCGATTTACAAATGGGCTATTTGTAGTTTAAATCCCGACAAAGTTACAAACATAAACTCCTTAAGAGAATTCTTCGGATACACAACCTCCCTAACCGAATCATACTTCCTAACACTAATAATCGCATTCACAGCCTCAATGATATTTTTTCATTTCGCAACAAAAAAACCAAAAAACTAACAAAATAAAAAATGAAAGACAACCCCCTCCTAGGAATTTTCGCATGGATCGTCGGCGCAATCGTCGCCCTAGTTGTCGGTTCCGGAATGATTGAAAAAACACTAACAGTCCCAGGAATCCCCGAAATTATCACATTCATCGCAGGATGGGCAGTCATATCCGCTACAATAATCGGAACAATTCTCGCAGTTTTCACAAAATAAACTAACAAATTTTAGTATACCTTTTTCATTCAAACAATCATTTCAACACCTCCATCAAATTAATAAATACCTAATTTATAATAATATCAATCAAAATACATTGCACTAAGTTCACCAAAGTGCACAATCCCTAGATATGGAGACAGAATTAATTAAGCCCAACCCCAAAAATTTAAACAATTATCTCAGATATGTTATGCAACCTAACCAGAGTTCGCCCCCGAGCCGATTGTACGTATCTGTAAATGTACGCACAATCCGCGAAATGTTGTATGACTAACCAGAGTTCGCCCCCGAGCCGATTGTACGTATCTGTAAATGTACGCACAATCCGCGATATATTGTGCGATCTCACCAGAGTTCGCACAATATAGATTGTATGACGTTCTTCCATAGATAAACGAACGAAAATAGCATGTTTGCACAAGGTTTTTAATGTGCGAACGCATTATTTCACGATGATAAAGAGATGTGATAATTGCAATAAAGAAAAAGAGCACCATGCCAAAAACCTCTGCTACACCTGTTACAAAAAACTCAAATGGCAACCCAAAACAGGAACCTGCAAAAGATGCAAAAGAAAAATAACCCTCCACGCCAAAAACCTCTGCGCCGGATGCTACAACTACCTCTTTCACCTCGACAAAAACAAAGCCTACAACCACCGAAAAGCAAACAACGTCGACCTCAAAACCTACCGAAAAACCACAAAACAATGCGTCATCTGCGCCTTCGACAAAATCGTCGACCTCCACCACATCGACCTCAACAAACAAAACAACTCCCCAAAAAACCTAATCGGCCTCTGCCCCAACCATCATCGAATGATTCACAATTATAATTTCAGACCAGAGATATTCAAAATCTTAAAAGAAAAAGGCTTCGACCTCCCCTTAACAGAAAAACTAGAATTCCACAAAAAGACGTCCTGCCCAAACCCCACATAATCTTTACACGAATTTAGGTCATTTATGATACCTTTTGAGCTATTAAATCGAATTATTCCTCATTTTAAACAAAAACACCCACAGAAACCCCCTTAAAACGCCAAATCGCAACATTTCACACCCAAAAACACATCAAACCAATTTTCCAATTCTCACCAGCATTTAACGGAAAAGTGAGAGTTAACGAGCTTTTCCAGAAAAGTTGCCCCAGATACCAAGGGGTACGCCGAGTGGCGAAGAGTTAACGAGCTTTTCCAGAAAAGTTGCCCCAAATACTTAGAGGTACACTGAGCAATGAGCCCCAAATACAAATCCAAGCCCAATAAAGGAAAAGTGAGCATCCCCCCAGAATATAAACCTCCCAGGCAGTCAAAAAAGTAAGAGATAAAACAACAGAATAGTTATTCGGTTAAACGATTACCATAACCCCCCTACCCACAAAAAATATAAACACAAGTTCGCACAATCTAACGAGGTGATAAATGGACAAAGAAGAATTTTCAAAAAAAATAGAAGTCGAATTAAAAATTTCAAAAAACTCAGACTACACAATTAGAAACTATCTCAAAGCAAACAGCGACCTAATCGAATTCACAAAAAAATCCCCCAACCAAATCACAACCGACGACCTAAAATCCTTCATCGCAAAAAACCTAACCGACAAAGCAGCAACGTCGACAATCCTATTCCTCTCCGCAATCAGATACGCCCACACTTCAATCCTAAACAACGACATCACCGCAACAATCAAACGACCGAAAAAAGAAAAACGACTCCCAACAATTCTATCAAAAAACGAAATCAAGAACCTCTTCGATAAACTCCAAACTCAAAAATCAAAACTAATGATTAGCCTAATGTACGCCTGCGGATTCCGAGTCTCAGAACTAATCAACCTAAAAATCGACGACCTAAACTTCTCCGAAAAAATCGGACACATCCGACAAGCAAAAGGAAACAAAGACAGAATCTTTAACATCCCCGAATTTCTAACAGAAGAGTTGCAAGACCAAGCCGAAAAACAAAAAGGCAAAACGTATTTTTTCACAGGACGAAACGGAAAACTCTCGATGAGAAACATCCAAAAAATCGTATCCTCCACAGCAAATAGAGCAGGATTGAAAAACGTCCACTGTCACACCCTCCGACACTCATTCGCAACCCACCTCCTCGAAGACGGCGTCGATATAAGGAAGATTCAAGAACTCCTAGGACACACCGACCTTTCCACAACTCAAATTTACACCCACGTTTCCACAGAAGAACTCAAAAAAATAAAATCTCCTCTCGATTCCCTAAGCGAAAATCTCTAAAATATCAGGGGCAGAAAACTTTATAAACCGTTTTCACAAAAAATAATTATAAGATAAGAAAAATTGATACTAAACAAATTATAGATTATCTAAAACAAAAATGGTTACGAAAGGAAGACAAATTGTTGTACCTGGTGAAGTTATCGCCACAGGAAATGAATTCTTACCTGGCGACGGTGCCTACCGAGACGGACAAGAAGTCGTAGCCGGAAGATACGGAATCGTCGATAACTATGAAAAACACGTCAGAGTAGTCCCAATCTCAGGAGCTTACTACCCAAGACGAGGCAATACAATCATCGGAACAATCGTAGACATCACATTCAACGGATGGCTAATTGATTTCGGTGGAGCACAGAACGCATTCTTGCCAGTTGCCGAAGTCCCAAGATACATCAACCGAAACGAACTAAGAGATTTCTTAGATTTCGGAGAAACAGTAATCATCAAAGTTTGGGATGTCAAACCAAGAGGAATCGACGTTTCCATGAAAATGCGAGGATTCGGAAAAATTGAAGGTGGCATGATAATCCCCGTTAACTCCAACAAAGTTCCGAGAATTATAGGGAAAGAAGGAAGTATGGTCAAGTTGATTCAGGGAGCCGCAGGTTGCGAGATTACCGTAGGGCAGAATGGAAAAGTTTGGATTTCTGGAAAAAATGCCGATAGCGAAATCGCCACAAAAAAAATTATAGAATTTATAACAGACAACTCCACAGTTAATGGATTGACAGAAAAGGTTGAAAAATTCATCAAGAAAATGGGACTAAAAATTAACAAAGAAGATTCCGTTGAAATTATAGCAGAAAATACCGACGGAGAAGAACAATAAAATGGCAGAAAAAGGAATTTACACTAAGAGAAACGACGGGCGAAAAATGGACGAAGTTCGACCAATGAGTGCCAAGGTTGGAATCGTACCTTCAGCAGATGGTTCCGCGAGTTTTCAAACAGGGAAGACGAAGGCAATCGCAGTTGTCCGAGGACCTAGAACCCTACACCCTCAGCATATGCAAGATGCTAAAACAGGAATTTTAAGAGTTAATTACGGGATGATGCCTTTTTCCGTCGAGGATAGAATTCGACCAGGACCAAACAGGAGAAGCGAGGAGATTTCCAAAGTTACTGAATGGGCTTTAAGTTCCGTTATCGATTTAAGCGGTTTTCCAAATACTGTCGTCGACGTTTTTATCCAAATTCCACAAGCCGACGCTGGAACTCGAGTTGCAGGTATCAACGCAGCTGCTATGGCTTTAGCACACGCAGGAATCCCGATGAGAGAAATGGTTTCCGCAATCGGCGTCGGAAAAATCGACAAAACATTAGTTATTGACTTAGATAAATACGAAGATTCAGAATTCCACGACGGAGAAGGTTCTACAGATATCCCCCTCGTTATGACTTCCCGAAGCAAAGAAATCGCATTGTTACAATTAGATGGTAAAATTTCCATCCCCGAATTTAAAGCAGTTATCGAGATGGGAAAGAAAGCGTGTGACAATATTTTAAAAATCCAGATGGACGCATTAAAAAATATTACAGGAGAAGGAAATGAGTAACTATATCATGCCTAATTTACAGAAAGAAAAGATTAAAGATTACTTGAAGAAGGAAGGAAAAAGACTTGACGGAAGAGCCCCAGAAGATTACAGGGAAATTGTCGTCGAGGATGGAGTTAGTAAAAATTCTGCTTCAGCCGTTAGAGTTAAGATTGGAAAAACAGAAGTTATTGCAGGAGTTCATTTGGCTTTAGCTGCCCCCTATCCTGATTCTCCTGCCGAAGGAACCTTCATGACGAATACGGAATTGCACCCAATGGCATCGCAACAGTTCGATATCGGAAGACCCGGGATTAATGCTATAGAGATGAGTCGGGTTATCGACAGAGGAATTCGAGAGTCCGGATTTATTGATTTCAAAGGCCTTTGCATTAAAGAAGGCGAAAAAATTTGGCAAGTATTCGTAGATATTATGGCAATTAACGACGATGGTAATTTATTCGATGCTGCTGGATTTGCGGCTATTATCGCACTTGGTAAAGCCCGGATGCCGATATACAACGAGAAGGAAGACAAGGTTGAGGGTTACAGCGACGAAGGAATCCCATTAAATAAAGAGGTTTTGTCTCTAAGTATGACCTTCCATAAAATCAGCGACAAAATTGTTGCAGATGTCAGCAAAGAAGAAGAAGCGATTTCAGATTTCAGATTAACCATTGCCGTCGGCGACAACAACGGAGAGCCGCGAATCACCGCAATGCAAAAAGGAAAAGCCGGAACTATCAGCGAGAAGGATATGCAAAATATTTTAAAGTTAGTAGAGGATAAATGGTCCGAATTATTTCCCAAAATCAAGAAATATGTTTTCAAATAAAATGATGAGCAAAGAATTTTCAAAATACGAGCGGGCAAGGATTATCGGAGCAAGAGGTTTGCAAATTTCTATGGATGCACCAGTTTTGATAGAGATGAGTGAAGGCGAATTAGATGGTGTCAATTATGATCCATTAATGATTGCAGAGAAAGAACTTGATAGTGGAGTTTTACCGATTTCAGTTAATAGACCTATGCCTGAACGAAAAGAAGAAGATATCAAAAAGATTAAAGTCGAGGAGACTAAAATTTCAGATGCACAAAAAGAGCAGATTGAGAAAGAAGAAGAGAGAGATATTGCGAGCGGTGGAGAAATGTTAGAACTCGCAAATTCTGGAGAGGAATCTAAAAGTGAAGAAAGTTTAGAAGATACAAATCCTGAAGAAGGAGAGTAAGTTTTATTAATGTTCTTTTATTTTTATTAACATGTTTATTAGGAAGGTGATATCGAGCTTAATTAAAAATTCTCGTGGTGAGAGAACTGTGCAAATAGAATTAATAACTTATGAAGGGAAGTTCAAAGCGTCGGCACCATCAGGGAAGTCAAAAGGAAAACACGAAGTTCAATCTTATAACCCTAAGGGAATAGAAAGAAGTATGAAACTTCTAAAAGTCTTTTGTAAAAGATTAGAAAATAGAAACTTTATGATTCGGAAAATTGATGACCTAAAGCAACTTGTCGAGTTAGTACGACGATTCGAAATGAAATATGGGCGACTTGGAGGTAATGTTACTTATGCATTCGAGAGCGTATTTTTGAAAGCAGCCGCGGCAGATAACAACAAAGAGCTTTGGGAATTTATCAACGATGAAGTAAACAAGGGGTTGAAGCCGAAGATGCCGATGCCTGTCGGAAACTGTATTGGGGGAGGTTTGCATTCGAAGTTGGTCAAAGGTAAACGACCAGACTTCCAAGAGTTCTTATTAATTCCCAAAGAGAAGACTTTTTCAAAAGCAGTAACAGTAAATTTGAGAGCACAGGAATATGCCCGAAGGTTACTCAAGGCACGAAGCAGAAATGACGAGAACGCGTGGAAGACAAACAAGACAAATGAAGAAGTTCTAGAAATTTTAAAAATCGTCGCGAAAAAATACAAACTGCGAATTGGTTTAGATGTTGCAGCATCGACGTTTTACGAAGATGGTTATTACAAATATAAAAATAAAAACTTAATCCGAGACAAAGTTGACCAATCAGATTACATCGAAAGGTTGATTAAGAAATATAGAATTTTTTACGTCGAAGACGGAATGCATGAGGAAGATTTTTCAGGATTCAAAGAAATTTTAAATACTTCTAAGAAAAATAAACTTAAAACTTTAATTGTCGGAGATGATCTAACGACGACGAATTTGAGATTGGTGCGACGAGCCGTGAATGGAGAAGCTATCAATGCGATGATAATCAAGCCTAATCAGATTGGGTCAATCATCGAGGTTAGAAATGTCGTGAATTTTTGCAAAAAAAACAAGATTGTTATGATTTTCTCTCATCGGTCAGGCGAGACGATGGATGATGTTCTTGCAGATTACTGTGTGGGTTTCGGAGGGCAGTTTTTGAAAACAGGAATTTTTGGTCGGGAAAGATTGATTAAGTTGAAGAGAGTTATGGATGTTGAAAAGCGCGAAACCTAAGGTTTCCTTCGCTATGACCTTCCTCCTTTTGCGATATTTAAAATTCACTTTTCATTTGATTTTTGTTGCACAAAAATTTTGCGTGAAAAATGAATTTTAAATCATCGTATTTAATGCGAATAAATTTTTTTAAACGCCCCAGTCCATCGGAAATGGACACCTGTGGCTAAAAAATTTATTCGCGGACTTGTTCTACTGGGAGATTATGAAAATTAAGAAAGAGATTAGGTGATGAATAGATAAATTTGTGTGATTGAGATTATTTGTTAAATTATTTTTCTTTAAGATAATCTTTAATCCTTTTATTAGTTTCGTCTACTATCTTATTATATCCTTTTTCACATTTATTACATAATTGGGGTTGGATTATCGATGATTCATTTCCAAATTCAGAAGATACACTATTAAACATATCATCAAAATCAGCAGATGACAAATTATTTATTTCCTTACCACATTTATCACAAAAGTGTTTCTTTACCATAAATAATTCAATAAACCTAACCTTAAAAATTTAACTATAATTCATGGTTTGTAGAAGCTATCATATAAATATCAACCCTAAAACTTCTCCTCAATAATCCTCGATATCGGCTTCCCAGTTTTCTGCCTCAATTTTTTCAATTTTTTCAAAGTAGCGACGGACAAAGTTAAATTTATTTTTTCCCTCTGAAACGGAAGCTCCATTGTTTTATCATAGTTTTCCAAAATTGTAAATAAATCTTTGTTCTCTTTCAATATTTTGTTGATTTGTTTTTGCCTCATTTTATTGCGGTTTTCAATCGATTTACTATCTGTCTTACGTCAGTTATGTTTTTCTTAGCGATTGAAATTATTTGATGTATAAGTATCTCTCGACCGACTTGTTTTTTTTGTTCGTTTGCAAAGACCATTGTTAAAAATGTCGCGGTTCTTTTATTGCCATCAGTAAAGGGGTGGTCGACCAAAATTGCCCTTATAAGATATGCAAGTTTTTTATATGGGCCGAATTTCGGATTTTCTTGCGTATAAAAAGCGAAATCTAAACTCGCATCATTTCTTAGTCCTCCTCCAAATCCTTCATTTATTCTTAATAGATCTTCCTTACAGATATTCATACGTATAAATATACGTAGCTTAATATTTAAAGTTTTCTATTCAATAAACCTCACTGACCTAAAC
Organism: Nanobdellota archaeon; assembly: GCA_030641715.1. Taxonomy (GTDB): domain Archaea; phylum Nanobdellota; class Nanobdellia; order Pacearchaeales; family GW2011-AR1; genus JAGVXH01. Next base: position 8,669 of record DAOWGX010000024.1, read on the forward strand.
CGCATTAATGTGACGTTCGTATCTTTCTAATGGTACCTGATAATGAATTCCCTGATGCAACCTTTCCCGGTTGTAATAGTTTACAAATTTAGTTAACGAATCTTCTCCTTTTTTGAACTCCAATTTGTAAG
>DAOWGX010000013.1 GCA_030641715.1 Nanobdellota archaeon
AGTTTCATAAATCGAAATCCCGGCAACCTCTTCTATTATTTTCCTCCGCTCATCCGGTGTGGATTTTACCAGAGATTGTATCTCTCCCTGAAGAACAATATTAAATCCATTGGGATCAACACCCGCCTGAGCCAAAAGCTCAAGAAGATCCTGCCGAGTTTTTGTCTGACCATTTATTCTATAAATCGATTGACCATTTTTTCTCACAACTCGTTTTATCACAACCTCATTCGAATCAATCGCAAACGCCTTGCCCGAATTATCGAACACTAACTCCACCGACGCCTCAACCGAACCCTTGTAAGTTTTATTCCCAGAAAAAATAAGATTCGCTGCCTTTGCCGCCCGGATAGATTTTATCGAAAGTCGACCAAGAACAAAACAAAGTGCATCAGTTATATTAGACTTGCCCGACCCGTTCGGTCCGACGATAACATTAATCGAATCCTCCAAAAGTATCTCAGTTTTTCTTGCAAAAGATTTAAACCCATGCATCACAATCTTTTTTATATATGTCATATTCGGACTAAGGAAATTATGGTTTTTAAGGATTGTTAGAATAAACTTTTCTGGTTTTTTGCTTTAAGCAATCTCTTAATAGTATTCCAAGAAAACCGAATTATCTTTCTATATTTTGGATTATCAAAATTCTCCTTGATAAAATCCTTCGTTTTAGGATCCGCAGGATACCCCGAACCAAAATCCGTCCCAAACTCTCTCCGAAGTTTCTTCATCTCGTCTTCCCTTCTCTCCTTCGCAACTATCGAAGCCGCAGAAACCACTGGATGATTCAAATCAGCCTTATGCTCACAAACAAGCGAAACCAATTCCGGTTTTTTAATCAACTTCTGGACGTCCATTGACCAAGAAGAAATATTCACCGAAGGACAATCAATCACAACCTTAACTGACTCATCCAAATCTTCCGTCAACTCGTTTACAATCATCGCAGCCTTAATCGCTTCAAGATAATTCAAATTATCCGACTCATCGATATCTATAGGCTCACTAACCTTCACACAATATTTAAACCGCGCCACAACTTCTTCCTTAATTTCCCCTCGCTGTCTCGACGTAAGCAACTTAGAATCCTTCGCACCCATATTTTTAATCTCCAACTCCTCACTATCCTCAATCAAAACCCCCGCCAAAACCATTGGACCCAAAACCGGACCCCTCCCCGCATCATCAATACCAATCAATTTCCCCATAAAGATGACAAAATAATAATGTTTATAAGGCTTTTTCATTACCCACTTCCATAGCGAGATGGAGCAGTCTGGTCAGCTCGTGAGGCCCATAACCTCAAGGTCGCGTGGTTCAAATCCCGCTCTCGCTACTTTGCTCTGAGCGGGATTCGAACAAGTTCAAAACCCTATTCGCAATTCACTCTAAAATTTTTCTAATCACTTCGTTGAGAAAAATTCGAGCAAATCGACTCACTCTCGCCTACTCCGATAATCTTTTATACTTCCTCTTACTTCTTTTTTTATGGTTATTAGAAAAAATAAAAGTGGATATAAGGTGTTCACGGATAGCGATGGTGTAACTAGGTCAATTCATAAAAGGGTTTTAGAGAAAAAAATGGGTGGCCCTGTTAGAAAAGGATATGATGCTCATCACGTGGATGGAAACAAGAATAATAATAGGCCAAGCAATCTTCGTGCTGTGAAGAAAAGCAAACACAAAAAAGGACCCACTAGTTCTTGGTAATAATCCTGCAATATGTTTTTTACCATCAACTTTTTATATCTTAATTTCTGCCTATTTCCATGTGGGGATGCCGGAGTGGCCAAACGGGCTGGCTTTAAGCGCCAGTAGCTTATGCTTACGGGGGTTCGAATCCTCCTCCCCACATATTGTTCGAACCCCAGGGGGTTTAAGGAAAATCTCAACTCAGAGAATATGGATTTTTCTTAGGGCTTTAGCCCGTCCGAGTTTCTTCGAAACGACGGCGAATCCTCCTCCCCACATTGATTCAAACACACATAATTTAAAAGTAGAACCCCCTACATATTCAACCCCATGACAAAAAACATCTCCCAAACCATGAACACCCTCGAAAAACATTTCGGCCAGAAAAGTCTAACAACCCTAAACCGTATGAAAGGAAAATCCGACGCCTTCAAAATTCTAATCGCATGCCTACTTTCACTGAGAACAAAAGATGAAACCACAGAAAAAGTATGTATAAAGCTTTTTGCAATTGCAGACAGCCCAGAAAAAATAGTAAAGCTATCCATAAAGAAATTAGAAAAATTAATTTTTTCGTCAGGACACTATAAAAAGAAAGCGAAAATACTAAAACACGTTTCCAAAATTCTAATTAAAAAATTTAATTCAAAAGTTCCCAACGACAAAGAAAAATTATTATCAATAAAAGGCATCGGCCCAAAAACAGCAAACATCGTTCTGGCATTCGCCTACGGCAAAGACGTCCTCCCAATCGATACCCACTGCCACCGAATTCCAAACCGACTCGGATGGATAAAAACAAAAACTCCCGAACAAACCGAAAAAGAATTAGAAAAAATATTACCAAAAAAATACTGGAATAAATTCAACGGAACCTTCGTTTTATTCGGTAAAAAAATCTGCCAACCAATTTCCCCATGGTGTTCAAAATGCCCCGTTGCCAAACACTGCCCCAAAACTGGTGTCAACAAAAATCGGTAAAGCCTCCGACGGGAGTCAAACCCGCGACCTCAACATTACGAGTGTTGCGCTCTATCAACTGAGCTACAGAGGCACCACTACAACTTAGAAATCTTTTCTTTTAAATTTTCCCCATGCTCCTTCTGACAATCCGAACAAACATAAAACCTCTTCGAGACCTCGACCTCGCCAACCTTGACAACCGTCCCGTCCAACTTATTTAAAAAAGTCGTCCCAATTTCTTCATTACACAATATACACTTCCGTACCATCCCCCTTTGAGATAAGCAAATTTTATAAAAGCTTCTAATTAATCTAAAACATGGATGGATTTGACTTAACAAAATACCAAGAGAAAGGAGAAGAACAAGACAAAATTCGTAAAATCATGGGGAAAGTTCTATCTGGAAGAGACGACTACGAAGCAATTATCGAAGAGAAAAAAGAACTCAAGAGATGCCCTAAATGTAATTGGGCGCTAGAGGGTGGAGAAAAATTTTGCCCCGAGTGCGGAACTAAATGTTAATTAACTTTAAAATATCTACATATTTCTACTTATCATGAAACTAGCAATAATCCACAAAGAAAAATGCAAACCCACTATCTGCGGACACGAATGCAAAAAATATTGTCCAATCGAGAAAAAAGAATCGGATAGTTGTATAACCATCTCGAACGAAACAACAATCGACGAAACCAGTTGCATCGGCTGTGCTATCTGCGTAAAACGATGCCCTTTCGAAGCAATCGAAATCATCAACTTACCCTCGATGAATGAAAACGACATCGTCCACAGATACGGAGAAAATGGTTTTGCCTTATACGGATTACCAACCCCCAAAGAAGGAAACGTCCTCGGACTCCTAGGTAGAAACGGTATCGGAAAATCCACAGCGATAAAACTTTTAGCGGGAACAGAAAAGATTAATCTCGGAGAGAAGTCAGCCAGCAAGGAAGACATTAAAAAATTCTTCAAAGGAAACGAAATCTTGAGATATTTCGAGACCTTGGACTCCAAAAAAATTTCGTACAAACCCCAAAACTTATCGCAACTAGTAATGGACATTAACGTAATGGAACTATTAGAAAAAAGAGGAAAAATCGCAGACATTAAACGATTAGCCAAAAAATTAAACATCGAAAATGTTTTGGAAAACAAAATAAATAAATTATCGGGAGGAGAGTTACAAAAAATAGCAATTCTCGCAACATCCTTAGGCGACGCAGACATATATTTCTTCGACGAACCGTTAGCATTTTTAGATATTAAAGAAAGATTAAGAGTCAGCGATTTCTTAAAAGAAATTGCAAAAAACAAAACCCTCATAGTCGTAGAACACGACCTATTAATCCTCGACTACCTAACAGATTACCTAAACATTTTTTTCGGAGGACAAGGCGCGTTCGGAACCGTCTCAGGCGTGAAATCGTCGTCGGTAGGAGTCAACGCCTACCTGCACGGATTTCTAAAAGAAGAAAATTTAAGAATTAGAGACAAATCCTTAAACTTCAATTTCACAAAAAATCCGCCAATGTCCGGAGCAAAAATTGCCGAATGGCCAGATTTCGACCTAAAGTTTAATTCTGGTTTCGAGCTAAAAGTTGATGCAGGAGAAATCCATCAAAACCACGTTATAGGTATACTTGGTAAAAACGGAACAGGAAAAACGAGTTTTGTTCGAGCCCTAGCAGGAGAATTGGAAACCAGCAACGGTAAATTGGATTTAGGATTAGACATTTCATACAAACCACAGTATTTATTTACAAACAGCAAAGAAACCATAAAGGACATTATGTTTAAAGAAAAAATCGGAAAGAAATTAGCATCCGTATTTAACCTCGGAGTTTTACACGCGAAAAAATTAAAAGAGCTATCAGGTGGAGAGTTACAAAGATTCAGCATCGCAAGATGTCTAGCGAAAAACGCAGAAGTCTATCTAATCGACGAACCTTCGGCATACTTAGATGTTGAAGAAAGGATTTCAGTTGCAAAAGCAATCAAAGACATTATGACTGAAAAAGAAAAAACCGCATTCGTCGTCGACCATGACTTATTACTCATAAGCTATCTGGCTGACTCAATCATTAATTTTGATGGGGAATCTGGAGTCAACGGACAAGCATCAAAGATTAGAGGATTTGAAGAAGGAATTTCCGAGTTATTAAAATCTTTAGACATTACATTAAGAAAAGACAAAGAATCTGGACGACCGAGAATTAATAAGAAGGATTCGGTTTTAGATAGAGAACAAAAAACAGAAGGAAAATGGGCAGTTTTTTAGGAATTAGAAATAGATGTTTCATTTTCAAGAAGTAACAGAAACAAAAGGTTTATAACTCTCTAGTTTATTTAATTTCTGGAAAAAATAAAATGTCAAATTTAAAAAATCACTCGATAACTACGATACTTGGAGGACTATCTCTACTTAGCGGATATAATTCGTTAGAGAGGCTATTAACTACTATGAGCACAAAAGCAATTATTTTACAAACTCAATTAACCAACACTCCCGAATTAACACAACAAGTGTATCAATCTGCAAAAGAGATTGCTGAAGGACTAACTTCTGGAGATTATATTCTTGGAGTAGCCAGTGCCTTTACGGCAGGTCTCGCAGGAGGGGCGGCTATTTATAACGCTCACAGAAAATAAAAATAATAAAAGTATTAATTCTTAACCACTAATAAAACCTAAAAATTATTACTTACTACTAACCCATTTATTCCTCTTAATATAAAATCTCTGTTGTATCTCCGTTGCCTTAGAAATCCCAACCCTCGTCGTCTCAACAATCTCAAAATCCCTTGCCTTCCCCGTAGCCATCAGCCTCAACTCCGACCCCTCATCCAACAAATCAATATCGTTCTCTTCCTTGGTAATCCCAAAAGCAATCGTCAACTTCCCAGGACCATTACAAAGATTCTTCTCCTCCACATTCCCCCGATTCCTTTTTATTATCTCAATCCCCTCGACAGGCTCCAACGCCCGAATAAGAACAGCCTCGCCAACCCCTTTTTTATTCGTCGTAACATTAAGACAATTATACATTCCATAAGTAAAATAAACATAAGATTTTCCAGAGACCCCAAACATTGGAGCGTTTCGAGGAGTTCTTCCGTTGAAAGAATGAGACGCCGGATCGTCAAGGAGATACGCCTCCGTTTCAACAATCCTTGCAACAATCAGACCACTAGGAGTCTCACGAATAAGAAGCTTTCCGAGAAGAGCTTTTGCGACCGCAATAGTATCTTTCTTAAAAAAAGATTTTGAAAAAGATTTCATTTTCAGGAAAGGAAGGGAAGTTTAATAAATCCATCCCCTCTTAAATACTTATGAAAAAATCTATAGTTAAACTAATCACAGAAGAAACTAGTCTAAAATCCAAAGAAATTGAAAATTTAATTGAACTCCCGCCTTCAAAAGAATTAGGAGACTATGCTATTCCTTGCTTCCTCTTATCAAAAAAACTAAAAAAATCGCCATTAGTTATCGCTGAAGATTTAGCGAAGAAATTAAGAAAAAATTTGCCAAAAGAAATCTCGAACGTCGACTTCAAAGGACCTTACATAAACTTTTTCATCAACAAAAAAACCTTAGCAGAAAATGTTTTGAAAAAAATTAAACAAAAAAATTTCGGTAAATTGAATATTGATAAAAAGAAAATAGGAGTTGAATATCCTTCACCAAATACAAATAAAGCGTTACACGTCGGACATTTAAGAAACATGGCGATTGGAGAATCGATATGTAAAATTATATCCAACGCAGGAAACCAAGTCACACACCTAAACCTATTCAACGACAGAGGAATTCTAATCTCAAAATCAATGATAGGTTATGAAAAATTTGCCGACGGGAAAACCCCTGAAAGTGAAAATATCAAAAGCGACAAATTTGTCGGAGATTTGTATGTAAAATTCAGCAAGGCATCTGCTAAAAATGAAGCACTAGAAAAGTTAGCTCAAAAAAAATTAAAACTATGGGAAAAAGATGATAAGAAAACTTTAGCCCTCTGGAAAAAATTAAATTCATGGACTTACTCCGGAATGCAAGAATGTTTTGATAAATTCGGTCTTTCCAAAATTGACCGAAGTTATTACGAGAGTGAAATTTATAAAAAAGGTAAAGAAATTATCGAAGCTGGTCTAAAAAAGAAAGTATTCCATAAGAAAAAAGACGGTGCAGTTGCTATTGATTTAGAAAAAGAAAAGTTAGGTGAAAAAATTCTTTTGAGATCAGATGGGACTTCAGTCTATATTACTCAAGATTTATACTTGGCTGAACAGAAAATTGAAGATTTCAATTTAGACAGTTCGTATTACGTTGTAGGTTGTGACCAAGAATACCACTTCAAGGTTTTATTCAGCATCTTAAACAAATTAGGCTTTAAAAAAGATTTAAAACATTTATCTTATGGCCTGGTCAGTTTGCCGACGGGAAAAATGAAATCTCGAGAAGGAACTTCTGTTTCTGCAGATGATTTAATTAACGAAACTCAAGAGATTGCAAAAGAAGGAATTGAAACCAGAGCTACTGATAATTTAAACGAAAAAGAGTTAGAAAAAAGAAGCTTAACGATTGCACTTTCGGCAATAAAATATAATTTGTTAAAAGTAGATATCCATCGAGGAATCGTATTCAATCCCGACGAAGCCTTGGCCTTCGAAGGCGACACAGGCCCATACCTTCTTTACTCCTATGCAAGAGCCTCGAGCATCATCAGAAAAATTAAAAACAAAAAGACAGTAAAAATCTTAGATTTAAAAGATCCCGAAATCCGATTGCTAAAAAAAATTAATTCATTTGAAGATATCATCACAAACGCCTATGAACACCTAGCACCAAACCTCGTCGCTAACTACGCCTTCGAACTATCCCAAATCTTCAACGAATTCTATCACGACTGTCCAGTCCTAGGAAGCATCGAAGAAGGTTTCAGACTAAAACTAGTCAATGCGTTTCGAATCACTTTGAAAAAGAGTTTGGATTTGTTGGGGATTGACGTTTTGGAGGAGATGTAAATTGACTAATACTCCTCGACAACATCATTCAAAACATCAACCCTCACACCCGCCTGCTCCATCAAACCCTGAGCCCCCGACTGATACCTCTTCTCACAAACAACCCTCATAATCCCTGAATTAATAATCATCTTCGCACAAACAGGACACGGTTCCAAAATACAATAAAGCGTAGCCCCGTCAATAGCAATCCCTAACTTCGCCGCCTGACAAATAGCATTCTGTTCCGCATGCGTCGTCCGAATACAATGATCTCTCGTCACCCCGTCACCATGAACCGTCGCCTCAATCAAATGCCCGACCTCATCACAATGAGACAACCCTTTCGGAGAACCAACATAACCCGTCACCAAAATCTGCTTATCCTTCGCAATCACACAACCAGCTCGACCCCTATCACAAGTCGCCCTCAATGCAACCGTCCGAGAAATCTCCATAAAATACTCATCCCACGTCGGGCGAATATGTTTTCTCCCAACACCTCCTCGAACCTTATCCAAGACAGCCCCCACTTTCTTACAAAGCTCCTCGATAGTCCAATCATTTTTAAAACTATAATCCGCCATCCCAATACACTTCTTAAGATTCTGTTTCACCGGATTGTCAGACGACATCTCCCGTTGCTCCTGCCCAACAAACTCTTCAAACGAAACTCCATCGCTGACACTCTTCCGCTCGACAATCCTCGAATACCTCGTCTCGATATCCGCATCAACAGCAAACAAAACGAAACCTTTCTTCCCCCTCAACGCCTCAACCTCCCCGACACACCGAATACTCTCGATAACCGCATCACCTCCGACTTCCTTCGCCCGCGAATACAACTGCTCCACAATATAACTCGAACCATGTCGTTCCCTCAACTCATTCGCAACCAAAACCATGCTCTCTCTATCAGACTTTAACCCTCTTCGCATAATCTCCTCGACAAGAAACTCCCTCACAGAATGATGCTTAAACCCTTTCTTCAAAAGATACTCAACTATCGTCCCCTTTCCGGCCCCCAGCGTCCCAGTAATTCCAATAATAGACATCAAAACAAGACATCAAAACAACTTATAAAAACTATTACAATTTATCATATACTATCTAGTCCCAGTACTCCCCCAAGCCCCATCACCCCTCGCTGTCTCGCCCAAATCCTCGACAACCTCGACCTCTGCCGTCGCCACAGGAGCAATCACAACCTGTGCAATCTTATCCCCTGCTTTAATCTCAAAATCCTCATCCCCTGTATTCAAAACAATCACCCCATATTCACCTCGATAAGTATATTCAATCACTCCCCCAAGAAGTGTAATTCCTTTCCTATAAGCAAGTCCACTCTTATCACGAATAGAAGCAAAATACCCCTCCGGCAATTCCATCGCAATCCCTATAGAAACAAGTTGCCTAGTCCCCGCAAGAACTAGATAATTTTCCGTCGAGAACAAATCCATCGCCGCATCCCCCTCGTGGGCATACCTCGGAACAATCGCATTCTCCTTCAACTTTTTAATTTTAACTTTTATTACCAATGTGATTCCCTCATACCCTCACCCCCACCTCCTCAAAAAACCCGACGACACAATTCTTCAACTTATTAAGATGCCCTTCAGAAACATCTTCTTCCTTTAAAAAACTCTCATCAATCAAATCGCCTTTAGATTTGAATCCCTGCAAAAAAAACTTCTTCGGCTTCTTCCCACAAATCTCACCCAACCACAGACCAATCAACCTCACCTCATCAACATCATGAAATCTCCCGACGACAGTAGTCCTAAATTCATAATTCTTAAAATCAGAAATCAACCGAATAGATTCTTCAATCTTTCCCATATCCACCTCAACACCCGCAACCTCCGAATAATTCTTCCTCGAAGCCTTAACATCCATAGCAACAGCATCGACTAATTCCTCGTCAATCAATTTCTTTAGCTTCTCGGGAAAACCCCCATTAGTATCAATCTTCACTTTATACCCCAACCCTTTTATCCTTCGCACAAAATCCAAATCCAAACTCATCAACGGCTCACCTCCAGAAATACAAACAGCGTCGAGTTTTCCTTCCCTTTCCCTCAAAAATTTCAAAACATCCTCTTCAGAAAAACCTGCTTCAAATTTCCGAATAACCAAATCAGGATTATGACAAAACCCACAACGGAAATTACATCCAAACAAAAAGATAGTACAGGCAACCTCACCAGGATAATCTATCAAAGTCATCTTTTGCAACCCCATAATTCTCATAATTTAATTCTCCACAAATAGCGTCCGATCTTTAAATTCTTCAACCTTCCCTTCATTCCACTGAGCAGTCGGTCGCAGATAACCACAAACTCTACTCCAAACTTCGCACCTTGTCCGTCCCATAAGTATCACCTCCTAAATTTATTTGAGAATTCAACAACGGTTTCTCCAATTCTCTGGAAACTGGATTCTCTCCGACATCTTTCTTGACAACAAACGGGACATCATTAACCAAAGAAACATCAGTCTCAGCCTCGACAAACTCATCAGAAACCGAAATAGGATTCGCCTCAGCCTCGGCGATTTCCTCGTCACACTTAGGACAATACTCATGCTCTCCCGCAAGATATCCATGAACAGGGCAAACCGAAAAAGTTGGAGTAATCGTAAAATATGGCATATGATAACCATGAGCAATTTTCTTCACCATCACCTTAACAGCCTCCTTATCTATCTTCTCGCCGATAAAAGTATGGAAGACTGTTCCCCCGGTATACTTACACTGCAACTCGTCCTGCAAATCCAACGCCCCGAAAACATCATCGGTAAAATTCACCGGAAGTTGAGAACTATTAGTATAATACGGCTTTGCCCCCTTCTGATAAAAGTCCTCATTCGCAATAATAATCCTTCCAAACCTCTTCTTGTCCATCCTAGCAAACCTATAAGTCGTCCCCTCTCCCGGCGTCGCCTCCAAATTATAAATATTCCCTGTCTCCTCCTGATACCCTATCAACTTCTCCCTCATAAAATCCATAACCTTAATCGCAAACTTATGACCACTCACCGTCGTAATATTTTCCCCAGGCATAAAATTCATAACAGCTTCATTCATCCCAAGCAACCCAATCGTCGCAAAATGATTCTTCCAATACTCCCCAAACCTCTGGTGCACCTGCCTCAAATAAAACTTCGAATACGGATAAAGCCCGACATCAATAAATTTCTCAACAGTCTTCCTTTTTATCTCAAGACTCTCCTTCGCCAATTCCATCAATCTATCAAGCCGCGCAATAAAATCGTCTTCACCCGTCGACACATAACCCAACCGAGCCATATTAATCGTAACGACTCCAATCGAACCTGTCTGCGGATTCGCACCGAACAAACCCCCTCCTCGTTTTTTCAATTGCGTATTGTCAATTCTAAGACGGCAGCACATACTCCTCGCATCTTCCGGCTTCATATCCGAATTAACAAAATTCGAAAAATAAGGAATCCCATACTTCGCTGTCATCTCCCAAATCAAATCGTAATCAGGATTATCCCAGTCAAAATCTTTTGTAATATTATAGGTTGGAATTGGAAAAGTAAAAACCCTTCCAGAAGCATCACCCTCGAGCATACACTCTGCAAAAGCCTGATTAATCATCTTCATCTCCACCTTAAAATCTTTATAGGTTTCCATCTGGGGCTGTCCCCCAATAAGAACATGCTCGTCAGCCATATAAGAAGGAACTTTCAAATCCATTGTAAGGTTTGTAAAAGGAGTTTGGAACCCCACCCTCGTCGGGACAGTCATATTAAATAAAAATTCCTGCATCCCTTGCTTAACATCATCATAACTCAATTTGTCATACCTCACAAATGGCGCGAGCAAACTATCGAAATTCGAAAACGCCTGAGCACCCGCAGTCTCTCCTTGCAACGTATAAAAAAAATTAACTATCTGACCCAACGCTGTTCGAAAATGCTTCGGTGGCTTCGACTCAACCTTCCCCTTCACCCCCTTAAATCCCACCGTCAACAAATCCTTCAAATCCCATCCGACGCAATACGCACCAAGACAACCAAGATCATGAATATGCAAATCCCCGGCTTCGTGAACCTTCCTAATCGCTTCAGGATAAATTCGTCTCATCCAATAATTCGCAATAATCTTCGTCGCTATATAATTATTCAAACCCTGAAGAGAGAAACCCATATTCGAATTTTCCTTAATCATCCAATCATCCAAACCAATATAATCCTCAACAGCCTCGATAGTATCAAACAACCCCTTAACATTCCTCAACTCATCACGACTCTTTCTGTAAAGAATAAACGCCTTCGCAACCTTTGCATGTCCTTCTTCAATCAAAATCTTTTCAACCAAATCCTGAACATCCTCCACTTCGGGAATTCCATGCACCCCATAAGATTCATCCAAATTTTTAATAATCAAACTCGCAAGAACTTTCGTCTTCTCGCGATCCTTCCCGCCGACGGCCCTCGCTGCTCTCCAAATAGCATCAGCAATCTTACTTTCCTGGAAGAGTACAACACTCCCATCACGCTTACGAATTTTACTAATCATTTTTCTCTATTTTAACTTTTTTAACTCATCCCTAAACTCATCAATATCCGCAAAATCACGATACACTGACGCAAACCGGATATACGCAATCTTATCAACCTTCCGAAGTTTCGCCATCACCATCTCCCCAATCCGCGAACTCAAAATATCCTTATCCTTCGCAATCCGATAAACCCTCGCTGTGACATCATCGACAATCTCTTCAATCTGCTTCGTCGTAAAAGGTCTCTTCTCAAGATTCTTACTAATCCCTCTCAAAAGCTTATCACAATTAAATTTCTCTCGACGACCATCTTTCTTAATAACATTCAAATCCAATTCAACCCGCTCATAAGTAGTAAACCGCTTCCCACACTTGAGACACTCCCTCCTCCGACGCGCAACAGAACCTGAATCCCGCTTATCCGTAACCTTCGTCTCAGGATTAGTACAATAAGGACACAACACTTTATTTCATAACAGATACAATATATTGTACCTTTTCCCCCTTTTCACCACAATCTCTAGTAGACATAGAGAAATACAATTCCGAAGACTATTTAAAGATTACTATAATCAAGAAACTATATTCCCTGATAAGGATTGACTCAACAAATCGACAGTTACTTTTCTTAAGGAATCACTAAGATTTAAGAACACCCACCAATTAACCCTTCAACAATTCTATAAACCTCGTTATGAATTTCCTTAACAGTTTTCAAAAAATTAATTCCGCCCCACGGAGCTCTTCCAGAGACACAATTAATTTTGTGCCAATTATAAAGTTCAGCCAATTGCAAATACGCTTCCTCCGCATTCATCAAATGCCTAGGATTAGATTCGTGCCCATCCGCCTCCCCCTCTCTCCCTTTTTCCAAGCCCATAGCAACGAGATAAGGTATATACAAAAAAACTGTCAAATCTGCCCGAGGCAACCCTAACAAATCATGCTCCAATCTTTCTTCAAATCTATAAAAATCCTCACGCTTCTCAGCATCCCTAATTTTCCCGCCCTGATGCCCCATATTCGCCGAAACATACCTATCCAGAACCAAATGCTTTCCTGAATTTAAAATCGATTCAATTTCCGGCAAAGCCGCCCGTCTATCCGCTGCATAATAAAGAGAAGCAACCCTAGGATCTACAGAATCAGGACCCTCTGAGAACCAACACTCACCAATCTCCGGCTTCCCCAAATACGGGCCCCCGACAATTCTTCCAGTAGGGGTATCGTACCGAGGAAAACTCATTGTCTCACAAGGCACATCCTCTCGACGAAACCTTTCAATCAACTTCCCAGTCTGAGTCTCCTTCCCAGAAGAATCCGTCCCAGCAATAACAATCAACTTCCCTTTTTTCATCATACCAATCTGCTGACAGCCATCTCAGAACCAAAAACACATCCCCCCTTCTTACACCCGTCACCAGAAGTCACGCAAGTCGCACCACGAAGACCTTCCATTTCAGGGACATACCGAGAATACTTCTCCAACAAACCATCCATCACCCTAACAATCTCCAACTGAGCCAACCCACAATTCCGCTCCCGCAACTTCATTTCCAAATCCTCACGATTTCCCCGTTCAGCAACATCAATAATCTGTGCCTGTGGAAAATCATTCTCCGCAACACTATCCAAATCAGAATACCATTCGTCAGACAACTTTTTATCATCCATAATAATTGGAGGTATAAAATACCCAGTAGGAGTATTATCTCTCCACCCATCAACGATATGGTTATGAATCGTCCTATGCCGATGATTCTGAGCTAAACACGCAAAACTCATTTTCAAATTAGTCGAATAAACATCCTCGCCAAAATGTTCCTCAACCCTACCTCCCAGTAGTTTAACACCCGCACGAGCCTTACTTTCAAGACCCGGAATTCTAAACCTCCGAATAACATCAGACATCAAAAACGGAACCATCCCTTCATAAAATAATCTATCATTAAACTCATACCCTAATTTGAATTTCTCAAACTCGTTAGCCAAAATATTCATCTGCCTCAAAGACATCGTATACCCTATTTTTGCAGGAGTAAAAACGCTAGTCACATATCTGGCATTCTCCTGAGATAACTTATCAATCTTAGTCTTCCCATCCTCATCCTTCACATACATTTTCGGATAATTAGACTTAGGACAATAGTTCTCAATATGTGAATGAATAATCCCAAACCACTTATCATACAAACTCTTTTGAGCCTCGGGAATCTCCTCCATCACAGTAAACCTCGCGGATTTCTCAGAAGTCGTATACGGTGGCTCGTTATTAAAAACCATGGCCATAGCTTTTGGCAACCCGTCAAAATAGAACCCCATATTAAAATGATCAAAAATACTATGATGACCCCTCTTAATTAATCTCCCATCGACAAGTTTAGGATCATAAATCTCCTCCTTCACATCATCAAAATCTTTTCCAGAATAACAAATTCGCGCAAAGTCTTGACAATATTTCTTTGCCCCATCAAGAGTATCAATCCTATTAGGGGTACTAATTAATTGCACTTTCATAAAAACCAAACCAAAAACCAATTAATAAACACTTATAGTCTCCAAAATATACATCAATCCAAACACGAAAAAATCTTACAAACACTACAAACATTCCCCCTCGACGGCTCCCCGCATTCCTTACACTTCTTAATCTCCCGAACATTCTCTCTCCGCAACTTCGGAACCAACTTCTGAAATCCCTCAACAATCTTCAACTTCTCAGCGTCGCCAATCCCCCTCATCCACTCACGCGTCTCGACCCGATACGTCCCAAACGCGCACGGACACTTATCATACAAAATATCAAACTTCTTGTCCTTCGCATACTCCCTCACCTCCGACTCCGGAATAAAAAACAGCGGCTTCACCCTCTGCACAAATCCTTTCTCGCCCCCAAGTTTTAAGTTCCCAGTTCTAAGTTCTGAACTACCTCCTGTCGCTGGAGACGAATTCACCCCAAGCAAAACATTCCCCTTCAAAAAATTCATCAAAACATTCTGTGCCTCATCATCGAGATTATGCCCCGTCACCAACTTATCAGCCCCCAGTTTCTTCGCCCACTTATTCAAAATCCACCGCTTCACAGTCCCGCAAACCGTACACCCTGATAAGTTCTTTTCCTTTTTCAAAATCTCCTTAATAAAACCAATTCCCTGCCCAATCTCCTTCTTCAAATCAACAATCGTCAACGGCACCCCCAACTCCGAACAAAACCTCGTCATCCCCTCGTTATGAATCTTCGACCACTCTCCAATCCCCAAATCAATCATCAACGCCTCAACACTATATCCAAAATTATGTAACATATACAAAACAACTACGGAATCCTTCCCGCCAGACAACGCCACGACAACCTTATCCCTTTTTTTAATCAAATTATACTTTTCAATAATCTCTCTAACTTTTTTTTCAACAATCATAAGATTAAAACAAGGAAAACATTTATAAAGAATTGCTATCTCAAAAAAACATGACAGATAAGAAAAAGATTGATTATAAAAAAATTCTAAGAAGTTGTAAAAAGAACTACTGGGCTATTTCAACAATCACATTAGCAATCTTATTAACAGTTATTCTTATCAACGGAGCAACTTGTGGCTCCGCAATCGGAATAACAGAGGCCGGTCAAAAAGTGTTAGAATTCGCGAACAATCAGGGTGCAGAAGCAGAACTCATAACCACAATAGATAATGGACAATTATACGAAGTAATCCTTTCAATCAGGGGACAAGAAGTTCCGGTTTACGTTACAAAAGACGGAGAAAATTTAATTCCAAGTTTAATCCCGTTAACAGCAAAAGTGATTCAGGATACACCGCCCCAACAACAAGAACCCGCAAAAACCGAAGTCTTAAAATCCGATAAACCCGTCGCAGAACTATTCATAATGACACACTGCCCTTACGGAACTCAGGCAGAAAAAGGCTTCGTCCCAGTTTTAGAATCCTTCGACAAAGCAGATGCAAAAATCAGATTCGTCCATTACTTCATGCACCAACCAGAAGAAACCGAAACACCAATACAGGTTTGCATCAGGGAAGAACAACCAGATAAATTCTTGCCATACCTAAGAGAATTCCTAAAAGAAGGAATCTCTGAAAACGCGTTAGCAACAGCAAACATTGATGAAACAAAGATGAACGAATGTGTCTCATCAGGAAAATGGGAAGAATACTACAATGTAGACAAGGCCCTTAGCGAATCCTACGGAGTCCGAGGCTCCCCGATACTAGTCATAAATGGAGCAATCGCACAAAGCGGAAGAGACGCTGCAAGTTACCTATCCGCAATCTGTTCAGCATTCAACGATGCTCCAAAAGAATGTGGAACACTAACACTTTCAAGCACAGCACCAAGCCCAATGTGGGGATGGGACGCATCTGGAACTGATACTCAAGCTCAGTGTTAAAAATACTTTTCTCAAAAATCTAAACAACTATCTCAACAGCAGCTTCCAAGCCACTAACAACCCTTTCATCCCTAGACCTCATATCCGGAACAAACTCCTTCCCAGTCAAACGCCGAATTCCCCCTATATACCGAACAGCTATCTTAATCCTTTGCTCATCACTATAACCTTCCTCCCCCTTAGAAAAACCTCGTGCAAACTCTTTCGAATAAGACAACGGATTTAATTCTTCAATCTCTCCATCCATCAACTTCTCCCATTGATTCAAATAATCATCAGCAATCCAAAACCTAGAAGAATCCATCGTCCAAATCTCATCCTGCACAACAATTTTACCATACCTATTAATCCCATGCTCAGTTTTCGTATCCACCGCAATTAAACCCTTTTCCTTCAAAAATTGAGAAACCATCCCAAAAGCAAGCAAGGAATTACTTCTTATTTCAGCATACTGTTCCCTCGTACAAAGACCTCGCCTAAACAAAGTCTCCGGAGAAACAGACTCATCATGCTCATCCGATTTCGTAGAAGGAGTATCCATTACATAAGGCAACCATCCATTTACAATTAAATCATTCGGAAGATTATGACCGCAAAAATTTCTCTTCCCTTTTAAAAAATGTTGATACAATGAAGTCGAAGTAGAACTTTTCGCCATGTACGCCCTAAGAACATTTTCAAAAGAAATCTGTTTTAAATTCTCAGCAACAAATAACAACAGCATTCCTCCCAAGCCCATCAACCTCCAACTGCGAACTCCCCAAAACTGACCGCAACATCTTCCTCATATAATCATGATTCACCGCCAAAACTTGATCCTTAAAAGGAATATTCCCCCTAACAATATCATGAGTAGATATTTTTTCTGTTCGAACCATAATTCTCAAAGAAGTTCCATACCTATCCTTTAGCGGAGGATTCTCAAACTCAACTGACTTCCCCGTAGCCTTATCTACATAACTTCCTTTCCCGCCAAAAATAGAATCAGATACCTTTCCAGGACGAACCTGATAATTCTTCAATCTTGGAACCATCTTAGAATCTATAATCTCCTGAGTCGAAATCACGCAACCTTCCGAACGCATATAACTTTCTACAAAACTACTTATTCGTTTAGAATTTCTCATTACAACCCAAAATATTTCACATATTTATAGTTTTATATATTTCACAACAACCTTCACCCAATCACAAACAATTTTCATTATCTCTAGTTAATTTCTAAGTTAGAATTTTCGCGGTGTGCTTAACGCACATAAGAAAATTATCACGACGAAATTAACAGAGAGAATGGAAATTACTTGTCTAAATAAGAAATTTCGTCATTATCAAGATTCAACTCCTCCCGAATCTCCCGCTTCCCCAAAATAATCTTCAACAACATAAAATCCTTCATCGCAGTTTTCGTCGAAATATGACAACGCTTCGCATACTTCTGACAAATCGTCTTCTTCTTCGCTGCCCGCTGATTCTGTAGCCATATCTTCAAAATCCTCGACGGCTTCCGGTAATTCGTCCACCCTGTCCGGTTATATTTCTTAGCACTCGCAACCCCTGCACCAAGCAAAAAATACTCATACACCATAAATCTCCAATGCCTCTGCCTCCGAATCCTCCCTCGAAAAACATCCGCCAAAGACAAAGCATCCAACGCCCTCACCAATTCTACACCCTTATACTCCACAGGAATATTCTCCTCGACCCACAAAAAAACTTCATCAATCGGCATATTCACCTCGTCATAAACCTTAATCATATCACCATCAATCTTCGCATTCTTGAAAACGTACTGCAACGCCGAAAAAATCGACTGTTCCTTATTCCTCTCCCCAACCTCCCGCAAAAGCTCGGGCGAATCCATCTTCGACAAAAGTTGCAAATCATTCAACGCCGCCCGAATATCTCCCCGCACCCTAATCGCAATAGAAGTCAAAACTTCCGACGACACAACACAATTCTCCTTCTCACAAACCTCTCGCAAAATCCTAAGAACAACCTTATAATCAACCTCCTTCAACTGAACAAGCTCCGCCTTCCGCCGAAGCAAATTAAACTTCCTATTCCAAATATCATTCGCAGTAATTATTATCGGAAACGCCGACTTCTCCAAAAGCACCAACAACTCCCCAAGCCCTCCACGATCCTTAATCGCCGAAATCCCATCAACCTCATCAACCAAAATAATCTTATTCTTTCTAAACAAACTCTTCTGCCTCGACGCTGGACCAACAATCTCCGCAATCTTCGCCTTATTCCGAAAGTCCGAAGAGTTCAACTCTAGAATCTCCGCATCCATCTCAAATGCAATCGCATAAGCAAGACTCGTCTTCCCAACCCCTGGAGGACCATGCAATGCAATCGCTTTCGTCTTCGGAAAACTCTTCAAAAACAACTTAACCTTATCCACAGCAAACTCCTGCCCCTGAACATCTGCAAAACAATTTGCCCGATACTTTTCACACCACGGCACATTATCATTGCTTATCATCTTCTATAATCCTCCAATCCTCTTTATAAATTCCAAACCCGTACACTGTACGGAAACATGACAATCAGTCTCATCATTAACCTCCATCCCAGCCGAACCAAAATCTTCCGAAAAACAAGATAAACCTTTAATCGGATGCTCATAAACATTTATGTTACGTGGATCTTTATCGTCGGGCACCTTTACTAAATAAATACCACCCCTCACAGGAAACCCCCCATTATCAAAGTCCTTATTCATCTTTTCTCACCCCATTTAATCTTTCATTCACCCTGTCATAATCATCATCAAATCGCTCTATATCCTCCTCCTCTAAATACTCCCCATTTTGAATTTCAATAATTTTAAGAGGAATCTTCCCGGGATTTTCTAATCTATGAATAATATTTTTTGGAATATACGTCGATTCATTTACATGGATTATTTTTTCACTACTTCCATTTGTAACTTTTGCCACTCCAGAAATAACAACCCAATGTTCGGAGCGATGAAGATGCTTTTGCAAAGATAACCTA
Organism: Nanobdellota archaeon; assembly: GCA_030641715.1. GTDB lineage: Archaea > Nanobdellota > Nanobdellia > Pacearchaeales > GW2011-AR1 > JAGVXH01. The sequence continues at coordinate 19,597 of DAOWGX010000013.1, forward strand.
TGCCCTGGACTAACCTCAATAATTTTTATTTTATAACTAGGTCCCTCTTCCAAAACAATATAATTTCCCCAATTTCTTTCAACCTTGCCTAACCTATCTTTCTCAATCAAATCAGAAGATAACGAAACTCTAGCACCATGCCCGGCAACAATTTTCTCCGTACACTCCATAGAACTACTCCCCCCCCTTTTCAACCCCGTTAACTCCACCAATCCCTGCCAAGATAAAACTCGCCAACAAAGCCTCTAACTGAATAAACTCATCCGCACCCTCGACCAACCTAAACTCAGCCTCGCCAGTTTTCTCCGTCAACTTAACCTTCAACAAATTATCAATCGGCAAATTCCAAACTTCTTTCTGAATCGCCTTAATAACATCCTGCCCCGAAATCGACTCCTTCAACATGATATCCAAAAGCTTCTCTCTCGAATTCACAAAATCCCCACTCAACGCATAATCCAAAACAATCTTAATATCCGACGGCTTAGCCTTAGAAACAATCGTGTTAACCAAATCCGGCGTAATATTCGGAGAAATCGACGCTGTAGCCTGCAGCAAATTAATCACTCGACGACAATCACCCTCACTCGCCTCGTACAGAGCATCAAACGCATCCGCACTAATCGACAACCCCTCACTCTCCCCAATCAAATCAATCCTCTTTTTAATATCCTTCTTCTCCAGAAGCTGAAACCGAAACACCACCGTCCTCGACTGAATCGGATCTAGAATCTTCGAAGAATAATTGCAAGACAAAACAAACCTGCAAGTCGAAGTATAATTCTCCATCGTCCTCCTCAAAGCCTGCTGAGCCTCCCTCGTCAACGCATCCGCCTCATCCAAAAAAATAACTTTAAACGGAACATCCCCAATCGCTTTCGTCCTCGCAAAATCCTTAACCTTCTGCCGAACAACATCAATCCCCCTCTCATCCGACGCATTCAACTCCAAATAATTTTCCCTCCAAGACTCACCGAACAAACTCTTAACAACAATCAACGCCAGCGTCGACTTTCCCGTCCCTGCAGGCCCCGCAAAAAGCAAATGCGGAATATTCATAGAATTCACCAACGACTTAACCCTCCGAATAATCTCCTCCTGACCAACCATGCTCTCAAAATTCTTCGGTCGATACTTCTCCGTCCACATCTCAGAATTATAATGTTCACTCATATTGGGAAAAACTATCTTTAGTTTATAAGGATTATTATAGTCAATTAGAATACAGCACTATCTACCACGCTTCAACTTTCTCTTCCGCTTTTCCTTCTTAAGTCTCTTTCGTTGCCACTTCCAACGCATCTGACCTTTCTTCTTCCAACGTCTTGAACTTCTTTTCATCTTGTTTTCTAAATAAATTGAAAGAACTAATTCTTTCTTTTAATAATAGTTAAGTTGAATTTTGCTTTATAAATCTTTTCGAATGCTAGAATTCACAATTAACGCTTAATATAATTCACAAAATCTCTCTGTATTTGACCGATCTTTTTTTCCAATCCTCGCTCCAAGATTTTAATATTCCCCAAAGTTTTATTCTTCCTCCTAATCTTCTTATACAATAACTTTAATTTTTTCATTCCATAAACTTCTCGAATATATTTCAAAAACGAGGCAGAATAAGGATAAATTATCTTACAAGGATAACCATTAAACTGCCCATCATCCATAATTTCCCTTATCAAAATTGGTTTCTTTCGGAGGATACTCTTTGTATGTAAATCTATATGCTTTCCCTTAAACAATTCACCATCCCAGCCATATAATGTAGCTAATCCCTCATCAAACAATTTGTTTGACTTATTAAGAGAGTGTATCATAATCACATGGACCATCTCGTGAGGATGATAAACAAATTTTGAAAAGTATATCCCAAAATCCTTACAACTTTGTGCAACTCCATTAGTTGCCATTCCTATTAGTTTTTGCATCTCATCCCTATCCTTTACGCAAACAACAATTATCCTCTTATCATATTTTAAATTAAAAAAATTTAGAATCTTCTCAAAATGCTCTTCCGTTTTTTCAAAATCTCTAGGATTCACCCTGCGATTTAATGGATGTATATAGAAATCAAAATGCTCAGTCTTGTGGAATTTCCACATTCTAGATTTTTGTGCTTGAGATAATTTGTTTAATCCTTTAAAATTTCTAAACCTCTCAATTTCGAAGATTAATTCTTTAGTTAGTTTTTTCTTCATGGTGTTAAATAGCCCCTCCAGGATTCGAACCTGGGTCGCGAGGCCCAGAACCTCGCATCCTTGACCACTAGACTAAAGGGCTTCTGCCTTTTGTCTTCATAAAACCCGAAGGGTTACTTTAGACTAAAAGGTTATCGAAATCTAAGAAAATCTCAATTTAAAAAGTTTTATAATCCCCCACCCCCTAAATAAACTATGAAAATCAAAGCAACTCTAATCTCAGAAAAAATCACGTCAAATACCTCCGAAGCCCAAAACCTATTCGCAACAAACAGATTCGGAGAAAAAATCGGAGAAAAAATCTTCTACTCATTATCCGAAGCACTTTATCTCATCGACGATAAAAAAATGGAAATTCTAAATCATCAAGACAAAAGATTAACCCAAAAAGAAGTTTTAAAAAAATTTGAAAAGATAGATAAAAAATTTAAAACAAAATACCTAGTTTTCAAAGACCTTCGAAAGAAAGGATACATCGTAAAATCCGCATTAAAATTCGGTGCAGAGTTCAGAGTCTACGATAAAGGTAAGAAAATAGATAAAAGTCACTCAAAATGGCTTTGCTTCCCAGTATCAGAAAACAAACAGATAACTTGGCAAGAATTCGCCGCAAAAAATAGAATCGCACACTCCACAAAAAAGAACCTTTTAATCGCAATCGTCGACGACGAGGGTACCGTATCTTACTATGAAGTTAAGTGGACAAAGACATAAATTTTTTTGGACGATAGCAAATTCATTAATTATAAAAATGTTTATAACCTCTTCGATAGTCTCAATCCTATGATAGATATACCACAAAAGAAGGACAAGATAATCTCATTCATAGAAGCAAACGGACCTTCCCTCCCTGTTCGAATAGCAAAAGCAATTGACATGGACCCTGTATTCGCATCTGCGATTCTATCAGAACTTCTCAACACAAAACAAATCAAAATGAGCTATATGAAAATCGGTGCATCTTCTCTTTACCTCCTCCCAGGACAAGAACAAAAACTAGAAGAATACACCGAACACCTCAAACCAACCGAAAAAGAAGCCTACATAAAACTTAAAAAGAAAAAAGTTCTAATCCACGAAGACGAAGAACCAGCAACCCGAGTCGCACTCCAAAACATCAAAGATTTCGCGATACCTTTCAAATTTCAAGAAAAGATAATGTGGAAATACGCGTTCACCCCCGACGAAGAAATCGAAAACATTCTCACACCTAAGAAAAAAGAATCGAAATCCGAAGAGAGAAAAATCGAAAATATTCTAGAACCAAAACCCGAAGAGAGAAAAATTGAACCCATTATAACAAACACAAAACAAGACATATCTCCAAAAAAAGAAATATTAATCGAAACTAAAAAACCTCAAGAACCCAAACCTGAATTCCTAAATGAAATAAAAAAATTTCTCGGGGAAAAAGACATTAGATTCTTAGAAGAAATACAATCCGAAAAAAAAGAAGTTGTTGCAAAAGTCAATGTTGAATCAAAACTCGGAAACATCAGCTTCCTCCTCGTAGCGAAGAACAAACAATCAATTTCCAAAGAAGAAATAACCTCCGCAATCCAAAGAGCAATCTATAACAAAATGCCCTGCCTTTTAATCATCCGAAAAGAACCCTCAAAAAACATCCAAAAAATCATAGACGAAAACCACCTCATCCGATTAGAAATACTATCTTAACATCAAATCTGACTCTCATAAAACCCTTGCCTCAAAAACTCCCGATTAACCCTCTCCTTCTGAAAAGAATCTTTAAACGGAATAATCTTCTGGAAAAAGTTCTCCTTCTCAGGATTTCCACAAATCGCCGAAGCAAATCGCCGAACTTCCCTAGAAACAACATTCGCCCCGTCGAGAACCGTCATCGGCGTCTTATCATTCAAAGCCTGTGCCATCTTCTTATGGTCCCTTATCCTCGCCACCACAGGAATCTCCGAAATAATTTCAATCTCATTAAGATTATACTCATGCCTCGGAGAACGAATCCGATTCACAACAATTCCGCCGATAGGAGTATCCTGCTCCCTCGCAAGTCTCGCTGCCTTTAACGAAGTCGTCAATGTCACATTATCAGGAGAAGTCACAACGAAAATTTTATCAGCCGCAGCAATCACAGGCTTTAACTCCTCATAATTCGGGGATGAATCTATAATTATAAAATCATACCGATTCTTAAATTTATTCAAAATTTGTTTCAACTTAAAAACATTAACCTCTCCCCGATAATACATCGAAGCCGGAACAACATCAATCCCATGCGACTCATAAATCGCATTATGCAACAGCGTCCCCGAAAGTGCATCATGAAGAGTGACCTCATTTGTCAAATCAAGATAAAGCCCAATATTCGGTGCAGAAAAATTAGCGTCGACAAGTAAAACCTTCTTCCCAAAATCGTTGACCAACGACGACGCTGTCTCTAAAGCTAAAGTTGTTTTCCCAACCCCTCCTTTTATAGACACGAACGCTAGAATATTCGACATTTTATCACCTAAACTAGATAACATTTAGAAGTATATAAAATTAATGCAATGAAGAAAACCCAACTTCCCCAGAAATCAACTTCCTCAAAACCCCTCTCAAATCCCTAACCTTAACCCTCTTCTGTTCCCCATCATCCCGATTCCTAATCGTAACATCCTTCCCCTTCTCAGAATCACCGTCGACAGTCACACAAAACGGAGTCCCAACCTCATCATTCCTCGCGTACCTTCTCCCAACCGAACCCGACTCATCATAAACAACATTCCACTCCTCCCGAAGATTCCTACAAATTTCCCGAGCCTGCTCAACCAATTTCTTATCCTTCTTCACCAACGGAAAAACCGCCACCTTAATCGGAGCCAACTTCGGATTCAACTTAAGAACAACGTTACCCTTCTCACCGACGGAATACGCATCCAACATGAAAACGAGAAACGCCCTCTCAACGCCAAGAGAAGGTTCCGCAACCACCTTCGGCAACAACTTCTTCCCCGCCAAATCATCCATAATTTTCAAATCCTTCCCAGAACATTTCTCATGCTGAGTCAAATCAAACGTCCCCCTATCCGCAACACCCTGAAGCTCCTTCCATCCGAACGGAAACTTATACTCGATATCCCAAGTGTCCGTCGCATAATGAGACTTCTCATCCTTCGTATGTTGTCTAATTCTAAAATTCTCCGGATTCGCCCCAAGCCCAAAAAACCAGTTCAACCCCGTCGACAACCAATAAGCATGCCAAGGTAACTGAATTACTTTATCTTTCAAAGCTTTCTTAATCGACATCTTCACAGGCTCCTCTCCTTTCTCTTGCATCCTCGACGAATACACCAAAATCTCAACATCTCCAATCTCATAAGGACAATCTTTATCCTTACTCGGATCGATAAAATACTCTATCTCCATCTGCTCAAACTCCCTCGACCTAAAAAGAAAATTCCTCGGAGCAATCTCATTCCGAAACGCTTTCCCAACCTGAGCAATCCCAAACGGAAGCTTCAATCTCGCATTCTCCTGAACAAGTTTAAAATCCGTAAAAATCAACTGCGCAGTCTCCGGTCTTAAATAAGAAGTCACCGAATCGTCCTCGATGGGTCCAACCCTCGTCACAAACATCGGATTAAACTTCCCCTTCGACTCCAATTCGCCCTTACACTTCTCACACCGAACCTTCCCCAACTCATGCTCATCAATCTTAAACTTACCCCCACACTTCTTACAAACCACCGCAACATCAACAAAATTCGCAACATGCCCCGACGCCTCCCAAACCTTAGGACTCGTAATAATCGAACCATCAATCCCCTCGACATCATCCCGACCATGAACAAAAAATTTCCACCAAGAACTCTTAATATTATTTTTCAACTCAGAACCAATCGGACCAAAATCCCAAAAACCAGCAAGACCTCCATACAACTCCCCCGAAGGATACACGAACCCCTTTCGTTTACAGAAATTCGCAAGTTCGTCAATAGTCAACTTTGCCATACAAACAAATAGAAAAAATAGTTTATAAAAATACGCATTCAATAAATTTTTAAATCAAATTGGACATCTAATTTCGGGCTCCCGTAACTCAGCCTGAATAGAGTGCTAGCCTTCTAAGCTAGAAGTCGCAGGTTTGAATCCTGCCGGGAGCGTGGATTTGAAGATGCGGTGTGTCGCAGGAGAGAATTTCGCTTCGAATGAAAACAAAAAATAAGATTTTTTCATGAGATGCAAAATTTGAGTAGAATCCTGCCGGAAACATTAAAGATCATTTAATAAAGATCATTTATTTTCAAACATTATGAATCTTAAGTTTATCTTTGGAACTGACTTTGAGCTATCAAGAATAAAAAATACAATTAATAAATTAGACTGGTATAATTCACAAGGATATAAGCCAAGATTTCCAAAAGGGATAACCAATAAATCTTCCGAGGAAGAAATTAAAAATCAAATTAAAAAAGAATTCAAAGAAGACGATTATAAAGTTGTCGCAAATGAAATATCTTCAAATTTCTCAAAGATATCAGAACTACTATTCAATAAATTAAAAGAAATCTTCAACAAAGAAATCCCAAAAGAGTTTATAGTTTATTTAACCAACTATGGTGTTGGAGGTTCGTATAAGTTACCTAACATGATAATTCTAAATATAAATAGTAAAAATAGTTCTAACACAATTATTCATGAAATAATCCATTTAATTATTATGGACAAGATTACAGAATATAAAATTCAACACTGGGAAAAGGAAAGAATCGTCGACTTAATTTTGAATTCAGAAGAATTTAGTTTTTTAAATTATAATTCTTGGCAAAAGGACTACAGTAATGTTGAGAGATATATAGATAATCTGTTCAATAATTCTTTCTTCAAAAATCCTGAAAAATTTTTTTCAAAAATAGAAACCACTCGTATTGTCAATAATTAAAACCACTAATCTTAAAAACTACTTCCAATTTCAATATTCGTGCAGGTATAGCCAAGCAGTAAGGCAAGCGGCTGCAACCCGCTGATCCCAGGTGCAATTCCTGGTATCTGCTTTGATAGATTGATAGATTTATAAATTTGTAAATGTAAGATACACCATGGCAGAAAAAATCAAACTAACCTTCCTAGGAACAGGCTCGGCAATCCCAACAGCCCGACGAAATCACCTAGCAATGCTCCTACAATACAAAGCCGAAACCATCCTAATCGACTGTGGAGAAGGAACCCAACGACAGTTCCGAAAAGCAAAACTCAACCCCTGCAAAATCACAAAAATCCTAATAAGCCACTGGCACGGCGACCACATCCTC
>DAOWGX010000011.1 GCA_030641715.1 Nanobdellota archaeon
GCTGAAGACCGTGGTGTAGGGAGTTCGATTCTCCCCAGTCCCATCGAACGACCGAAGTAGGGAGCGAACAATTTGCGCGAATTTTGTCTAAAAGAAAACAAAAGATTGACAAAATTTTAGTGTGAATTGTGAGTAGATTCTGATGATGCAAAGCATCGAATGCCTTCGGCGCCCTAGCCCAATAATGATGAAATACAACAAACTAATCAGAGACAAAGTCCCCAACATCATCGAATCAAAAGGAGATAGTTGCAAGATTCATATCGCAAATGATGATGAATACTGGAATAAACTAAAAACAAAACTTAGCGAAGAGACCACTGAGTTCTTGAACAACCCGTGCGTTGAGGAATTAGCAGACATCCAAGAAGTTATCAATGCTATCGCTGATTTCAAGTTTGGAAGTCAGAGCGAACTTGAAGAAGTTCGAAAGAGAAAATTTGAAAAGCGTGGTGGCTTTGAAAAGAGATTAATTCTTGATGAAGCCTATGATAGATGAATACTTTTATAAATAAGGGATGCTATTCTTTTTTATGAGAGGAAAGAGGGGTGCAATCGAACTGTCCATCGGAACAATCGTAGTTATCGTATTATCCATGTCAATGCTAATCCTAGGATTAGTTTTAGTAAAAAACATTTTCTCAGGAGCGACAAATATTGTAGATATGACAAATGATCAACTGATAGACCAGGTTTCTAAACTATTTGGAGAAGACAAAAAATTAGTGGTTTATCCGAACACAAGAGAGATCGTTGTTAAATCCGGAGAAGCATCGGGTTTTGGAATCGGTATAAAAAATCTTTTAACGGGTGTTCAGGACAAAAAGTTTTCTTATGAAGTTGTAGTTTCCGATCCAGATATCCAGAAAAAGTGCGGAGTTGGTGAACGAGAAGCAGAGGCATGGATTTCGACAGGACGTTCAGAAGACAACATAGATCTTGCTCCAGGAGAATTTATTTCTGGAAAAGTTTTATTGACAATCCCAGAAGGTTCGACCCTTTGTACCTTTAGATATAGAATCAACGTAAAACATGGAAGTCAGAGTTATGCGAAGGAATTAATGGACGTAACTATTCGAGCCTAATTTTCTTCTCCACTAATTGCCGCAATAACTCTCCCACTAAATCCACCACTAATAATATTAACATTGTTCGGACTGAATTCTTTATCACTCCCATCTAGATTCCATTTGTAACCGTCGTCGGTATAAACTCCCTTATAGTTCACATAACCTCCGCAATCACCAAGACTCGAACAAACTCGATTTGCGTCCAAAGCCCAACCTTCCTCTAAACATTCACAATTCTCCACACATTTTTCCGACCCAAGTAGCGTCTTCTCATATCGAACCAAGCATTTTGCATTTGCAATACCACATATCTGCTTAGCACTACCAACCTCCCAAAATTCTAAACCTGGAGAAAAATTGGGAACGCAAATTCCATCAGGACGATTAGTTATTGTTTCCTCCTCCTCTACTTCCTCATCACTCCCCCCGAAAAACGAGTGACCCGTCGCAATAACATTCCCCGTCGCAGTAGGATTACTAAACATAGGTTCCTCCGAACTAGGATTCGAAAAACTGGTGCCCTCCCCACCTTGGCCACCACCTAAAATCATTCCAGTCACCGACGACAACCACATACAATCAACTCGGTCAGGATTAGTACAATCATCTTCATTATCAATCGTCGTACAGGTCTGCCACCTATTTACCCTACAAGCAGCAGTTCCAAAATCTCCCGCACTGGTCTCAATCGAGTTTTCCAGACAAATCTCATTCCTAAAATCTGCACATGCCTCGACCCTAACTTCTCCGTCGACACAAAGTTCCCTATAATATCTCGAACCAACTCTATCGGCACCCTTGCCGACGACATCATCATAAACACACCAAGACTCACCATTCATCCTCTTATTCCCCTCCCTGTCCACACATTCAGTCTTCTGACAATAATAATCACTACCCTCTGGTTTGCCCACCCCAAGAAAGCCTTCCCACTTCGCACATCTCGAACCAAGCAGATATTCACAATTTCCACAATTCTTGTTCGAACCATCATTCCCTGCACAAATTTCCACAGCCTCGGCAACTCGCCCATTATTCCAACTTATATCCTTATTCGTTGAGTAAACATTTTCTCGATTCCCACAAGAGTCAACCCAGTAAACCTTTCCCTGGTAACACATCGTCAACGTTTGTTTGGCACAAGCAGTGTTTAACTCCTCTGCTGAACAAAGATAGTCTTTATAGAATTTTTTCTGACTTGAAATCTCTATAACTCCCTCAGAAGCATTTCCCGCAACCGCTTCAACTTCATTCCCTGCACCGCAATCATCTCTCGTCGTGAACTTGCAAATTCTTTCGAAATCCTTTTCATAAACACAAGCACCAACATCTTGTGCCTGAGCCATTGCAACACAATTAACTTCAGAAGTTATATCTGTCCGATAATTATTTTCTATACCAAACAGCGTCGATAATCGTTTACATCTAACTAACGAAACAAATGCAGCCTGATCAGCGATAATACAACAACCTAGCTGACATTGAGGTATCTGCTCGATTTCCCGAGAATCCCAAGTCCCTCCACTATCGTCACAAACCCTCTGCGGAGTATTCTCCATACAAATTCCACTCTCCGAATTATAACACGTCCCAAGCCTGCAATAAGAAGTCGTTTCACACGAGGTTGGTGCAACCTTAAAGTTATCATTGCAACTGCTCTCATCAGTATTAATACACCAAGCACCCTCGTCGGTCTTTTCACAACAAACACTCGGAGTTGAAAGTGCTGCGTCAGCATTTACCATCGTCACCAAACAGACAAACAGCGACACAACTAATAAGACTTGTTGAAAACAATTCATCCCCTTTTTATTCATTTTAATTCATGTCCCGCTGGCCAAGCCAAACTCCGACTGGCAAACTGAAATTTAGTTCCAAATAATTTACTCTCTAAAATATAAATCGTCGTCCCATCGCTCCGCTTAATCTTGTCAATAATATAATCCGGATAAAATCTCATCATCTCACTAATATCCGAATCCCCGTATTTCGCCTCAGATTGCAAAATCGACGTCGATATCATAACCATTTCATAAATCGGGGAATTAACTTGGACATTAAATCGGGCAAATTTCTGCGAACCCACAGAAGTAGGTGCATCAATCTCAACCCTTACAACACCCGGTTCAATCAAAATCTCATAATCAACAGTCCCAGAAGTTACAGAATAACCCTCCGCCTTCAAATTCTCAATGGAATTATCATAACAAACGCTAATCTTCTCCTTCATAACCTTCTCCATTTGTTCCTGAAAATTCATCCTCAAAAAAGGCACCTGCACCGTACAGGTCTTGTAATATTCGTTCGTATAACAAAGGTAAACAAACTCTTGCCCACCATAAAGATAACTAAAACCAGCATTCACAAAACCAGCATTCTCTCCAAGTTCATCAATCATAGGTTCCATCGCATCCCTTATACAATTTTCAAAACCAAGTCCCTTACCAGTATCTAAAAGATAAGTGGGCCTCGCCCACAAAAAGAAAATTAACACGATTGAAACTATTATAACTGCTAAGAGAATAAACAATGTAACTTGCCCTTTACGATTCATCTCTCTTCCTCCATTTTTTAACCTTCATCAACTTCCTCTCCCATAACCATCCTAACATTCACTCATTTATAAATTCTGTTATCCTCTACGTTCCCCGCACCGCAATAGAACAACCCCGGGGAACATTCCCAAATTCATCCTTACATTTAACATAATATATTTTACCTGCAGCTGCACCAATCGTATGTGTCTTTCCATTCCCCATCAGAACTCCATCACCCCAAACATAATTACAATCCGTTGTCCCATAAACACATTCCCCCTCTTCAGTAGTAAGAATATAAAGTGTACCGCCGGTTTGCCAAACCCTCGCAACCTGTGGAGTCGAGCTATCATAGATAATTTTAAACTCCGTCGAGCCCTGAATCGAATCCCCTGTCTCGTCGCTACATTCAACATAAATCTTGCTTATTCCCGAAGGCCGATTCAATTGCTGAACATGAATCTCTCCGCTCCCAGTCTCGAACATCTCAATCATATTCTCATATCCCGAGAAAGAATAAGAACAAAAATGCTCCTCGCCCCCGCCGGAAGTCTGGACTTGCAATTCAATCGTCGTCATCGCCGAATTTATCTCAAAATTTTCACTCGGTTCAATCCAATCAATCTCAATTTTCTTTTCTGGCTTTTTCAAAGTATAAACATAACTCTGGGTATTCGCATTTCTTTCCTCGACGCTGTCAAACCACGGCTGATCCATACATCGAATATAATAGCTATTAGTGCCATTCACAATAGGCACCTCCCCCGAGCAGACATAACCTATCGAAGACGAAGGAGACTCAAGAACATCATCACAAACCATCGAGTTAACCATCAAACTATAATCCTTATCTACACTATCCCATTTACAAGTCGAGAGTTCATTTGTAATTACCATAAAATTCTCAGAAGTAGTTTCAAAACTAACAATCTTCCCATCCACAGGACTCACTTCCCTAATTACGGGTGCAGTTTTGTCAGATCCTTCTTTCACACAAATATCCACGGTATAAAAACCAAGATTTTCATGTCCTTTCGTATCTCGACATTTAACATACAAGGTCAAATCCCCTGTCCAGTTCCCTCCCTGGCTCTGCCCATGACTAGGGTCTGGAAGCGTGAATGTCGTCGTATGATTATAAGAATAGTAATTCCCCCCGAGGTCAAAAGACATATCATCAAACTCCCTTTCTATCAGATCAAATCTACATTGAGTCGGCTCGTCGGTTGTGACTCCAAAAACAAGAGGAGAATAAGCATCGATACAACCCTCTTGAAGAGAAGTTATACTAAACCCTCCTTCAGAAACATCACTGTATTTTTCATTCGAAGAAACAACACCTAATTGAGGTCCTATCCTCGGCGGTTTTGTATCATCCTTACTCCCATCGACACACAACTCATAACTACTGCCTATATTAATCAACTCGCATGACGTTCCAAGGCTATGGCAACGATAACTCGAACAAGGTTTCAATAAATTATCATTACATTTCTCACAATCATCCCCTCCGACATTAGGCTGCCAAGGTTTACATTCAAACGTAACATCCACAGGAGGACAATCACTCTTCCCAAAAAACCAAGATATAATTATCAAAATGACGCCAATCCAAATAAAGGGATTTGCCAAGAAGGAGAGAGATTTTAAGGTCATCAATTTTATTGAAACTGCAGATCCTATAAGCCCGCCCCCGATACTCATCAAAAGCGAACTGCCCGAACTAAGTCCCAAAGATTTCGCCAACATTGCACCCGCAACCATCCCAATCCCCGCCCCAATCGCAACACCGGAGAACGCAGCCCCAGGAGCACTGCTTATAAGACTAGACATCCCTTTTAGAGAAAGGGAGGACAACATCGAAGAGCCTGTAACAAAACCCGCAACATTAATCACACCTACCGCGTACCCAATTCCTGCAATTCCGATACCAAGATTTTTCATTATACTCCCTTCAGACTCTATCTCCCCCGATACTTCTCCAGGACTCCCCAAAAGCCCCGCAGCCTCTAAATATTTACTATAATCTTCTACCTCCGCAATTTGCCCCTTCACAGGATTAGCCAACACCTTCAACCCATCAATCCAACCAGAACTCAGCGTCGGAGAATTTCCAACCTTATAATTCTCAGAATATACACCTTCAACATTTACAGCCCCTCCGCAATCTCCAAGTTTTCGACAAAGGTCATTCATCTCTTGTGCAAATTTCTCTTCTAAACATCCTTCATTCGCGACGAGTTCACACCCCCCCCACATCTTGGACCGATAAACTACAGTACAAGTTTGATCCGCCATCCCACAAATCTGTTCGGCCGTTTTTTGATAACGTTCATCTTTAAAACTAAACCCTCCGGGATATTTTGGAGTACAGACATTAAAGTTAAAATTATCTGTAACAGCCACATTTTCAATTCTACAATTCAAAGTTTCCTCGCACAATTCCAAACCCCCCTCCTCGCCATTAAGATGAATACACTCCCTCCAATTATTCGCAATACACACCGCATTTGTGAATTGCACATCCTTCCCCTCGACATTAAAGGTATTTGTTTGAATACAAATCTGGTTTCGATAATCTGCACAAGGCTCTATCCGAGTAACCCCTTGCGAACACACATACTTCCAATGCCTCGACCCAACCACATCATCCCCGTCGCCAATTTTCCCGTCGTAAACACACCAAGACTCACCATTTCTGTAAGTCCTTCCTTCAAACGTACACGAAGTAGCCTTACAATAAAACCCTCCCAAATCTACATCAAAATTTTCCTCCGACGCTGAAGCACAAATTCCTCCAAGAAATCGATTACAATTCCCACAACTTTTTGAATTCGCATTACCATTATTAACATTACCCGCACCACAAGAATCTTCGGGGGAAATAACCCTGTCCCAATAACTAACATCTTTCAATTTAGAAGAATCATAAACATTAGCATAATTCCCGCAAGAATCCACAAAATAAACTTCATCTTTACCCTCTACACAGGTCGTCTCCTCCGTTACCTCACAAAGAGTATCTAGCGAGGGTGAAGTGCAAAGATAACCTTCACTAAATTGCCCACCATAATTTAGACAATCGGCTTCAGTTTCAAGTTTACAATTTCCCCTTATAAAAACACAAGCGCCTTCAATCTGCGTCGCTGAAAGCACTAAACATTGAGCCTCATTAACATCACCGTTCCAATCAACAACTACACTAGCTCCTAACGCTCTGCTTAAACTATCAACCCTACACTGCCCTTCCGTTTCAAAAATAGAATTCGTTCCAAGAACACAACAACCTAATTTCGCCGAAGGCATATTACAATTAGGATCATTAACCCAACTTTTTGGACAGTCCGACTTTAAAACATTTTTATCATAAATTCCTTCACCCTCGTCGTAACAACAACCTTTCCGACAAAAAGATGTTGCACCGCACAAAGCACCTTCCGCAAAGATTGCCTCTTCAGAACAGGTAGTCGCCGTCGCCGTCGCACATTTTTGTCCATCAATAGCCAAAGCACAACATCCCGCACCAAGGTCATTAGGTGAAATACCAAAAACAGTTTTCGTAGACTCTTCCGTTAAGATATAATCTTCATTTAAAGTTGTATTAAACTCCCATGCAGAAACTACAGGAATAAGAGGTTCCTTTAATTTTTTAAAAACATCCTCCGAAGCACAAACAAAATAAGAAAACGCAAACAGCGACGCTATCATTATCACTACTTCAAAACTCGCTACAACTTTTTTTTCATTCAATTTCATATTCCCGGTGCAAACGCGCAACTCCTTACAGCAAATCTAAATTCCATTCCAGAACGTCGATCAATCAAACGATAAATTTTACTACCACCATAATCAATCCTCTCGATGTCATACTTCGGATATAAAAGCATATAACCATTATATTCGAAATTACAATACTGCGATTCAGAGTTTACAACATCTCTCGCAATTTTAATCAACTCATAAATTGGCGATAAAATCTTCGTGTCAAAATCTTCAAAACTCTGGGACGATTCTCCACGAACCAAACTAATCTTTTTCTTCAGATTAATCTCGACGCTGCCAGGCAACAAATCAATAGAATAATTCGCTGATCCTCCAGAGACATCAAAACCTCGTCCCTCAAAATCCTCCCTCATAGAATTGAAACAATCCTGAACCCCTGCCAGGGTATCCTCCCGAATTTCACTTTCAACCAGATACTCTAACATCGGATGGACATTATAACAACCCTGATAAAAATCCGCCTGATAACACAAATAATTATACTCACTCCCTTGGTACATTATCGCCTGGCTAGGAAACCTCTGTCCCCCATTCGCAAGCATCTTCCAAACAGATTTCTCGACGGCATCCCTTACACATTTCTCAATAATCTGACTAGGGTCTGCGTTTACAGGAGCGTCAACACTTCTCCCACCCATAAAAAAAATTGTGCCAATTATCGCGACAACAATTATAATCGCAAGGATGATAAAAATCGTCACCTGAGCCCGTTTTCTTATTTCATCATCCATAAATTAACTCCAACCTTTTTTATTTTATTAACTTTTCCATCGATAACCAATTCCAACAAATATTTTTCCGCAGTATTCCAAGAAACATTTAAATGATTAGCGACTTCAGAACTAGTCACAATTTTTTCTTTCTTTATCAGTTTAATTATCTTTTCATTATGCATATTCATAGCAATACTCTTATTAATTTAGCTATGAAATTGCATATTTAAATATTTCTCTCTTATCATATTGTTAAGCTAAATGAAATTACTCAAACTAAAAATTCTCCTTCTTCCTAGCCTTTTTAATAACTATAAAAACCAATCCAACCGCAACAAAAATCACAACCCAGAGCACGACAAAAATCACAACTCCAACCACAAAATACAACCAGGAATTGTTTTCACCTTCATCTTCAATGATTTCTTCTGACGACGTTTTACCCTCCTCAATAACCTCAAATTCGATTTCCTCGTTGATCTCCCGAATAAAAACATCCGCTCTGATTGAAGTCACGTTGTCAAGTCGAACCAACAAATCATAATAATTGTCGTCGTCGAGATTAACTTTCCACCCCTCACCGACGGAAAGAGTTTTGGTTTGGGGTTCTGATGAGATTGTTATCGTCACTGTTTTGTTATCTGCGTTAAGATTATCTATTTTTAATTGATGGGATTCGGTTCCGAATTTGAAGTTTAGTTTCCAAAATCTTCCGAGTTGTTTGGAGTAGCCTTGCTGGAGGTTTGATTCGGTTGGGTGGTAGGTCGGGGTGCTTCCGCCGGAGGAGGTTGTTTCGGCAGGGGAGGCTGATGTAACTACAAGAGAGATAATTTCTAGATAAGTACCTGAAGATAAATTTATATTGTAATCTTCAGAAGACAAGGTTAAATCAACTTCTGAATTAGTGGAGTTGATAATTCTTAAATACACTGAAGAAGAACATGATATATTCATCTCATTTCCTGATTGAGATTCATTTTGAATCAGGATTGAATTATTAGCTATCGTTTTTACTAATGTTCCATCCGAATAAAGTAAGTAATCTGGCATAAATGTGTTTCCAATTTCTAATTGCAATGTTGTTAAATTTCCTCTAACCCAATTAAGATTTCCTAAAACAGAATCTCCTGTGATTAACGACCTTGTATTCCACTCCTGGTAAATTTTATCGTAATCATTATCTCCAGCTCTAGACCATATCCAACTTTCTCGTACATCGGTAGTGTTTCCATTAAATGTATAGAAAATAGAATCATTAGTCCAATAAGAATCTCCAGATTCTATTAGAAGAAGCTGGTCATTTGGTGTATTGTACGCAGCATTATTCTCATCATGCGGAAGAACCTCGCTATTAACCAAATCTCCATTAAGATATTCGGAGACATTTTCATAATCATTTACAGGGGTTTGCATACCATAATAGTCTGAACTTCCCATAGTAAAATCATTTATTATTCCAAAAAAGTAAGATTCATAGATTCTTCCAGTATTCCAATCATAAACATAATAAACCGTATTATTGAAAAAGTAATTTGTAGCAGTTCTTGTAATTTTTAGATAATTAGCTTGTGAATCAAAATCTAAACTAACATTTTTATCTCCACCATGTCCTCCACCACACCAAGTATCAACCCCATTACAAATACTATTAGATTGTGATGTTGTAAAAAGCCTATACCCTCCAACATATTGTCTGGGCATTTCATCTCCGACATTATAATTAGTTGCTGGATAAGATGAATTAGAAGACTTAACTAACCAAACATCTGAAATTGTAAGATTCCCTACTTGCTCATAGGCATAAAATTCTACATAGATATTATTTAAATTCCACCCGGTTGTATTAAACGCTAGAGAATCAAATTGATAACTTGTACTAACCCCCACAGCGATATTTTTTATGTTAGTTCCATCAGTAATTCTCATAACCGTATTCGCCACATTTGTCTGTGCTAATAAACCTGCATAATAAATAGTATCAGCCTCTAACAAGCCAGAAAGATTCTGTCTTAACCTTGTAGTTCCTAACACTTCTTGGATTATTATCGCCCTCTCCCCACTATATTCAATAGTCGTAGTTCCAGAATCTCTTATTTCAGTCCAATTAGAAAGATGAGTTTTTGTCGTGTCATTAAATGTTTGAAATCGATTATTTGTCAATAAATTATTCCAGGCAAAAACGGAAACCAAACCATCTTCTAAAACACTTTGATTACTTACAAGGTCATATTTGTCCCACAAGTCCCAACGATAAAATCCATTTGATAAAGGCACTTGAATAATTGATGTCATCTCTAGACCATGAAATATTAAATGAGAATCTAATGAGACTTCTCTCCTCGAAGAGATTGTTTCTAAAGTATTAAAATCATTATCTGTATTATTTATACATCCATCTGCATTACACATTTGGATTGTCGCATAGTATTTTGTATCTGAATTAAGTCCTGTAAACTCTGTTAAAGTATTTGTCTGAACCACCACCGTAGCATTTGAAACTGAATTTATTAAGTTTGTCCTCGCTGAATCATTAAAGATAAAGAAAGTATAATTAACTGCGTTGTCAGAACTCCATTTTAACTCGGAAGTTGTGTTCGTTCTATTATTTATAGAAAAGGCAGTTACATTAACATTACTAACAGAAAAGCCCCTTGTGATTTCTGACTGGCTTCTTGTAGAATTAATTTCATAAGTTGTCAAATTGTAATCGTCGTCGTCGACGCCCGATTGACTTGAATAAAATTGATTAGCTGAAGAATTGTAAAGTGCTTTTACTTCATCTTGAGACAAACTTCTATTAACTACTAAAAATTCATCCATAGAACCGTTAAGATAATTCGCACTACTTCTTCGACCAATCTCCCAATTATCATTAAGTTCTATAGTCCCCGTACAGCCATCCGTATCAGAATTAACAATCTCTCCATCTAAATACATTCTACCAAGTCCTTGAGAAGCTGAATAAGTAACCACTATATTATACCAAGTATCATTTTCTAATGAAAGTGAAACAGACCCAGCACAAGAACCACCATCGTTATCAAATTCATAATACATTTTATTTGGCTGTCCAGAATGAGACCAAAACATTCTCGTGTCGACGTCTATCTCGAATAAGTGTTGATAATCTGCTGCGTTTACATTATTAAACTTAACCCATGTAGTTATTGTCATTTCTGTTAAATTTCTATGAGAATTTGTGGCAGTCAAATATTGAGAAGATGCAGAATCAAAATCAAATCCGTTTCCGAATTTACCGCTCCCTTGAGTTGGGTCAGCCCCTGGTGCGGCGATTGTAGAATTATAAGTTGAATTATCAAAGGGTAAGCCAGTATCTAAATCATCGAAATTAATCCAAAGAAGTGTGTCATTATTAATATCTGTGTGGATATAATTATCTCCAGTAATCTCAGATGAAACGTTGATTACATAGGCATTAGTTAAAACTGTGCTTCCCTCTCCAGGAGTTTCTCCAATATAGGACAAAGCACTAACAACCCCTCCAAAAAGTACTCCAACAAAAACCCAAACTAAAACAAACCTGCTTCGCCCCCCCCCCAATTAACAGAAGAACCTTCTAATCTCTTTCTCATAACCCTCATAACATTTTGATATTTATAAATCTATTTCAAATTAACTTACCTGTAGAAGCAGGTGACATATGTCACCCCCTAAAATAGCAATCTAAAATCATTATAAACTTCATCAGGCGTCTTATTCCCCAAACTCATATGCGGTCTAAAATGATTATAATTCATTCTCCAAAGCTCAACATCCCCATCAC
>DAOWGX010000029.1 GCA_030641715.1 Nanobdellota archaeon
TCAATCTCATAAGGCAACGGATCCCGATTTTCCGGAGGACGATATTTCAAAATATTACATATATAAACATCATCTAAACTCAGACCAACCTTCTCAAGCAACTTATCTAAATTTTTCCCAGCAGCACCGACAAAAGGAACCCCCTGCTCATCTTCCAACCTACCTGCAGCCTCACCAACAAAAACAATTTTAGCCTCGGGATTACCTTTCCCAAAAACCAAATTAGTAGACGTAACCCTCAACGGCAAATAAATACTCAATATTTCTTTCTCAATTTCTTCTAATAATTCCTTATTTCCCATTAAATATTATTTTTTCCCAATTTCAAATTTATCCATAAACCTATATAGTGCCGAAAGACTCACCCCAATCTTATCTGCAATTTCCCGGGGAAACAACCCATCCTCCCAATAACATTTTTTAACAAAATCTACTATATCAATCTTCCTTTTATATTCAAAATCATAAAAATTCCTTCCCACCTTATTTCTCCTTTCCTGATCTAAAAAATTCTTCCTTGCCTCAATCATCTTTTCATATTTTCTTCCAAGCATTAAATCCTCGCTATCTAAAGAATCATATAAAAATTCCAAAATCTTGTTCGCATTAACTGAATAATACTCTAACTGATAACAACAACTCATCCCACCATTCTTCATTTTCTTTTCTCTTTTTCTAAGATTATAACCTTTCAATCCCAGCCTCGAAACCAAAGCCTCAGCCAACTTCAACATAAATCCATAACTCCCATTTGAAAAACCAACACAAATCTCCTTGCCTCCATTATCTCTAATCCTTGATACAATCCACCCATCACCATCCAAAAATCCTCTAATAAAATCTCGCAAATAATCTTTAGGAACTTTAGGAAATATCAAAATCTTTTTCTTATTAGGAACTATTCCTAACTTCTTAATATCATCCAATATTATTCTATTTGAAATTCTCAGTCTATAAGACCCTTCTCCTTTTGATAACGGATAATTCGACTCCATTGTCATATTAAAAGATTCCAACAATTCCATGTTAGATACATATTTATCAGATAAATCCCAAGATAAAGTCCTCCCATGAACATTACCATCTGCACAAATAAAACCTAAAATATAAGCCATCCTCGAAGACCATTTCTTAAAAAAATGTTTATTTATATCATATAACCTTTTCCCAGATTTTACAGTTCCCATCTTCATATTTCCCAGGAGATATAACATTATAAACCTTTCTGCACATTCCCCTTCCCGACGACAATATTGATATAACCTTTAAAAATCCAAACTTAATAAATCTATTTCTTCTTAAAATAAACAACAGCCCCGACAACTGCCATGAGAAGAACTAAACCACCTACAAGCCACCACATCCAAGACTTCTTCGCCTCCTCGACGACTTCCGCAATACTATCCCCAATACTATCAATCAAAGAGTCCCCATCGCCTCCAGTAATCTCCCCCTCAGGAATCTCCTCAGAAATCGTTTTCATCAAAAGCTCAGCACCACCTCCACTAATAGAATTCAACTTAACCGAAAAGTCATAAACATTATCACCATCAAGCTCGAACTTCACCTCATCACCAATAAAAAGCGTCTTTGTCTGAGGTTCAGAACTAATAGTTATATTAACACTATTCTCTCCGACAGAATCAACATTAAGCGTATGATTCTCACTATCCACACTAAACTTGACCTTATAATTCCTCCGAAGAATCACAGTATATCCCTCACTAAGTTTCTCCGCTGTAGGATTGTATGTAGGAGTTCCACCCCCACCACCAGAAGAAGAACCATCATCACTAGGAGTCGTCGTCACCGTAGTCGCACTACCAGTTATGCTCGGCTCCGTCCCCGAAAAATGAGGCAACCTAACCCAAATTCGATTACTTGTTGTATTGATATAACAAGGATTCGTTGCATTAAACTCCGACACATTTGTCCCACAAATATTATCTCCAATCAAAGTCGCCCACTCAGACGAACGAGCTGAATAATGAGAATAATTCGCCGCCAACAAAGTCCCATTCGTCCCATTCAACGACGTATCCCAAATCGGACTGCTCCAACTTTCATCATACAACTTAGGAATACTTAAATTAACATCCGCACTCTCATTCAAACCCGCCACAGACGAACTCCCCTCGGTGTAAGGCATCGAAATCAAAATATAATCATAAATCGTCGGACCATTAGAACCGAACTTCAAGGCAGACTCAAAACCACTCGAAGTGGACTCACTCGTCCCGCTTTCAAACTCCCCACTAGGAGGACCCGAAGCAAGCAAATCAACATTAACATAATGAATTATAATCCCCGTGCTTAGCAGACCCATCCTAAAACTCAATGACCCGCCGCCAACAACTGCATTCAAAGGATTAAACTCGCTGAGGTTAGCAGAACTCGTAGCAACACAGCCCACAGAAGGGTTAGGAACATCACAGGTAGAATTCGAAATATACAAACCAATCTGCACCCCGCTAATAGAAGCCCCATCGGTAGCACCTGGACTAAACTCACTCATAGTCACATTAGGATTCGTCTGAATATCCAAACCAGTTTTAATACTAACCCTCCTCGGTGCATAAGTCTGAGAATACACATTCATCTCCTTAATCCCCTCATCCCCTGGCATACTCAACAAAGGAATCGAAAAACTCCCACTACTACTCGAAATATCCTCCATAAACGTAAACTCCACACAACCATAATCCGAATAATCAACGCCAATTTCTATATGAACCGACATATTTTGTAAAATATCACTACTTGCATTAACCAAATTAAAAGTCTGCTTAGTAAGATTAACTATATGGTTACTTCCATCCATAGAATCAGACATATTAATTATCGAACTGGTATTCCCCAAAAAATCATACATCGTAAAATTCAAAGCCTCGTTAGCCGCATCAACCGTAATATTTCTATAGCTTCCATAATAAGTAGAACCATTTTCAGCAACCGCCAAAAGCAAATATTTCACAGTCTCCATCGCAGAATAAGGTAAGGTGATATTATAAAATCCTGACGAAACATTATACTGATCACTCAAATTTAAAGGTCCGGTCGCGTTACTCCTCCACGCACTCGCATTATAAGGCAAACCTCCCCGAGTCATCCCAATCATATCCGACGGCTCCAATAGATAAGGCACAATAGTAAAATTATCCCAGCCCGCAATACCCGACTTATTAATATAACCCGAAACCCACGAAAAACTTTCACTAACATTAAACTGCTTACTCAAAACCTTCGTTGTATAATTATACTTAGACAGACTTCCAATATCATAATCCACCGTCGCCCCCGAAAAATTATTCCAGTCATAACTCACTGGAACAAACTGATTTGTAGAATCGCCATCAGCCGGCCAAACCATAATAGAATAATTCCTATCTCGAGGAACATAAACTAAAGCACCAGAAGCCGAAGTATTAGAACTCATAGAAACCTCATAACCGAGCTTAGTATCCTTAATCATATACCCAAAAGGAATTAAACTACCTGTCGCATTAACCGCAGTTACATTTATTGTCCCCGCCTCTTTCAAATAAAAATTAACGTCCGACAAAGCTGAGAACTGAGCATAAGGAAATACGGGAAGCACCTGCCCGACATAATCAACCGCCCCTGTCGAAACATTCGCATGAGTAATAACCGATTTATACATATAACTCTCATAACTTAAACCCGCCTCGATAAAAGTATTAAATACTCCAGTCACACCAGAATTAGAAGAATTCGAACCCAACAGCGTAGGACCCTGTGCACCCATTGTCCAAAGAGTAATATTTACAACAGAATTATTCAATACCACCCCATTGGCATCCATCACAGTCCCGTTAAAATTCCAACCAATTTTTGCACTAAGAGGAAGATAATCTCTGCTATCACTACTACTTCCAACCACATCATATCGAGAATCACAAAAATAATCGCCATTCAAATTCGTGCAAGTATCACTATATCCATTCCCATTGTCATTCGTCCAAAAGTTCCCCCCGATATAAGTCTTGCCAACAATATTTGTCGGAGTAGAATTCGTCGTGTTAAAATAACTAACATCGGAGCCTACCCAGTTAACTCCCGAACCGCTCGTCGACGTATTAAAAATATTATTATAAAAACTATGATTTGCAGCAGTCAAAAGATGAATAACATAAGAATCCGATTTCCCTGTTTTAATTATATTACCCGACAAAATAGCATGATGCGAACTATTAAAATAAATCCCATTCGAATCATTCCCCGTCGTCGTTATATTATTCGAAGACATATTATTATAACTATCGCTCCAGAGATGAATTCCGTCAGAATGATTTGCCGACGTTGTTATCACATTATTATAAAAAAGAAGGGGCGAACTCTCCGACATCACGGAATAAATTCCATAGGAGGCATTTCCGGAAACTGTTATCGTATTCGAAGTCAAATTAGTTCCGACACCATCAGCCAGATAAATCCCATCCCCATACTCCCCCGTCGCTGTTATAGTATTTCCATCCACAGAATGATTAGCACCCCATATCCAAATTCCGGCATTATTAATCCCAGACATCGTTATATCATTCAAGCTAACATTTATACCTTCACTACTTTGCTCTAAAAAAATCCCGCCCATCGCATCCATCGAACTCAAATTCCCCGAAACAACCACAGTATTATTAAAAACCAAACCAGTTAAAGAATCACCCATATTAATTCCCGACGAATCATCCTCAGAAGTCGTAACCACGTTCCTTTCAACAGTCGCATTACTTCCCCCTGTATGCAAAAAAATCCCCGCTGCACGAACCTCAGAAGTTGTAACTGTATTATTAAAAACAACTCCATTAACGGAATCTTCATTCAAAAGAATTCCATAAGAAGCAATTCCCGATGTCGCCACCGTATTCCTGTCAAGATTCGAACTATCACCCGCATCACCCACAAAGATACCATGCGAATCATTACCCGAAGTCGTCGCATTATTTAAACTAACATTTACACTAACCGAATCTCCCTCGAAAAAAATCCCTGCCGACCCATTTCCATAAGTTATAACAGTATTATTGTAAACCATCGCATTCGTAGAGTTCGCACCGAAAAAAATCGCACTGCTATTTACTCCCGACGACCCGTTTTGAATTATAACACAATTTCTAATCGTAACATTAGTATAACCAATCTCGCTGCTCTCATTAATATTTGCAATTCCCCATCCTCCCGAAGAATTCCCATAAGTAATATTATAACCCGCACAATCAATAACAAGACTCTCATTAGCAATTATAAGACAATCTCCATCCCCTCCGGAACCAATTGATTGATTCAAGGTATAAACAGCGTAAGAAGTATTCAGAACTCCGCAGCTCGTAACATTCTGAGCAGCACTCCCATCATCTACAAACTCAGCCAAAACAAAAAAGACAGACACAACCAAAATCAAGGCTACAAAAACAAAAGAACAAATTTTTTTCACCATATTTTCCAATTAAAATTTCCTAAACTTTTTAAAATAAATCACCAGAGCAACAACAGCCAAAATAGCCCCCGCACTAACCCACACCCACAAGCTTTTAGCAACTTCTATCACTTTCTCAACGTCAACGAACGGCACATCAGAATCACTCACACCATCATCCACCGAAACATTTCCCTCCACAACAGCATCACCAGAAACTGTCTCATTATCGGTAACATTCGCAACAATACCGCCTCCGCCACCTCCTCCACCAGGACTAACCGGATCTGCAGGAGGATCCACCGAAGGTACAACAACATTATAACCAGCACCGGCGACTAAACTTAACATTAAAACCCCTACAAACAAAACCCCTACAAAGACACCCGTTTTTTTCATCTCCATTTTAAAATCCTAACGAGACAGGGACCTTACACGTCGTCGTTCCAGCACTAGAACCTGCCCCACAATTTACATAAGTATTAACAACCTCTGGATTAACACCATCATCATCTACAAAATTAAACGTATTCTCGGAGCTATAAGTCACAGGCATCGTCATCTCAACATAATCCGTAGCCCCGCCAAGATACATCTTATCAATCAAAGTATTCCATTTCTTAAGACTCGAATTCATCCCCATCATATTCGTATCCGCGTCACAAACAAACGCACCAGTCATATCAATCTTCATAGGCTCAAAAACATTCACACCATAGAACCCAATACTCAAACCATCGCCACAATTACTATGCACTGTTATATTCATATTCTTAGTGACCGAAGTATTCGTCTTAATACCCACATCGAACGTCGTCGACACTCCACTAATATTAAAAGTCTCCGTAAAATTATAACCCGTCTTGTTCAAAGCAGGAATATCTACAGTATATCCCTCAGGTAAATCAAGCTTAAGGACAAACGACTTAACCTCCGTACTAACTTTCGTAGTAAAATTTGAACAAGCCGACACCCCACAATTACCCGAAGGATCACATACCTTAACTTTATAATAATAAGCAGTCCCATTTGCCAATGCATACCCTAAAGTATCACTTATCAAATCAAGAGCATGGAACGGCTTAAAATTAGAATAATTTTGATACGCTTCCCCTCCAACATCATTCAAGGTCTTATTTAAAATTGTACAAGTAGCATCGCTATAATAAAAGCTCACACTCAAATTAGATGGCTCATTAGTATCAATTTTCATAAACGCTCCATCAGACAGCTTATCTATCTTGCTAAACATCACCGTCGGAGCAGTTTTATCGCTATCATCCACCGCAAACGCAAATGCACCTCCCGTAGCACACTTAGGTGAAAACAAACACATAGGGTCATCACAATCAATCAAACCATTTTCATCATCATCAACTCCATTCATACATTCCTCAAAAACATTAAACCCGAACTTCTGTATATTCTTACATTTAGGGTCCTTTGTATTAGGGTCAGAACAATCCACAAAACTAAAGTCAATCATCCCCTTGGTATAATATCCCGGACCAAGATAATCCGAAGGACTCGTCCTATTCTGCGTATCATTAGCACTCGCCATAAAAATCCTCATGTCCGCCGTCTTATTATAATTCGCAAACGACTCCAAATCCTGCTTACTCAAGGCAATCATCACCCCGCCAATCTCCCCACAACTCATCTTCTTACTCGTCGTAACAAGAGCATTAGTCGCAACCCAAGCCCCACCAACACATCTCATCAACTGCTTAGTCTCCACAACACCACTACTCGTATTCCTCGAAACATAACTCACCATAAAATCATAACCTTCATAACTAACACTTCCCACAGCATCACAACCTCCAGTCAGACTACCATCTGTATCTAAATACCAATAGAAACTTCCCGAAGCGTTTCCAGTACCTTCAGTTCCCTCACTCGCAGTTCCATTGCTAGCCATCTTAGCCCCAACATTATATCCATTGCATATAATAGAATTACTCATATTAAAAATTCCCGCACCAAAATTAAATCCTTCATCACTCACTCTCATCCCCATTCCCATCAAATCAACCTCACCACCAACGCCAGGTTCAGCCTCAGGACCATATTGCCCAAAAGGATTATCCGAGTCAACCGCCAACTCCACAACGCCTCCTTCCATCTCACCAAAATGCAGAAACTCCGCCTTATCCATACACCACCCGCTAGACTCATCTACGGAAACATTATTATGAGCATAGCTATCATTCTTATATTGACAAGTAACATTCTTCGAAAGACACGCAGTCTCGTTTCCATCATACTGCCAACATCCAGTCTTTCCGCCAGTCCCTGTTCCCATCATCATAAACATCTCCGGTTGACAAGTATTACTCATATCTCTCCACTCACAGATATTTCCTAAACCAGTACTCCCACAATCACCTACATCTAAACTCTCATTAAAACAAGCCACATCACACCAACCCCCTTGCATAGAATAACTATCTTCTTTCCAAGAACAGTTCGTATTTTCTCCACAAGCAGACTCGTTAGAATTCATACAAACTGCAAACGACTTATAATCACACCATCCAGCATTAGGATTATTATTACACCAGTCAGTTCCGGCACCATCTCCAGCACACCAAGTATCATTCACCCACTGGCAACTAGCATCAGTACAGGTTGCCTCAGTATAATTTTGCCAACAATTAACACTGTCCATTTTAGTCATATTCATATCACACATACCTCCGCTAAAACTCGTTTCATTAGTACATCCCGCAACAAGCCCACAAGCAGTTAGATTATCATCATACTTCCAACAGTTAGCCCCAGGCATATCACACCAACCATCAGTATTCCATGTATCAGTCATCCAGGAACAATTCATACCTCCAAATGCAACAGTAGAACTACAATCCTCCTCACTACCCTGCGCAAAACAATCTCCCCCAAAAACAGCGCCTCCACAGAAATTATCAAACCCACAATCAGGATCACCACAATCTATCATCCCATCAGCATCGTCATCTTTTCCATTAAAACAAATCTCTCCACTATACCCATCAGGACTACATAAACTATCAATACTATCCCACGAACAATTAATCGCACTATTCTGACAAGCAGTTACATCATAACAGGAAAAACAATAATTATCACAAACTTGCTTCGTCTTATCCACACAATAACCTTCTCCAGTACCCGCAGCCGTATCATTAACCCACTGACAAACAGCAACACTATCCACACAAGCATCATAAGGATTATTCATAAAATCGCAATCTTCACAATTAACATTACAATCCCCCGAACCTCCGACCTCCATCTCTTGCGGATAATCACACCATCCAAGACCACTAAACGCCGAAGTATCATTCGTCCAACTACAATATCCCAAAGCCGAACCAACACAAGCAGCCTCGGCAACAGTCACATTTTCCCAATCACTCCCCGTAGACTTAAACTCGCAAGCCCAACACGAAGTATCGCAATTACCTTTATTACCCTCGCCACCACCATCATCAACATCAAAGAACCCAGTCATCTCACACCAGGAATCCTGTTTCAAAATTTCATTCTCAAGATAATACTCTGTCTGCCAAGTTCCTCCGGCAGAAGTACAGGAACTCTTACTACCAATTACCCCAAGATCTGTTCCCCCTCCCGAACCAAATACCGCACCAGGATTAAAAGAACAATTCTTCACAATCGTAGAACTATTATCCCAAACACACGGCATTAAGAAATCTTCAATTAACTGCATACATAAAGTATAATTGTTCTTAGAATCTACATGTTCACAGAAAGGAACAGGTGGCTCGGGCTTTTTATCAGCAGTAGTCCCAGCAGTACAATAAGCTCCAGTAATCGTAGAATTAGTAGTTCCCCACACACAATTCGGCAAAGGTCCAAACTTACAGGCAGACTTTAATTTAATATCAGTACACGCCAAATCAGCAGTATTATTAGCATTAGTATAGGTTGCATCTCCAGCCACATGCCCCTCGCACCAACCAGCATTAACATTATAACAAATATTATCATTTGAATCATTAGCTACATCATTAGGGGAACTTGAATTACCACTAGTACAATAAGCACAACCAGTAATGTTACCGCAAACCAACGGCTGATTATCTGCAAACCAACAATGAGCGCCTCCACCGAACATAAAACCTCCACCACCACCAGCAAAATCACCACTCGGCATTACACAAGCTCCGGTAGAATTATACCATCCACCTTGATTAAAACAAGAATCGGTATCATTAAATGCTCCAAAACCTCCATCCCAGAAAGAATCTTCACACAAACTATCACCATCCCAAGTACAAGGCATATATAAATCATTCTTCAAAGTATTACACTGTGTCTCATTACCATTGGCATCACTGCACATCTTTGACATACACCAACCCCCTCCATAACTAGAATTTTCATAAAAACACATACCATCAAACACCGCCCCACAAGTAGTCTCGTTATCATCATAACTCCAACATCCTGTTTGCTCACAACATCCAATATCGGTCAACGTTGCAGAGGGATTTTCCACCTGAGCATCAGACAAAGATTTTATCCAACACCAACTATTTTCATTAGCCCCATTTGCTTTCCAATTACAAGAATTAATTCCACAAGCAGCCTTATCTCCGTCATAATTCCAACAGCCATCTGTCATTCCACCCCAATCCATATTATCCCAATTTCCCATACATCCTCCAGAAGTAGTAGACTGAGTTCCATTAGGATACCACATAACAAAATAAGGGTCCCAAGTGCAACTAAGATTATAATTTGAAGAATTCAATAAAGGATTATAAGTTGAGTTTTCACAAAAAGATTGATTCGTCCCATCATAATCCCAACACCCAATATCCATACAACATCCTGGACTCATGTCGCACCAAGGATCTTCTGCCATAGTCTTCCATTGACATCCACTCACTGCCACGCACTCTCCAGATGTAGTTCCAGACTTCGCCCAGCAATCAACCCAATCCGCAGAAACACCCCCCGAAAAAACCAAAACACCGACGACTAAAACAGCCAACAAAGAAAAACTCTTCAAAGATTTTATCACCATCTTGGACTACTGTAGAATAATTACTTTATAAACATTTCTGAAATTTAGAGTTCCAAAATAAAACCCAAAATTATTCATAAAAACCATTTACCCTCGAGAAAATCATCTAATCCTCGACGCTAAAAACCCCTAACTACCTCTCCCGTAACAACGCCCTTATCCTCCCAAGGATTCTCACCCCCCTCCTTCCCCTCATCGTCGTCCCTGCCACCACCCTTATCTCCTGAAATCATCATCTTAAAAAACATCTTAAACAAACCCTTAACCTCTCCCGTCGCACTCTCAGGATAAACCTTCGCAGAATTCATAATATCCATCACCTTAAAATACATCTTAATCTCATTAATAAAATTCTTCACAATCCCAACCTTCCGAGGTCTTCTATCCCACGGAGGAGATTCAATCTCCGCCCCCCTCATATCCCTCTCCTCCATATCAATCAACTCATAAACCTTATCAAAATCAATTTCAATTCTAACATCCTCAGCATCCGCCTCCTCAGGAAGCATCGGTTCCATAATCAAAATATCTCCCTCATTAACCTTTGCATAAATATTAAACACAAGTTCTCCCGTCGCTGGCTCAATAAAATTAATATTAACATCAAGGTTCCCATCATACTCTTCAACAACCGATCTAATCCTCTTCATAAAACTCCCATCCTTCCTTATCTCCTCCCTCTCCTCGACGGTCAGACCTTCCTCGTTCCCCCTCTCCGCTTTCTCCTCGGGAGGCCCAGGAAACTCATGCTCCTTCATCGCTTTCTGCATCTCATACTTAATAAACTCCTTCGGTGGAAAAATCCAGACCTTCATATAAGGCGAAATAATCGTAACCTTCCCCTCCATCCCAGGCATCTTAACCTCCCTAATTTCCTCCCAATATTCCAAACTCCCATAATCACTCTCATAACTTAAATTAATCAACTTATAATCCATTACATCCCCAACGTCGTCGAGACCAACACATTGCATCCGGTGTGCCATCTCCATCTGATTATCAACATTATTCCAATAAAGCTCAAAAATCCCAGACATATGTTGCTCCCAATCCTCCGCAGAATTAACAAGATACTTCTCAAAAAACCACACCGCAAACTCCTGATTAAAACCCTTTTCAACTTCCCTTCTCTGCTTTTTCAAATTCTCCAAATCCCATTTACACCATTCAGCCTCGCCGCCAGAATAAAACTTTTGTTTCATCGGTTGAATCTCATCAAACGGCTCGCCCCACCCATTAAAATAAACAAACGCCTCAGTCTTCTGCTGAGCAGTCCTGCACTGTCCTCCCGCAATAAACACCCCCCTCTCCTCTTTACGAAAATGATCTTCTACAAAATAATCCTCAAACTCTTTCAATCCAGCGTCGACACAAACATGAACACACTCCTCCGCACATCTCTCAACATCATACCTCTCGCCATCCAACTTCTCCTCGCAAACCCTCTTACAATCATCCGGACAACTCTTCTCCCGTCGCCGCCTTTCGTCCTCCTGTCTCCGGTCTTCACCTTCCCTGTCATCTTCCCAATCGTCCCCGTCCCAATTCTCTTCCACCTCATGAGAACTATCTCCTTCGAAATAAGGTCTATCATCAACAAAATTATTATCAACACCTTCTCCATCAGGTTTGTCCTCAACGACAACAAATTCACCTTCCCCCGCAGACCCTTCATCCACCACCACATTTCCCTCAGGTTTGTCCTCGATAACAACAGATTCACTCTCCTCAACAGCTCCTTCCATATCTTCTCCACCACCCTCCACAACAGCCCCTGTAATCCTCATCATAAAAGCCCCAATAAAATTAAACACAGCCTCGCCAGTTATCTCAACAGACTCATCTATCTCTGCTTCTACACTCTCTTCGACAACCTCCGACTCACTATCCTCCTCGACAACATCCTCCTCAACTTCCTCTCCAACATCATCCCCATCAATAATATCATCTATAATCTCTGTATCCTCTTGCTCCCCCTCCTCGACAACCTCAATCTCAGGCTCATCCACA
Source organism: Nanobdellota archaeon (assembly GCA_030641715.1). GTDB lineage: Archaea > Nanobdellota > Nanobdellia > Pacearchaeales > GW2011-AR1 > JAGVXH01. Next base: position 12,483 of record DAOWGX010000029.1, read on the forward strand.
CTCACATCCCCTTCAACCACCTCGACAACCTTCGGAAGCATAACACACTTACCGTTGCTGCAAACATCATCCACTCCTCCGCAATCTTCCCTTACCTCACATTCAACCCCAACTTCCTCCTCGACAACTACTCCTCCGCCAACACACTCGCTGTCAACACAACTCTCACCCTCACACTGCCAATCTTCCTCACACCCTTCACCGACCCCATTCCCATTAGAACACCGTCCGACCCTGCACTTATAATACATACACTCATCATCAGAAGAACAATCCTCCCCGTAATCCTTCTTATCCGAAACTGAAGAATCACAATCCTCGTCGCACTTACCACCCTCGAACGGTTCGCAAAATCCATTGCCACAAGTCCACTTACAATCAGTAGGACAATTATACGAATCCTCACCCCTAGTCTCCTCACATTCACCGTCGCCGCAAACCGAAGAAACCTCACCAGAACACGAAACAGCAACATCATTCCAAATCCCATTCAAACAAATACCCACGACAACTTTCTCTCCCGATTCACAATGCCTCTCCTTTTTCTGACCATCGACACACTCAGCCTCCTGACACTCCGAAAGCTCCGTAACAACACACTCATTCTCCACACATTCCGTCTTCCCACAAAGCGACCGAGGACAATCCTCATCAACTCCACAATATTCAACAGCCTCAATACAAATCGGTTCCAAAGGACAACCATTCACATCCTCCCCGCTAAAAATCACACTCCCCGAACAAACAATAGCATCCCACATTCTGCAAACAGAACAATCATTAGGACAACCCTCAGCCTCGCCAACTTCACAAATATGATTCCCGCAAACAGCCTCGTGCCCTCCCGCAATTTCCTCTCTCAACTGACAAACTCCAGAAATACAATACAAATCTTTTATTTCAATTCTAGTTTCATTACCATCACCAACTCCAATCTCCATCACCCCGCAAACCTTCCCAGCACACTGACTATCCTCACAATCAGAAAAATCATTCCCATTATCATCTTCGAGATTATCACAAATTTCTTGACCTCGTTCCAAAAACACCTCAACAAGCCTCCTCTCAAAACCAACCTCCTCAAAATAAAATTCTTTCTTATCATAACCCTCAAACAAATTCAAATAAAATTCTTTCCTCTCCCGATAATTTTCCTCCCTCAGTCTCTGCTCTATCTCCTTCTCTAACTTCTCAAGCTCCCTCCAATCCTCCCGAGTCTGCTCCCTATTATTCTCCAACGCCTTCCTCCTCGGCTCCAACTGCTCTTTAACCTCCTCCCAAATATTATTCGACTTCTCATTCCACACATCATTCAACATCCACAACTTATTCTTATACGAAATCGCAGAACCATAATCTCCTTTCTCTAAAAATCCTTCAATCTCGTCGATAATCTTCCCCATCTCACCCTTAAACTCATCAAAATTCATCCCCTTATATCGCCCTTTAGATTCATATCCCTCGTCCCCAATATCCTCCGGCATCTTAAATCTCCCCCGACTATCAAGCCACATATCAAGATTAATCCACTGCCACTCACAATCGTCACACATCTCCAACCTCATTATCACCTCAACATCGTCGCCATCAAAAAAATCAATCTCATTCACAAGCATCTTTTGCTTCTCCCTCTGATTCTCCGAACCAAAAATAGACTTCATAATATCCTCGCACTTCCCATTACTCCTTCTAAAATAACTCTCAAAAACCTTTTCCGCATTAACACTTTCCTTAGCAAGAGCTTCCCCGTTCTCCCTCGAAGAATCCAAATTAAACGCTTCCGCCAGAATCTTAATATCCTCAATCTTCCCCTTAATATCTATCTGCTCCTCGGGCTTCTGGAATTCCGTCTGAAAATTCAATCTATAGACTAAAGATCCCACATCACTTCTTTTAAACATCGACGGAAACGCACTCAATCTAATTTGAATCTTCTTCCCATCAAAAACAATCTTCTTCCAAATAGGAACCTCTTCGTCCAACTTCATCTCATTCCCTTCCCTCTCAACCCAGACCCATCTCGTCTCCTCATTCGGCTCCCCCAACGCCTTCCTTATCTGCTCCTGTTTCAAAATCCCTCCGTCGTGCTTCTCAACCGCACCCAACTCCTCATTCAAACCTTCCCTCACCGAACTCAAATAAACCATCAACTGAACATAATTTATATTCCCAATCTCGTACTCTTCCGCATAATATGTAACCCTTTGTAATTCATCGTCGATAGAACCCGCTAAAACCGTTGGTAAAAAAAACAACGATAACAAAAAAAACATCACCACGCATTTTTTCATAATATATACTAATCTAAATACTATTAAAAGTTTTGGGAAAACAAAACCTACCTAACAATCGTCGCATCTCGCTCCGCACCCACAGAGACCATCGCAACACGCCCGCCCGTAAACTTCTCTAAATCCCCAACAGCGTCCCTAAAAGATTTCGGCAACTTATCAAAACTCCTAACATCCCCAATGTCCCCATATCCCTCATACACCTTATTAATAGGCTTAACCGACCTGAGAAAACCTTCATCAGTTCCGAACCTAGTAGAAAAACCCATTGAAGTAGCATACTCATAACAAATCTCAAAATCACCTTTATTTGAAAGACAATCTGCTTTCGTCAAAACCATCAAAGGACCATTTATCCCGACGGCATACTTAAGAGCAACTGCATCAGTCCATCCAATCCTCCTCGGCCTTCCCGTCGTCGCCCCATACTCTCCTGCCGCAAGCCTCATCCCAGCCCCACGAACAAAAGAATCCTCAGACTTAATCATCTTCAAAATCCGAGGATGAGAAGAATCATATTTTATCCCTTCACCATGCCGGGTAAAATAAATACCATTACTCTCCAACTCATTTTCCAACTCATGTCCAGACTCCCCACAATATTTTTCAGACTTGACTCCCCCAAGTTCCGTCGGAAACGGACCTCCGCCAACACGAGTCATAAATGGAAACTTAACTATCCCAAGAGGCAAATCAATACGCCGAGAAGAAATACCGACCCCACTAGCAGTTCCATTAAGAGAACAATCAGACGAAGTAACATAAGGATACGTCCCATGCTCGACACTAAGCAAAAGACCCTGCGCTCCCTCCAGTAAAACCTTCTTCCCTTGCTTTAAAAAAGTCTGCATCTCTGCATCCGTATCGCTAACAAAAGGAAAAAGTCTACGAGCAAAAGGACGACTTTCCTCAACAATTTTTTCAATATCTATCTTTTGATTAGGATAAAAATCTTTAACCTTCCCAATCTTCGAAGAAAGAATATTCTTATCTAAAAATTCAAACATCCTAATACCTCGTCGACCAACTTTATCAGAATAACAAGGACCTATTCCCCTGCCTGTAGACCCCACACCTCCATTGCCTTGAGATTCATACCGTGCCTTATCCTGTCCAACATGATAATCAAGAATAACATGAGCATCCCTGCTAACCATTAAATTATCAATCGTCTTTCCAGCATCAATAATCTCGTCCATTTCCTGAACCAAAACTTTCGGATTAACCACCATCCCTTTTCCAAGAATATTAAATTTACCCTCACTGTCGTAAACAATTCCCGCAGGAAGCAAATGAAAAACTCTCTTCTCTCCATTAACAACGACTGTGTGCCCCGCATTATTTCCCCCAGTTCCTCGAGCAATCACATCAGCCCACTCAGAAAAATAATCAGAAAACTTTCCCTTCCCCGTGTCCCCCCACTGATTACAAACAATCGACGCAACCTGAACACCATCCAACAACTTATCAATACCCATCCTATTCTCCCGGACTAGCCTCCTTAATTATCGCTATATCATGAGGCCTTCCCTCTATCTGCCCCGCACCCGTAACCCTTATAAAATTCCCACGAGCCTTCAATGCTCCAATATCCTTCGCACCAATATACCCCATCCCCGATTGCAAACCTCCCGCATACTTATCCAAAATATCTTCAACAGACCCCTTAAACGGAACTCTACCCTCGACACCTTCCGGAACAAGCTTGCCGGAAATTTGAGAATACCTCTCCCGAGATCCAGAATAATCCTTCATCGCCCCCAGCGAACCCATACCCCTATAACTCTTAAACCTCTGACCCTCCCGAACAATAACCTCCCCAGGCGACTCACGCGTCCCGGCAAAAACACTCCCCATCATAACAGCATCGGCACCTGCAGAAATCGCCTTCACAACATCCCCCGAATTTCTAATCCCACCGTCGGCAATAATATACCCCCCGCACTCCTTCGCCGCCCGAGATGCAACATAAATCGCACTTACCTGAGGCACACCAACACCAGCCACAACACGAGTAGTACAAATAGAACCAGGGCCAATACCCACCTTTACAGCGTCAGCACCAGCCTCAAACAACTCCTTCGCACCTTCATAAGTCGCAACATTCCCCGCAACAAGACTAAACTTATAAGAATTATCAAATGTCCTCCTAATCTCCTTGACAGTATCAATAACATTCTTCGAATGCCCATGAGCAGTTCCGATAAGTAACACATCGCACTTCTTCTCAAGTAATCTACGCACCCGTCCCATATCCCTAATCCCGACATTAGCACCAACTCTCAACTGACCATTACAATCCAGATTATAACCTCCCACATTGCCTTCAACAACCCCCCGAACATCCTTAAAACAATAAAGCCCCCCAAGAGTCATATCAGAATTCACCAGAACCAACTTAGGAACCTTATCTTCTATCATAATTTTATAAGCTTCTTTAACCGAAATATTCGAATCAGCAGTTACAGGATTCTCAACCATAAAACTTCTCACCTTGTCCTTCATCCCAGACAAAGCAGTCCTGTCCCTAGTCACAAGACCAACAACCTTCTCATTAGGATCAACAACGACCAAAGAAGAAAACCTATTGTCATACTTAGATAAAATACTCTCCACATCCTCCTTCGTCTGATTAGCCCGAACAGTAATCGGGGATTTAATCTTTTTATTTAAGGTATACTTAACATCGTCAACCGCCTTAACCTGAGACTCAACATCCGACTTCCAAAGAAATCCCAACCCCCCTCTCATCGCCATAGCCCTCGCCATCTCCGAACCAGTAACCGTATCCATGTCAGAACTAACCAACGGAATCCTCATTTTAAAATTCCCAGAAATCCTAGTTTCCAAATCAATATCCACCGGAACCACTTCACTCCTACGAGGAACCAGCAAAACATCGTCAAACGTTAATCCAAGCCCTTTCTCTTCCGCATCCCGCAAAATATCAATCGCCATTTTTCCTTTTATCCAACCCTTATCGCCAACAATTTTTGTTTTCGCCCCTATGTATTTGGGGTGTGCCGGGACGGCGAGCAGGCTTAATCAAGGCGGAAGGTTGCGTGGCGTACAAACGTACGCGAGCGTTCTTCCAACACAGAGTAAGTCGCTAAAAATTAAAATTAAAGTTCTATATCTTTTAGGCCGTCCCTCTCTATCATAAACACAGTCTCATCATCAGGCAAATCCGGGCTGTCAATCAATTTACAAACCCGCGAATCCTTCTTTCCTCGTCGGAGATACATTCTGTACGTACAAGCGTGCCCCACAATATTCCCGCCAATCGCTTTCGTTGGGTCTCCAAACATCTGCGCAGGATCGGACATAACCTGATTAGTCACATAGACCGCCAAATTATTCTGCTCCGCAATCTTCATCAAATTATGCAAATACCGATTCAACCGTTGCTGTCTATCCGCCAACTGCCCACGACCAGAATACTCCGCCCTAAAATGTGCCGTCAACGAATCGATAATCATCAAACGAATCGGCTCACCGTCCTTAATCATCTCCGCAACCTTATCCAACAGCAACATCTGATGGTCAGAATTAAAAGCCCGTGCGACCAGAATATTTTTCAAAACCTTATCTGGATTCGCCCCGATACCCTCGGCAAACTGCCTAACCCTCTCAGGCCTAAACGTCCCCTCAGTATCAATATAAACACACTTCCCATTCGCCCCTCCTTGTTCAATAGGCAACTGAACACCCACAGCCAAAGATATAGCTAATTGAGTTTTCCCCGACCCAAAAGCACCGAACGCCTCCGTAATAGATTTTGTCTGAATTCCTTTTCCGCCCAGAAGATTATCCAGATTCTTAGAACCTGTAGTAATATTAAACAACTCCTTCCTCTTTTCCTCATGAGCCAACCCGTCGCTGAAACCCAAATCCATCATCTTCCTCGACGCCTGAATCGCCTTCCTCGCAACACTCTCACTCATCCCCGCCATCTCACTCAAATGAGCCGGAGTTAAAACAGCCAACCCCATCAAATCATAAATTCCCGCAGCCTCCAACTTCGCAACAGCCCCAGGACCAACACCAGGCAGATCAATCAACTGCGCCTTTTTCTCTTTACCAACAACTTTTTTCTCAACCTCTTCAGACTCTTCGACAGCATTCTCATCCCCCTCTTTATCAAGTTTTATAACCATAACCTCCAAAATCCTCTCTCCTTTATAAGGATTTATATCATACAAAACAGATAACTCAGAACAAATTTACCGACGACAAAAATATTACCCAAAAGTAATAAAACAAAAATAATATCCTCAACAACACCCCCAGACCTAACAAACCCTTTAACCTTCCAACCCAACGGCCAAAACAACCTCACCCCAGACTTAGTCAAACAATCCAAAAACAAATGCGAAATATATCCAACAAAAAATCCAAACCCCGCCCAAAGACTAATCATCCCTACACTCAAACTCAAAACCAGCCCCGCAATCAAACTATGCAAAACCCCTCGATGCTTCGTCATCCATTGCAACGGCCGAAGATACCAACGATTTCCCGCCCGGCTACTCTTAATATCAATATCGACAAACGCTGTCGCCAACAAAATAAAAAACAAAACCCAAACAGGCATCAACAAAAAATAACTCAACAAAAAATAAACTGCTAGCGAAAACATAATATGAGTTTTGAATAACATCTCCAAAAGAGCAAACCATAAATTAAAAAACTACCTACTCAGATGACATAAAAATTATCACTTCTTCCCTTAATTCCTAAATTCTAACCTCCATGTTTTATAAAAGAATATCACAAGATTTTTATATCCAGTTTCTTAGAAATTCTATGAAAGAAGTGATTTTGGGAGTTTTATCCCTTCCTGCCCAAATTATGATAATCTTTGTATGTATTATTCTAATTATCCTCGTGATTCTAAAAATAAAAAAATCAACATTAAAAAAAGAAATCAATTCCCAAAAATCCTCAAGAGAGGAATATATAGAAGAATTAACCAAAACAAAAAAATCCGGCAAGAGTCCTGAAGAAAAAGTTGATTTACTAAACGATATATCAAAAAGAATATTCGAAGAAAAATATGGTCTTAATCAAAAATCGACTTATAATGATTTAACAAAAAAACTTCGGGAAAGGGGACAAGAACAACTATCCATCTTCTCAAAACAGATGTCTCTTTGTTATTACAGTGGGGAAAAATTAAACAAGGAAAAAATAAATAAACTTATAGAAGATTTAATAAAAATAATAATGACTACCGACCATGACATTGAAAAAGTAGATAAGAAAAAATCAAAATTCGATCTCAAACGAATTAAAAAAAATTCAGATAATAATTTAACAAAATATGGATATTTAAATACAATTCAAAAAAACCCGGGAATTTATACAGACCTAAAAAAATCATTTGAATTAACTAATAGACGAATACTAGATTTAAATAAACTAATAAGAGAATTATATACTAAAGGAGACAAAAAAACTAAACAAAAAATAAAAAGAGCTGTTAATAATTACAAAAAACAGACCTCAAATATAGCTCAAAAAACAGAAAGTCCTTTTAAGAGATGCATTTTACAACAGAATATTCTGAAAGAACACTTTAAAGAAATAGAACTATTAAAATAATCATAACCTATGGAAAAAAAAGTAATAATAAATGGTATCTTTCTTATCCTTCTAAGTTTTATAATAATAGTTTTAACTTTAAGATACCTCCCTACAACAGACAAAGAATGCATAGAAGCAAATCTTCTGACAAACATAAAATACGATGGTTGTTATGACCTTGGTATGAAAAATATTTTTTTAACAATAAACAGGATGGATAATTATGAAATAAGAGATATAAGCCTTTCTTTTATCGATAGTAAAGAAAGAGAATTTAAAATAACTAATCTCCCAGGACATAACCAGACAAAAACGTATCAATTCAATGCATCAAGAAACCCCGGAACCGTTTACATCTCACTAAATATACCGAATATAAATAATTGTAAGGATCCAAAGATGACAATACTAAAAGAATGCAGTTCAGAGAAACACAGCATCTCATCCTCGATTTCATCAACAGATCCTTTCAGCTTTCTTGAGGAAAATCAAAACAGACCATTTCAGGAATCTAGTTTACTTCTGGAAAGTTTAATAGAAAAAGAAAGAATATGGACAACTATCTGCAGGTCAGAATGGCTCTGTCAAGATTGGGAAAAATGCGAAGAAGATATCCAGAGAAGAGAATGTTCAGATAAAAATAAATGCCCTATACCTACTGGAAGTCCGCAATTCACAAGAGCTTGTGGAAACATATGCATAGAAAACTGGGTTTGTAAATGGTCTGACTGCAGGGATGGATTTACAACTCCAACCTGTACAGATCAAAATAATTGCGGAACAAGATTCGCCGAACTAAAAAAACTCCCTTGCAGAATGACAGGAGAATGTACTCCAAACATTGAATGTACTCCCTGGTCTAAGTGCAAGATAGATTACAACTTTAACGATTTAATAACAAAGATAGAAAGCATAAACGGAACAAAAATAAGATTATGCGAGGATAAAAACAACTGCATTGACCCCACGCACGAAATAGGAAGGTGTTCAATAAGCATAGATATAGGTACGAGAAAGAGGATAATTCAAAATAATTTATTTATAGAGATTTATAATAGATTGACCAATAAAATCATAGCAACCATAAAATACGATGAGGACCCAGATTCATCCTCGATAAACATTTATTTTTAGAAATTAAGGAATTGTTTTAAATCTAAAATTATACAAAACCCAATTGAATAATAATAAAATTAAACTGCCAATTAACAAATAAATCGAAATATTCAACGAAACATTAGTAATCGTTTTTTCAAATTCAAAAATAATCTCATCTAATGCCTCTGCATCTTGAGCACTAAAAAACCTGCCACCAGTATTGAATGCCAGCGCCTTCAAAAAATCCTCATCAAGTTTTGAGATAACACCTAAATTACTCTTCCCTCCCTCAATAGTACCCACCGCAATCGTATTAATAATAATATTTCTCTTAGTAGCATAAGTTATAATCTTGTCTACACCTCCTACATTTGACTGACCGTCAGTTATCAGAATCAGAGATTTCATTTTTCTTGTTCCGAAAATTTCATTCGCACCTATTACGGCATTGTAAATATTTGTCCCGCTAACATCTCCAAAGTTAACATTATCAATAGCCATTTTTGCTTTTAATTTCGAAGCATCCAATTCCTGCATAACAATCGCATCCCCTGAAAACCCCATTACCCCTATTTCCACCAATGGAAGTTTATCAACAAATTTGACGGCAAAACTTTTCGCTGCCTCCAATCTATTCGGAAGAATATCCGTTGCAGCCATACTCTCAGAATTATCTATAGTAAAAACATAAGAAAAAGAACCTGACCTTGTTTCAAGAACGACAGTCATACCTGCAATCCCCAAAACCAACAAACCTACTATCACAAGATTTAAATAAAGAACAACAAAATTTCTGGAAAAAATTTCTCCACCTGAGATTCGTTTCATTGCCTCAAAATTAGGAAAAACCAACGACCTCCTTTTATTATAAAGCCCCCCTAAAAAATAGATTAAGATAAAAATAGGAATCGATAATAAAAGCAACAAAAATTGAGGATGTAAAAATGACGCTTGCATCATTTTCTTTTAGCCCTCTGTTTTAAAAAAGAGACCAGGGGAACAACAAACGACTTATCAGTTGTCAATCCAAGCAAATCTATATTCGACTCTAAAAAAAGTTCTTCTACAAGACGCTTTTGCCTGAGTGTTGAAATACCGTATCTCGCAGAATCAATTTTTGGGTCAACAAGAATTTGATTATTTGAATAAGGATCCTCTAAAACTAACGGAGACATATTCGATGGGAGTCCCTCATCTAAAAGGTCCTTCACCATAATTGCAAAAGTCTCAAATTTAGCAGAAAGTACTTTCAGAGGTTCCCCACAATTTTTATTCAAATGAATGAAATCGGAAACAAGAATAATCGCAGAAGAAGATTTTATCAATTTCAACAAAAACTCAATCATGTTTTCAAAATTAAAATTCCCCCTATAAAGTGCTAAATCAGATAAACAACTGTTTATCAGATAAATCTGGTTTGTTGAATTGGATGGCGGGAGAACTTTAACAGCCTTATCTGTCCACATAATTAAACCGACATTATCGTTTGAATTAAGCACGAGATGACTAAGAGCTGCAACAACTTCCGCCGCATATTCTGATTTTAATTTATCCGAAGAGCCAAACATCATGCTGTTACTCACATCAACTACAAAATAAACATCCATATCTCTCTCTTCAATATACTGCCTGGCCAAAAGATTATTTGCTCTCAGACTTGCTTTCCAATCAATGTCAGAAGCATCTTCGCCAGGTCCAAATTCCCTGTAGTGGTCAAACTCCAAACCCCTACCTCTAAAAATAGTTCTATATAAAATCCTCTTAAGCTGGAATTTTTTCATAACGCTCTCAAATTCAGATATAGCGTGAGCAAAATCAATTTTTAGTTTCTGTTCCATTTTTATCTCTCCTCCATACAAAATGGAGTATGATAGTTGTTCGCAACTTTCTTTTCCATTTTTATTTATTAAATACTATGGAGCACTGATTTTTTCTAAAACAGATTTTATTATTTCCTCTGTTGAAATTTTTTTCGCTTCTGCTTCATAGTTTAAAATAATCCTGTGTCTCAAAATATCAAAAACAACCTTTTGAACATCGACCGGAATAACATAATCCCTGCCATTTATTAATGCCTCCGCCTTAGAAGAAATAAATAAAGCAATCGATGCCCTCGGGCTTGCCCCATAATCAATATATTTTGCAAATTCAAAATCAGGACTTCTTGTCTCGCTGACAATTCTTACAATATAATTCTGAATAGCACTCGAGCTAAACACCTCCTTTACTCTTTCCTGAAGATTTATAATTTTCTCCGGAGACAAAACACTTTTCAGTTCATAATCCTCAAATTTTTTTAGGGTGATATTTTTATCTAAGATATCTATCTCTTCTTTAAATTCGGGATGTGAAATACGCAATTTAAACAAAAACCTATCAATCTGGGCTTCAGGAAGAGAATAAACTCCTTTAGTCTCTATAGGATTCTCCGTAGCCATCACAAAAAAAGGTTGCGGCAGGGAATGTGTTTCTTTTGCAATTGTAACCATGTTCTCCTGCATTGCCTCCAACAGTGCTGACTGTGTTTTTGGCGGTGCCCTATTAATCTCGTCGGCAATAACAAAATTAGTAAAAAGAGGTCCCTTTAAAACTTCAAAACCTTTCTTAGGAGTATAACTCAAAATACCCGTCAAGTCAGATGGAAGCAAATCAACAGTAAACTGAATCCTTTTCACATCGCAGCCCATCACCTTCGCTATAGCCTTAACAATCAAAGTCTTCGCAGTTCCCGGAACTCCCTCAACCAAAACATGACCATTACATAAAATCGCCCTGATAATCGCCCTTATAACTTCCTGCTGACCCACAACAATCTTGGACATCTCTTTCTCTATTTCCCCAACAGCCTCTTTAATTTCTCCATCCATTACACTTTAGATATAATCTCCCCCTTCAGGTTTACTAAGTTTTATTCTTTTATAAATATATATAATAATCCCAAGAACGAAGACAAACAAAACTGAAAAAACTAAATAATAAAAAACAGAACCCATTATATATTCCCCCCTATTCACATTCTCATTCAAGGCTATCGCCTCCTTACATGCACTAATTGCCTCTTCAGATTTTTTTAATGCCTCCTCTATTTTTCCCTGTTCAAACAATTCCTTAGACTCCTCAACAATCTCAGTTAATTCTATACACTGGGGATTCTCTGCAACGAATTTTTCCGTAAAAATAATCCTGTTTTCCACCTCTGTCACGTTTGTTTTATTTAAATAAATATAAAAATACGCCCAGTCAGAAAATTTTGGTATATTCACATCTGCAAAAATTCCCGCCTTATACTTCCCTGACCGGTCTGTGTTTGCATAAATATTCATCGTAATATTTTTCGACTCTCCCAATAATAATTCGTCGATATAATCCTCGGCAAAAGAAACGCTAACATCCCCAGTCCATTCATTGTTAAAACTAATTTCGCTGGTTAAGTTAATTCCCCTCAATGCCACCAGGCCCTCGTTCTTTATCAACAAAGGAATCTGTATATGAGGCTCCCCGCGAATCATAACATCGCCATTAGGGAATATTATCTTTAAAGAATAATACTTAATTTCAGTCCTCGACCCGCTGCCTCCCGAAGTTGGCACTGGCGTCGTCGAAGGAGTTCTAAATGTTACCGTAAAATTATTACTCGTTGCATTGCTCAAAGCATAACTTGTCCCATTATAATCTGTCGCAGTTATATTCAACATCTCGATAGTCGCCCTATCTGGTGCAGGTAGTGTTAAAACCCATCCACTCGAAACGCTTGCCGAAGGAGAACTGATTCTACTACCTGAAACATTGCTCGAAATCGTAAAATTAACTGTCTGGTTATAATACGTATCATCATAATCTATATCCGAAAAAAACCCGCTAACATCTACAGTAATCGGCTGATCATAATATCCTAATTGGGACTCTATCGTCCCGCTAAAATTAACCGGAGAATTTGTATGACTTATGTTAGTGCTCCAATTTACTGTAGTATTTAATTCAGTCCTGTTTATAAGATTAAGATTTGAAGGATATGTAATTAAGGTTAAATTTGTAAAATTACCATAACCCTCGTCGGTAAAATTCGGTGTAAACGCCCAGGTTAAATTTGTATTGTTCCCATAATAACTTAAATTATATCTTAAAACATTATCTATATAAAATTCATAAGTCAGATTATCGCCGGCCGAATGGTTCACCCTGAAAGTTAAATTCGTTGTTTCATCCTCTTTCAAAGAAAAATTTTCAGACAAAGAAGGAAAAGTTACATTCGGCAGGTCATAGACAAACAGCCAGAAATTATCCGAAGCAGTATTATTCGAAGAATCATTTACAGTTATATTTATCTGATATTTTCCTGCATAAGACTGATTAAAAGTTACATTCAAAATTCCGGAAGTTGTGTTAAAAATAGTTTCATGATCATTTATAAAATCCGCACCATAAGTAAAGTTATATGAAAATTTTAAACCTCCGTCACTATCATTCCCATCCTCCTCATCGCTTGCATTTATATCAAAATAAAAACTTCTATTCACCGCAGATGATTGATTCGTAAGATTCATTAAAACAGGGGCATCATCCACAGCCGTTATAGTGAGATTAAAACTTGTCCAGTTACTTTCATTGCTCATATCCGTAACATTTATAGTGATTGTATAGTTCCCCACATTACTATTTTCGGGGGTAAAGCTTGCTAAATAAGTTGAGAGATTACTTTCATCAGCAGGCACAGACAATATAAAACTAAAATTAACTTTTTCCCCGACTACAGTAATATTTTCAATTATCGTCATAACATCCAAGGTTTCATTATAAACTGATGTATTTATTATTAAAAAATCATTATCATAAATACTGACATCAATCTGACCTAAACTTGATTCATTGACCGTTTTCTCAGTATTTATAATAGAGCTCCCATCAACCCAAGGCGGACTGTTTATATTCGTAATGTTAAAAACAAAACTTGTTGTATTTGACAAATAACCGTCGCTGACAGTTACATTAAATTCCCAATAACCGACATCTTGCTTCCAAAGAGTAAAATTAATCATCCCTGCCGAAGTAAGATCAAAATTTCGAAACGCCGTAGAATTCGCAAAACTTAAAACATCACCGTCGCTGTCGTTTGCCCAGTAATCCCCGGTTAAATTAGTCAGATTCAGAAAAAAAGATTCCGTTGTCCCCGCTGTTGAATTAACAGTTAAATTAAAATGATAAGAAGTGTGACTCCAATAAGGAAAATGATTACTAAGAATTGTTAGATTAAAAGTTTCATAATCTATCTCATCGTCCTCATCTCTCACCGTGACATTAATTGTATAATTCCCAACTTCACTCTCATTCGCTGTAAATTCTATCTTTGCCGTAGTTTCATTTGTAAGTTTTCCTCCAGTAATAACAGGCATTAATAAAATATCCAAAGCAAAATCAGAAAGACTCAGGGACTGGCTCAAATTTGACCGGTTCAAGATTTCATACGTAAAATTTACCGTCTCATTATAACTTCCCTGTTTGTCCGGAATAACTAAATCGCCGTCGGAGACACTTAGATTAATCCTCTCCCCATTAAGTACAGAGGTAGTAACATCACTTATACTCCCAAGTTCGGGCACATCATTAAGAGAATCATTCCGAACAACATTAATATAAATTGATTCCGTTTCACTCTCTCCCGACGTAAAATCATCAACACTGATATTAACCGTCCAGTTTCCTATTTCCGTTTTCTGAGGCGTTATATTAATTTCAATCGTCTTCATAAAATTAGAAGCATTTGTCTGATTAAAACCATAAAACCAACTCTCGTTTTCAACATTATAAGAAGGACTATAATTTCTCAAAAAAGCCAGACTCGAAATATTTAATTCGTCTTCAGACCCTTTCGTAGTTATATTAATATAACAGACAAATGTTTTATCTTCTGTCAACGTCTGACCCGTACAGTTCGAAACATTAATCGTAAGCGACGAGAGAACATTAAACTCAACAATTTGATAACTAGTTTTATTCGTTTCATTGTACCCGGGTTCACAATAACCCGAAGTGCAGTCATAATTCACCGCGGCATCCATAACAGAAACATTCCCCCAGTATACTCCTACATCATTTAAACTCGGCGTAAAATTTGCCAGAGTAGACGTATTCGTAACACTTGTTAAATTAAAAATAGAACAATTTTCACCAGCACCTCTGCCACTCCAATCCGCATGAGTACAATTATTAAAAAAACTAATATTAAAATACAACGGATAATGCTCTTCCTCGTCGGTTGCATTTACATATTCATAAAAATTTTCTCCACTAGATAAATTGTATGTTGAACTAAGATTTGTAAATTCTGGGAAGTCGTTGGTTGCATTAACGATGAATTCGAAAGTTTCAACCGTAGCCCCCCCACTTATATTAGTGGCTTGTATTGGGATTTCAAAAAAACCTGTTTGATTATCATAAGTTGCATTAATTGTCAGATTTCCAGTATCCACATTATAAATCTGTATCCAATTTGAAATAGTCGCCTCAGTAGTTGAAAATCTTCCACTAAGGTTAGTCCAATAAATAGTCCCCTCAGAATCTATAGAAAAATTAACATCATCACTAAACCCAGTAATATTAGCACTTAAATTATGGTAATAAATAGTATCTTCAGAAGCAGTATAATTGACCTCATCCCCAACCCAATCAGGAGCACTTGCAAAAACGAACACCACCATTAAGACTGCCAAAACTACCCCAATCAAAACCCAATTCCCCCTACCCAAATTACTCATCGTCCACCTCCACAATCATTTTCTTCTTATTAACATCAAAACGGATAATAATCTTTTGTCCTTCCCTTAACTCTAAAGTATCTATAACTGCCTTAGGTATCTTAATCCTATGACCTGTCTGAATACAATTATCCTTAAAAATTATATCTACGATACTTTTTAAACCCCTTTTTTATACCTAAAAGATACTTTTTAAGGTATTTAAATCTTACTAGATTAATCACCCAAAAATTTCTTCCCTTTCTAATATTATACAATTACAATTAATTCAAAAAATCAATAAACGTACAATAACAAAATTGACAATTTCAGGAGTTCTCCCACTAACCCCATCTCCTTCTCTCCCGTAACTTATGTTTCATAATTCTCACCCTATATTTGAAAATCTCCCTTAGAAGAATTATAACCATAACTAATAAAATAATTAACAGAATTAATAAGATGAGTGCGAAATAATTAGTTTTCACAGGGAGTTTTTCAACAGGACAGAGCCACGGGCAGGGACCTCCGCAATCTATTCCTCCTTCTCCCTGATTCTGAATTCCATCAGAGCAAGTAGGACATGGGGGGCAGGGACCTCCGCAATCTACTAACAACTCACATTTTCCGTCGTGGCAATTCTTAACACCGTCCCAGCAACTCGGATTTTCAACATAATGGCACGCCTGGAATTCAGAAGGTTTATCTTCGATACTATTGCAGTTATTAATATCCAGACAATCTTTTATTTGAAATCCGCAAGCGTCACCTCCCCACTGATACCCTAAACAATAATCCTTAATCAATCTATAATCCTCGCCGGACAAAAGCCCGATGTTCAAACCCTTCTCAGCATTTTGACAAACATACCACTCACCACAAACCCACTCAGGAAAACAGACCGCTCCTCCTCCGCCTCCCCCACCAGAAGAAATACTCACAGAACAAGGAACATTCCAAACATTAACATTCCACTCGACAGAATCATTTAACGCTCCGTCTGTTACCTCCGCTTTAACAACATGATTCCCAGAAACCCCGCAGCCAAATCGATAATTAAATTCGTCGAATAAACTCCCAGAATCATATTCTCTCAAAACTCCGTCGACAAACCAGTAAGCGTCCGGAACCGTCCAGTCAGGATCATATTCAGTTATATTAAAATACAAACTATCCGTCCCCATAGCGCTAAAATTCAGCTCCTCCCGATAATACTCCGTAATCGTCGGAGGCCGGTTCATATTCGTCACAGTTAAACTAAAATTCTGACAAACTGCCGCAGGTTCTCCGTCCTGATTGCATAAACTTATATTAGGGGAAATGTTGTCTATCCCAGTATCCCCTACACAAACCTGGATATCATAAATCCCAATCTGACTCTCATTCGGTGTAAACTCCATCGTTCCATTTTGAGTTATATTAAACAATTCTTCACCATCAAGGAAACTAATATTAAAAATCAAATTGCCAGAATCCTGGCCCCCATCTTCCACATCACTCGCCACAACCTGTTCATAGAAAGTAGAACCTTCTCCATAAATCCAGACAGTCTGGACCCCTATATTCTCCATCTCAGGGGGATTATTTATTTCTATGACAGTTATATTTACATCTTTACTATCCGCATACAGACCATCAGAAACCGAAACTGTTTCAGGATGATTCCCGATATCCTCCTTATCTAAATCCCCTGAAAATATCCTTGCCCTCTCCGTTGTCCTGTTCACCCTCCCCGTTTTAATAACATAAAAAGGATCTTTAGGAGAAATATCAAACATTAAGTCATCCTCATCCAAATCTGTCGCATTAAAATAATAATCTAATCTGTCTGTCTCGCAAACATAAATGGTATCACTAATCTCTCCCAAAACCGGTGCAGAATCATTTACATGGACATAAAAAATAACACTTGCATTATGCCACTGACCGCCAGAATCGTTCGCATAAACAGTCATTCTATTTGACCATCGCACAGCGCTAAAAGTCTCATTAGGTATAAATTCTATTTCTTCATAAACAATTTCATCATGTCTTAAATCATATAGAGTATATTTCCAACTATCTGCTCCAAAACTTGCAGAGACGCTTAGGTTAATCCAATAAATATTTCCCTGACTAAAATTATAAGTTATATTTTCCGGAGAATGAATATAAATATCTCCAGGACCCCCAATAAAAATATAAACCCCTCCGTTAGAAGAACCCATCCCAGTTATACCTGCATTAAAAACACTCCCCTGAAAATAAATTAAAGAAGTACTCAACCAACTAAATCCCACAAAACATAACATCAAGATTAATACAAAACCTCTTTCCCTTTTCATAAAAACATTAAAGATTATGACTATAAAAATACTCCCAATTCACTCACAATTTCCTAAACTCAAACAGAACCTTGCCAGAATAATTATCCAAATCTTCATTAGAAGAAACAATTAAATTAAAAGGAACTTCGATAGTTTCATCAGGTTCGAGAACAAATTCGTCTTCGGAAAAAACAAATTTCTGCAAATTTTTTGAAATGAGAACATTAACCTTTACAGGAAATTTATAAAGATTAGTTAAATTAATCCTCTTTTCCGAAGAGGAATCTAAAATGACTCTGCCGAAATTCAACTCATCAGTCCCTGCAACAAGTCCTAGGTTTTCACCGACGCTAAATTTAACATTTATTGTTTTAGTTTGTAACGGAGCTGAAAACTTAACACATAACGAGAACACAACTAAAAAAATCGCAACTGCAAATAAAAGATAAAACATTTTTTTATCCTTACTACCTTTTCCGTTTTTCATTTTTCCTCCTCAACATTAAGACTATTAAAACAACAATTACAATAAGCACAAGGCCTGATAGAACAACATACAATACAATGTTAGATTCTCTCCTAAACTCCAAATCAACAACCTTGCTCGTCGTTTGTCCTTCATAGAACAAAGTTACGTCTGCCTTAAACTTTCTTTCCTTAATATCGCTTGCATCAAAAAATCCCGTCAAAACAGTTTTCTCCCAAGGTTTCAGAGATATCGAAGGTGTTGAAAATTTAATATTATAATCAAGAACTTCCACCTCCGCATGCAAATTTTCAATAGGATCATTCCATAAACTCTCCACCCGAATCTCAAACCGGTTTATTTTATCCCTTTCGAAAATTTTCGTCCAGTTATAAATCTCAACCATTAATTCCCCCAACCTAAACACCGCCGTAGCCTCCGCCGGCTTTTCCCCGCCATACTCAACAATCGCGCTAACATTATAATCCGCCGGCTTATAATTTCTAGTACTTAACGTTTTCGAAAATTTTACACTTTTAGTTGAAGCAACAAATTCCTCCCCCAAATCAATCTGCTCAATCTCCCTCTCCGAATTATAAATCTCAAGAACCGGATGCGCATAAATATCCTCCGTCCCCATACTGAAAACTGTAAGTTCTAAATTGACCTCCTCACCCGCATTCGCATTGGTAGTTTTAAAATCTAACCTTGCATATCTCCCAGGATAAGGAACCTTAACTTTTATAATCCCCCCGACATCCGAAACAACCGCAATTCCTCCGGCCCCCGAAGAGAGTTGTCTGGCGCCGATTCTGATTCTGTGGGTTCCGGGTTTTTCAATCTCCGACGGGAAATCTAAAAAAGCGGTAATCCTCCCCCCTCCGATTAATGACTCCTTATCTAACCTGACATAATCCTTTAAGTCCCCTGAAACATAAACATCTGCTTTAACACCTTCATCAAAAGCAAAATTAAAAGTAAATTCCTGTTTTAAATTTGGTTTAAAATCTATTTCATAACTCGCAGGGCTCACACCAGAAAGGGCATAAACACTACCACAATTCACAAACAAAAAAACAAACAAAAAAACAGCTCTTTTTTTCATACTATCAAAACAAGGAGATAGTTTTTAAATTTTTACACCTGACTATAAGTCAAGGTTACCGTCTCTGTAAGAGCTCCTGTCTTTGAATCGGACGGAACCCTCAATAAAATATCTATTCTCATTTCATCAATTGTACCCCCATTCTGAAATACATCACAGATTGTTACAACCGAATCAGTCATATCCTCATAAACATTTCCTGCATAACCTGTAGTATAATTACAACTCCCGGCATCTGTACTCGAGACATTATACTGATATAAGGGACTTGTCCCACTAAGAAAACCTGCCGCATTATGATCTGAATGTATTGCCACAGTAACATTGACATTTCCTATATTTTCTACAATAAACCCTCCATCAACAGAATTCCAATCAGTCCCGTCCACCATCGTATTATTCGTAGCCAATGTAGCATAATCTTTCCCGGCAGTAACATAACCACTCCCAAAATCAACCTTCTTAGAACCCCCCGATCCCCCTGCCGAAGTAATATTAATAGACGCCTGCGACTCAATAGTTATATTAACATCTCCCGTCTCTGTTGCCAGACCCGTAATCTTTTGCCTTACCAAATTAATCGAATCATAAGTAATATAAAGCCCTGCCATCGAAACAACAACAGCAATTATAGCAACAATTAATAAAGTATTTTCAGATTTCATAGGGGAAAGTTCGCAGAATCTTTTGACCCGCAAGGACTTGTCATTGCATAATCTAAAAAACCTGCCTCCAAAATTTTATTCATCATTGTTCACCCTCCAAATCTCCACCAAAACTATTCTTCTCAACAACCAAACCAACATTTCCAACCGGAGTCTCTCCATGAGATATCTCATGAATTACATTCCTCCTAGAAACAATCGGACTAACACCTTTAAAACTTAAACTCATACTAATAGAAACTAAGGAAAGCACGACCGCAAGAATCAAAAGAACACTCACCAACTTTAATTTTTCCCCCATACATTTTACCTACAATCTTTAGTTTATAATCTTTTCCATACTCTTGTTTATTTCTTCAACCTTTTCCTTAACAACAAAAACCACAACAGATTAATCAAAATCAAAACAACAATACCGACGATTAAAATAACAATTAAATTACCGCCCTCGGAAGTTCCCTCCGACGAAATAACATATCCCAGCCCAATCACTTCTATCTTATTCTCGGAAACCTTCAATTGAAGATTCTTTTGCGAAGAGACATCAGCATATTTCAAAAAAACCTTAGCCTCGTAAGTTTCCGGTTTAACTCCCGCAGTATCCCAGTATGAGATGATTAATTTTTTCGACAGAGAGGGAATATCATAATTCGCAGAACTAAAATCCGCAACCAGTTCATCGTCGTCGTTATAAATTTGCGTCTGGGCATACGCTCCCGAAATCTGCTCGCTCCACTTATTCTCGACGAGCATTTCCAATTTGGCAATTTCCCCCAAACGAAAGTCATTCACTTCAAGCTGCTGCAATTCCAGTTCTTCCTTCCCAATATTAAACTGCCCCTCTAAATTTATTGTCTCTCCGTCGTAAGTAAGCGTAACAACAGCACGATAAGTCCCGACAGGGGCATCCGCCTTCCATTTCGAGACAAGCTCTTTTCTCTCCTTGCTCTTTATAGATATCGTCGCTGTATTAAAACTCGTAACCTTTTCATTCAGTTTATTATAAATATCTATATTTGCCTTAACA
>DAOWGX010000016.1 GCA_030641715.1 Nanobdellota archaeon
ATTTTCAAATCCTTCTTCTTCAGCGTCGTCAATCCCTTATGATTATTCTTTTTATAATAAATTTCACTCCCCACCCTCATCCGCGTCTTTAACAAAATCAACATCGGCAAAACCATATTATCTTCATCCAACGCTCCCATCAAATTCCGCTGCAACTTCCCCAAACATTTCCCAAACTCATCAACCCGACGATATTTCCTCGCCGTAGAAATTCGCATCTTATCAATATCATAAACATAACTCAAACTCCCGCCCAAATTCTCAAAAATAACATCCCAATGCGAACATGACTTTTCATCATGAACCTTCAGCCTAGGCGCAAAAAGCGGAAACGCCTTCCCTAATTTAGTTCCATCCGGCAAAATATCAATCCTTCCCCCAGCAATTTTCCCATCACGAAACCCACCCTTCAAAAACTTCCCATCACGAATCAACTTCAACGTCCCATGTTTCTTAAAAAGCTTAGCAACACCAACAGCGTCGTCAAATTTAACATTAGACTCTTTACAGGAATCACCAGAAATCTCAACAACAGCCAAATCCGAAGCCCGAATCCGATAGTACCTCATCCAAAGAACTCGCCGACAAACTATATAAAATTTTGCAACCAACCACTCCTAAACTTTTTAAATATCCTATTCCAACTAATCACATGAAAAGACTCGGTGTATTTTTAATTTTGTTCTGTTTGATGTTTGTTTCTGCTCTGGATGATCCAACAATTGAAGGGACTGGAGCAGAAGATGTAGAAAAGATTGAAGAAATGGTTGGAGACATACCAATTGACCCCGACACAGGAAAAGTCAATTTCGAAGGATACAAGCCATTCAAAACAAAAGCCGACGAGAGAATCGCAAAAATAAATGAATATGTCGGACCTTTCAGTAAAATTGTTTTTGGAATTGAACTAGAAATTAGCTGGACATTTATCTTTTCTGTCGTTCTTTGGATTTTATTGATGGGAGCTATATTAGTACCAGTCAGAGAAATTTTTGGCTGGAATCCTTTGATGACCCTCGCAGGAAGTGCAATTATCGCAACTCTCGCAATGCAAGGTTTCGGGAAAAACTTCGTCATTTGGGTAGAAAGCCTGGTAACCGCGTGGTATATCTCATTATTCGTCCTAGTTGCAAGCGCACTCTTCGGTGTTATCTATTCCATCATAATGAAATATCTTGCAAAACAACTCAAAGCAGCCAAAGAAAAAGCAGCCAAAGAAAAAACTAGAAGAGAAAGGGCGATCAGCAGTGCTAGCAGTGAAATTGATAGAAAAAAGCTAGAAAATCTTTAATGTTTTAAGAAAGTTGATTTTATTAAAATTAAAATTAGGAAAAGTGTGACAACGAGGGAAAAGACTAGAGTAATTGTTGCATAGGATATCGCCTGAGATGTCCCAATAACAGCACCAGTTGCGAGATTCTCACGAAGAACACCAACCACAGATGTCAAAATAATCAAAAAAGACGTCATAGATATCGCAAGTGCCACGCCGAGGAGAATACCAATTATCATTTCATTGCATGGTTAAACTTTTATATAAGTCTTGTGTTAATTTTAGATGGTGATTGCAGCTCTTTTCTTCCTTCTCGGAATTTTCCTTCTCGTAAAAAGCGCAAACTGGATAGTAGACGGAGCCTCATCTTTGGCAAGAAAACTCGGCGTTTCAAGTTTAGTTATAGGATTAACAGTTGTAGCATTCGGGACGAGTTTACCAGAATTAGTCGTAAATTTATTTGCAGCAACCGAGGGCGCAGGAGAAGTGGCTTTCGGAAACATCATCGGAAGCAACATCGCAAACATACTTTTAGTCCTAGGAGTCGTCGCAATGATTGGAGGAGTCTACATAAAAAGAGAAACCGTCTGCGACGAAATCCCATTCGCATTATTAGCATCGTTCATTTTATTCATTTTAACCGGAAGTTTAATCAATGGCAAGGATTTTCTGACCAGAAATGACGGATTAATTTTACTATCGTTATTCGGCGTCTTTTTATTTTATATCTATAAAATGGCCGAACTCGAAGGCAAAAGCTTCAATATCAGTTCAGTAATTGAGCGCTCAAATATTTTAATTGCATCGAAATTAATTTTAGGAATTATCGGAATTTATTTCGGTGGGAAATTAGTCGTCGAAGGGGCAATTATTATTGCAGGGCAACTTGGCATCAGCGAATTTTTAATTTCCGTCACGATAATTGCCCTAGGAACGAGTTTACCAGAATTAGTCGTAGGTGCTGTTGCAGTCTTAAAGAAAAATGCCGACTTAGCCGTCGGCGAAATCATCGGGAGCAACATTTTCAACATTTTCTGGGTTCTAGGAATCGTCCCCCTAATCTCCCCATTAGCAATTCCAGCATTCATTGGTTTCGACATCGGAGTAATGTTCTTAGCAACACTCATCCTATTCATCTTAATGTTCGTCGGACACAAACACGAACTAAGAAGAGTCGACGGAGCAGTGCTCGTCTTATTCTATATCCTATACATTTGGTTCGTCATCGCCAGAGGATAATCTACAAATTCAAAAAAAATCACTCAACCCTTTTTGTTTCTTCAACTCCTCTATCTTCTGAAGCTTTTGCAAAGCGGAATTAATTCTAACTTCAGAAAAATCATATTTCATAAGAATCTCTTTTATCTTATCCTTATCCGGTTTCTTAAACTCAATCTCTCCAGAATATCCTGACTCATATTCATGAAATTGCTTAAAAATCTCCTGCCAATCAAAAATAAAATTAAATTTACTCGAAACATATTTAAATATCTCAAATGGATATTTGTATTTCTGCACTATTTCTAAAGCGCGTTTTTGACCAAGTCCCTTCACCCCGCCCGGATTATAATCCGTACCAACCAAAATCGCCAGACAAACAAGCTGGTCCTTATCTATCTCCAACTTATTCACAACATCCTGAAATTCAATCAACTCCGGCTTAATATCTATATAAAGACCAGAAGGCAATTTTTTCCTCCGAGCCGAAGTCAAATTTCTTATTAAATACGGAGTCGCATAAAGCAAAGCATCATAGTCCTGAGATGCAGCCGCGTAAGCCTTACCCGTCTTCGCCAAAGTCGCCGCCTCAGCCTCCCCCTCGGAATGCGCCTGGATATAAGGAATCCCCAACGAATCCAAAAGTTCCTTCGACTGTTCAATTATCTCATCCGTTATCTTCACAAACCTCCCGCCATATTTTTTCATAGAATCCTTATCGTCTTTCTCCTTAGCCTCCTTGTATCTCTCCTCAGCCACTCTTTTCGCCTCACTCCTCCTCTCAATTTCAGCCTGTTTCAATTCCGGAGGTATACCATCAAAAATATAAACCGGCTTAATCCCCTCCTGAAGAAGATTTATGTTCCGATAAAATAAACCAGAAAGATGAGAAGTCGTTTGCCCATTCTTATCCATCAGCGGAGTTCCATCGGGCTGTCGAATTGTCGTAAGAAACTGATAGAGCGTCACGTAAGCATCAATAGCAACAATTTTATCCTTTAAGCTCGATATTTCGATTTCCTTTTTCGGTATGATTTCAGATATTTGAACGCCCATGTTTTTATTAGTAAGTCCAAATATAAATAACTATTGAAACGGACGGATAACCAAAACCTCTTTTTCCTTGTCCAATGTTATTTCCGGAACTTCGCGCCTTGCTCTTTTTGAAAACAAATATTTTGGATTTTCTGGCGATTTTCGAATTTCATTCTCAAGACAGGTAAGGCGACTGAGTACTTCTTCAGATTTATTATATTCTCTATTTTTATCTTGAAGAGATTCACAAATTTCGGAAAATTGTTTATAGTCTTCCATATTCTTAATTCCGTCATATTTAATTCCTAAAGCTAGTGTCGCTACAAATTCTGGAGGATGCCGAGTTTCATTAATTTCTCCTCTAACTTCAAGAATAGCTCCTTTTTTTCTTCTAGAACGTGTTGCGGATGAATATATAATCATCGCAAATTCTGCTATATCTTTTATATTTTCTATCTCATCCAATCTCTCAACCTTCCTCTCATCCTCAAACGGTTTCTCTATCTCCCGTGGCACATATAATATCTCAACATTCGCCTCACGCCCCTGTTTCTTTGTCACGCGTATTTTAGGGACATCATCCTTAAAACAATATTCTAATAATCCTATCCCTCTTTCAACCCAATCTTCACCATTATCATTATCAGAATAATCCTGAGCAGAGTCACGCTCCACCTCCCCTAAAAATTTATATTCAAATTTCCTCGCACTTTCCCTACTTTCAGTTCTACTTGGCTCTCTCCCCATATATGTCATAGTCCCAGGTATTCTTCCTTTCCCCGGCAAAACTCTATTAATTTTTTCAACTAAATGAATTAATCCCATAATTATCTTACGACTCAAACATTTATAAGTTTTTCGCATGTCGTCTCATCAGAGTGGTTACAGATATTCTCGGAGATTATATAAAGTTTGCTTGATTTCAACCAATATGGAAAAAACTTTAGAATTTGTGCCCATAGATTACGATTATTTCGATTTCGAGGGACGCAATTATGTAAGAATGATTGGGAGGAACGAGAAAGGACAAAAGGTTTGCGTCGTAGATTCTTATGATGCGAATTTCTACCTAATTTTACGAGATGGATATGATGCAGATGCGGTCTTAAAAAAAGTCGAAACACTTGAAGTTGAAAAAGGTGGAAGAATTAGTAAAGTTTTAAAGACGAAGGTTTTAGAAAAGAATTTTTTGGGAGAAAAGAAAAAAGCAATCCGAGTTTGGATTACTAACCATAAAGATGCGCACGAAATGACTTCGATGATTGGAGACATGGAAGAAATTGATTTCAGAAGAGAATGGGATATCCCATTAGTGACGAAATATATTAAAGAAAAAAAAGTTGAACCATCGGTTTGGTATAAAATCGAGACAGAAAAGTCAGAAGTCGAGAAGATGGTCGAAGGACTAGATGTTGAGGATTGTTTTTTTGCCAAAAATATTCAGCCATTAGGAGAAGAGAAGAAATTTATGCCGAAAGTTTTAGCCTATGACATTGAAACCACAGGCCGAGAAATTGGTGAAGGAGAAATTTTGATGATTTCAGTTTTTGGAGAAGATGTTAAAAAAGTTATTAGCTGGAAAAATGTTAATGAAGTGGGAGACTATGTTGAAATTGTTGAAGATGAAGCAGAAATGCTTGAGAGATTTTGTGAAATTGTTCGAGAAGCAGATGCAGATATTCTAACCGGATATTTTAGTGATGACTTTGATTTACCATATTTAAAGGCACGAGCGGATTTCCATAAAGTGACCTTAGATTTAGGGATAGACAAAAGAGGTCCCAGTTTTGCAAGAGGACGAATCCCATCCGGAAAAATTGCAGGACTTGTCCATGTCGATTTATATCGTTTCATCGACGCTGTCTTCTCACAATATTTACAAAGCGAGACCTTAAGTTTAAATGAAGTCGCCAGTGAATTAGTCGGATCCAAAAAAGAAGATTTCGATTTTTCCAAATTAGGAAACATGAAAGACGAGGATTGGAAAAGTTTCTTCTCTTATAACCTGCAAGATTCAGTTGTAACCCACGAACTAGCCTTAAAGGTTTGTCCAGATATCATGGAATTTTGCAAAATCATTAAAGAGCCTATCTTCGACGTGACTCGAGACCGAATGGCAACACACGTCGAGAACCACATTCTACACAACCTAGACAGATTCGATGAAATTGCAGAAAGAAGACCTGGGTATCATGAAACCAACGAACGAAAAATGAACCGAAAGTTTGAAGGAGCGAATGTTTTCGAACCAACACCCGGGTTTTATGAGGATTTAGTGATGTTTGATTTTACAAGTATGCACGCCAGTCTGATTGTGTCATTTAATATTTCGGGACAGAATTTGAGGTTTCAAAATGGTGGCAACTGTCATGTCGCTCCTGAATTTGAACTTGACGGGAAAAAGGTCCAAGTTTATTTTGATAAAAAACCCGGATTTTTCTCGACGCTGTTAGCAGAAGTTGTCGAAAAAAGAAAAAAATTTAAGAAAGAATACATGGCAGACAAAAATGCTATGAAAAAAGCACGAAGCAATGCATACAAACTTTTAGCGAACGCAACTTTTGGTTATCAAGGTTTTTTTGGAGCTCGTTATTATTCACGGGAAGCGGCAGCAGCGACGCTAGCTTTCGTCCGAAAATTTAACGAAGACACAATGGATAAAATTAGAGAAGAGGGGTATAAAATTATTTATGGCGATACGGATTCAATTGCTTTTTTAACTGATAAGAAAAAAAAGTGGGAAATTTTGAATTTTCTAAAAAGAATTAATGGCAACTTGCCTGGAATTATGGAACTCGATTTAGAAGATTTCTTTACTCGTGGACTTTTCGTGGCAAAAAGAGGAGTTAAGACTGGAGCTAAGAAAAAATATGCATTATTGAGTGAAAGTGGAAAGATTAAAATTCGGGGATTTGAAACTGTGCGCCGAGATTGGTGCGGATTGTCAAGAAATTTACAAGACCAAATCCTAAGAAAGATTCTAAAAGATGGAAAC
>DAOWGX010000025.1 GCA_030641715.1 Nanobdellota archaeon
ACCAGGCAAAAGTATCTCAAATTATTTACCCTTTTATGCAGGTAGCAGATATGAAAGCGTTAAACGTAGACGCAGTAGTTGCAGGAATGGAACAGCGAAAAATTCACATGATTGCCGTCGAAAGTCTAAAAGACATAAACTACGAAGTCCCCTCATTCGTCCACACCTCGCTAATCCCTTCACTCAAGGGTGCCGACGCTGGAAAAATGTCCTCTTCCGACAAAGGAAGTCTAATCTCAATCAAAGATAGTTCCGACGAAATTAAGAAAAAGATTTCTAAAGCCTACTGCCCAGAAGGAAAAGAAAATCCAGTTTTAGATATAACAAAAATTTTAATCTTCCCTGTGTTCGAAAAACTAGAAATCTCTCGTCCCGAAAAATTCGGAGGAAATATAATTTACAATTCCTATAAAGATTTAGAAAAAGACTTCTTAGATAAAAAACTTCATCCGATGGATTTGAAGAAAGTTATCGGAGAAAAATTATCTGAAATGTTTGAGAGGATTCGATAATATTCCGTCAACAAAACTTTTATTCTCATAAAATAACTAATCTAAATCCCTTAACCTATATTCTAATTGTTTCTTGGTTTCTGGATTTAAATGTAGCACCTGATGAACTAAACCTTCATAACATTTCATTGCAATCCCGGCAACCTTACTATCTAGATGCTTATAACCTACCACTTCTAATCCTTGAATCAAATGACTTAAGTAGTGAACGCTGCAAAATTCAATATCTCTTTTAAGCTCTTCAATAGAAGGCAAACCCCCCTCCTCCATATAAGAACTCGAAGCATCAGCATCATTTTGAGTTATTCTCCTCATCCATCTACTTATTTTTTTAAGATTAGGAGAATAAAAATTGTCAGGTCCCCTTAATGAAGACAAAATAGCACTTTGTTGTTTCCAAGATAATTCCCCCATCCAATCACGTAATACTTTTCCCTTACTCATTTTGATTTTTGAATATTTCGTACTAACCAATCAAATTTTGTTAATTCAGAAGATTTTCCACTGTAACCTTTGGGGAGACCTTGCAACATCCCACCAACTAATTTAATCAATTCATCGTCTACTTTCCTTATTGAAGAAAACCCGTTTATCTGCCCATAATATTCGGCTTCTAACTGATACAGCTGATTTGGATTTTTTCCAATACTGCAGATATTTGTAGCAACTACAAAAATTCTTCCAGAGGTTGGATTAAAAACAAGGGCTTCTTTGCTTTGTTTTAAAAAAGAGCCTATGTATTCTAAAGAGTTGTTGCTTTGTCTTGCAACCTCTGAAATATACTTATTAACCTCAATCACAGATAAATTCTCTAAATGTTTTTCATCTCTTTTTAATACAACAAGATTTCCTTTTCTAATTCGTTGCGTCTCTCCCTTAACTTTTATCTTTACCCTGCTATCCCTTTCTACCTTGGTAAATGCATACCTTAAATTTCTATTTCGCCTATTTACAAAAGCATAACAACTATGGTTTGCTTTAGAACTTTTCAAAATTCTGTCTCTTGAATATGGCTCAGGAAACTCTAAATCTTCTCCAAGCGTTAAAATAATTTTATCTTTAGACCCTCCCGAGAACCATCGTGAATAAGATACATCTATTTTTGATTCCAATTCTATATTTTCCAAATCCTCCCTATTATAGCCTTCCCTACGACAAAGACACGAAACAAGACTATCTTTTTCTGACATTTCCTCCTTTGTTAATTCTTCAGGTTCTCTTGAGTAAGTATCTCCATATCCCATAAATTTTAAAATTAAAAGCCAATATTTAAATAATTCCTCGAATTACATTGAGCAAATGAAATACACTGGAAGTTTAGTAAAAAAAGAAAGGGAGCAGATATTTAGGTTATTCTTAGAGAATCTTAAATTAAAATTTAACGAGATAGAAAAAGAAACTGAAATTCGTTCTAACATGGTTTCATATCATCTTGAAATAATGCAAAAAGAGGGACTTCTTGAAAGAAGAGGGGAATATTATTGGCTAACAAAAAACGCAGAAAAATACATACCTATTTTTTCAAATTTAATTGGAAAAGAATTAAGTGCTTTGCCCGTTGTCTTAGTTGCATTAATAAACAAAAATCAAATTCTTTTGATGAAAAGAAACAGAAGACCCTACAAAGATTATTGGTCTCTAATTGGCGGAAAAATGTTGCTAGAAGAAAATTTTGAAACTGCGAGTTTAAGACAGATTAAAGAAAAAACAAACCTAGATTGCAAATATATTAAAATTAATTCAGTGTTGCATGAAAGAATTCTGGGAGGTAAGATAATAAAACATAGCTTTATTCTTTTCTTCACAAAAACGATTACTAAAAATAAAAATTTTATAGAATCTCCTCATGGAAAACTAAAGTGGTTCAATTTAACAAATGTGGGTAAAAAAGAAAAAATAATTCCTTCTGATTTGTGGTTAATTAAAAATAAAATAAATTCAAAAATAAATGTTAGTGAAGCAACAATGTCAGAAAAAGAAGGAAAGTTATCTAAGTTCAAAATTAAAAATAACTAAACAATAATCAACAAGGTTTTAATTAACTCTAACTCCCGAAAACTATATAAACATCTATCCCTTACTCAAATTATGCAAACGCAAAAGAGAATGTGTACCCTGAATTCTTATACCTCCTTAGCGTGGGCTCATTATCCGGTCATCAAATTCCTATAATCTCGCGACATAAACTTTTCAAATGGAACAGAAAATATATGTCGCTATA
The DNA here is from genome assembly GCA_030641715.1 of Nanobdellota archaeon. Lineage (GTDB taxonomy): Archaea > Nanobdellota > Nanobdellia > Pacearchaeales > GW2011-AR1 > JAGVXH01. The sequence continues at coordinate 2,734 of DAOWGX010000025.1, forward strand.
AAGACATCTAACTCTAAAAAAACGGCGTGCCCCAACCAATCTGAAGAATATATCCGTGAGGGTATTCACGAAGATTGTTTATCCTGCGGAAAAAATATCGAACACCCCCTCTGCCCCGATTGTATCGCAGAAGGTTTCAAACAATGGATTCAACAATTCCCCCAAGACGAAGCAAAGCTCCGAACAAGATTAGATAAATTCTTAAAAGCACACAGATACCTCGACGGTAAATCAAAGAGATGTATTGCATGTGAAAAAAACAACACTTACATCTGTCCTTACTGCTTTACAGAATACCTACACAAAATAATCAAAGAAGCAGACCTAGGAGTTCGAGCAATGTCAGAATTCCTGTTCATTTTCAACTTTGACTTCGACCACGATGGCTACTCGAGAGAGTTGGAAGTTTATGGTGGATACTGAGGGGAGAGAAAATTATTTTTAATATTCTAATCTTGCAAAAATATTATCATTTAAATTAATCCTTGTTTCGTAGAAGATTCGATAAGAAGCTTCATTTCATTCTCATTAATTTTATTGTTTTTTGAAGAATTACAATTATGGCATAATGGCTGAACATCTTCAATCTCATACACAAATCCTACTGGAACTTTTGAAATTGGAAAAATGTGATCTAAAGTCATATTTTCAATACCTACAATTTTATTACACATAGGACATATCCCCCAAGTTTTTTCAACTTTATTTTTCCAATCTCCTAACGAAAAGTTATGAATTGCATTTCTCTTCCTTATTTTTCTAAGCCGATTATTATGGCTCATAATCTCTTTACCTCTTGGAGACAAATAATATTTAGTTCTTACAATTTTATTATGCTCTTTATTTTTTTCATTCCAAATCTTTTTTCTTTGTAGTAATTTTTTCTTATTTATTTTATAATATTCTTTCCACTTTTCTTTAAAGTAATCTTTATTTTGTTTTCTATATTCTTTAAGCTTTTTGAGTATTTCCCCCCTATTTTTCTGATGATATTCTCGTGTCCTTTGTTGTTCCTTTTCTTTGTTTATTTGCCAATTTTTTTTATTCCACTCTTTAAAATAATTTGGATTTCTTTCTTTAAACCTTTTCAGATTTTCATTTCTTCTTTCTTCATTATTATTTGCCCAAATTTTAGAAGACTCCCGACACTTCTTAGCATTTTCCCGATAATACCTCTTACTATATGATTTAGTTACTTCTTTTCCCTTTGAACTATTCAAATATTTTTTCTTTCTCAACTGTGCTTTTTTCTTTAAACATTCCCTACAATATTTTTTACCTATTCTTTTTGCAGAAGTCTCCTTATCACATATAATACAATTAATTTTTTTATCCATTAGCTCTTTTTTATTCTTTATTCTATTCTAATTACAAAATTTATAGAAAAGAATTATATTTAGACTTTTTGTTTTTATTAAAATTGGAAAAAGAAAAAGAATTAAGACAAACCCTAAGAGATATTAATAATAAGTTTTCTAAAAAAATTATTAATTCAGAATTATTTTTAATAGAAAATGAAGGCAGGGTAAAGACCTACTTGCTAACCGAAAACAGAATTGAGAAATTAAAAGGCAAAAAACAAGGAATATTGCTCACAGATTACACGGATGAACACGGATTTCAATACAAATACGACTTTGTTTTAGGGTGAAGGATGAGATAAATCTTTCTGAATATTTCTATTAAATTGAAAATTCTGTTTTGCCATAATCCGTGTAATCCGTGTTTATCCGTGAGCCAATTTGTATTTTGCATTATAAAGAAGGGGTTTCCAAAAACTGTTGTCAAACCCAAACCACTAAAAACTATCTTTGCACTTTAATCTTATGAAAAAAGCACTCGTCCTATATTCAGGAGGTCTTGACTCCCGCCTAACAGTCCGCATCCTACAAAAACAAAATTACAACATTGAAGCATTATATTTCAAACTACCTTTAGAAAGCAAACGCACAGACCTCAAAACAATGAAAAATCTAAAACTAACAACTCTCGACGTGACAAAAGAACCCCTACTCTCAGAATATCTCTCAATCCTAAAAAAACCAAAATTCGGAACAGGCGCTGGAATCAACCCTTGTATTGATTGCAAAATTTTTATGTTCAAAAAAGCTAAAGAGTACGCAGACAAGCACGGCTATGATATAATTGCAACAGGCGAAGTCCCGGGACAACGACCAATGTCTCAAACAAATTCGGCACAAAAAAAGATAGACGAAGAAGTTAAATTCAAAATAATAAGACCCTTAGCAGATACAGGATTTTCTGGACGTTCAAGAAAAAGACAAATAGCCTTAGCAGAAAAATATAAAATCAAATATCCAAACCCCGTGGGAGGATGCTTTCTTTGCGAAAAAGAACCTTCAACGAGATTAAAGACCTTGTTAAAAAAAGATTTAATCAACGAAAAAACACTCCCCCTAACAATGATTGGCAGACACTTTTTTATCGACGACAATTGGTTTGTAGTAGCAAGAGACGAAACCGAATCCAACATCATAACAAAATTCAAAACCTCAATCAAAGATGCAAAAAGCAAACCTTCAATCTATTATAATAAAAAAGGAAAACAAAAAGCATTAGAACTTCAGAAAGCCTACTCAACAGGCTCTTCAAAAGAAGAAAGAGATAAATTTGAAAAGGTGAAATTATGAATAACACAGTTTGGCAATTTACAAATCAGAGAAAGCTATCGAAAAAAGAATTCATCAATTATTTCGAAAGAAAAATTTTCAGAACAATTCGTAAACATTCTATGTTGCCCCAAAACAAAATCATAACCCTGAAATCGTCGCCAAGTCTAAACACAAACGTTCTCAAACCAATTCTAGAAAAAAAGTTTCAAGTCAAATTTGATTCCAAACCAAATATTTCATCTGACAATCTTTCCCAACTAGCAGAAGACATTTTCAAAAATATATTACAAGGAAAATTCACAGGACCAGAAAGAAACAACAAACCCCTTCACCTTCTCTCCGATAAAGAAGTAGAACTCTATGCAAAATTAAAAAACATCAAAGGTTCAAAAAGAAAACAGAACAAAAAGACCCAAGCCCTCTTCGAAAGATTCTTAAAGAAAAACCAAGATCTAGAACTCAACATCGTTAAAGCTTTTTATCAATTAGATTAATCACTCTCTTCAACCCTCTAAAATCCTTAACAATATAATCCGGCTTCTCTTTTTTTATCGTCTTCAAATCAGACCACGAACACTTATTATTAATCGCAACTGCAACACACCCCGATTCCCGCGCATACTCAACATCCGAAAACCTATCACCAATATAAATCGCCTCCGACGGCTTAATCTTAAACTTCCTAAATAACTTTTTCAAAAGCTTATCCTTGCTAGAAAATTTCTCCGCCCCATAAACTTCCTTAAACAAACCATCCAAACCCAACTTACCAATCGACGCCCTAATAAAAGAAGTTCTCGAATTTGAAATCACTATCAATGGATACTTCTTCTTCAACTCCCATAACGGCTTCACAGAAACACACAACTTAATCCCCCCATCTAATGCTGCCCCAATAAAGTACTTATAAAACCTACGACGCACAGAACTCAAATTCTCAAGACTCAATCCAAGCCCCTCAAAAATCTCTCGCATCTTTTGCCCCATCAAACCAAGTAAGCGACCCCTATCAAACTTATATCCAAACTCCTCCAATGTCCTCACTATAGATTTATACGCGATCCCATGCGCATCCGAAATCGTTCCGTCGAAATCAAACAAAATCAATTTTATCATTCCATCACCTTGAGAATAAATCGCCAAGAATACTTATAAGTTTAATGGAATTCAAAATTCATCGACACCCATGACACCCAGAACACTGACGACAATATATATCCTTGTTAAAACCTTCAATAATCTCCCTCGGAAAATTTAATCCATACTGCTTCTCAATAAACGGTTTCTCATAAGACTTTTTTTCCCACAATAGCATTCTCACCAGAAACAAACTCATCCCCTAAAATTTTTTCCGTACATTCCACCATCTTAATCCATCCTCTTCAACAAATTCTTCAACTTCGCAGCATTAGCTTCCCTGTCCACCACCTCAGAAACCTCATAAGTCTGACTCTTCCCAATCTCCTTAGCCTTAACAACCTTCAATTCCCTAAGCATCCTCTTCCTAACATCATCTGAAACTAACAACTTCCCGACATCAGAATCCGCAATCCTCTTAGCAAGCGAAATCGTATTCCCAAGACCAGTATATTTCAACTTACCTCCAACCTTAGAAGCAACCAACTCACCCGTATGCACTCCAAGATTAAACTCAATCTTATCCTTGAACTTCTTATTATAATCCTTCAAACCTCGCAAAATCTTAATACCTGTCTTCGACGCGAGAACCTCATTCTTATAAGTCTTAGTAACCAACGGTGAAAACACAATAAAAATATAATCCTCCCTCAAATCAACCAGCCCTTTAAACTCTTTCGTTTCCTCAACAGTCTTAATCAAGACATCCTTCGCATGATTACCCATAGTCCTAGCATTTCTAACACTCAATGCAACAATCGCCGATAGATGCTTCTCGCCCTTCAACACCAACGTCGATTCAGCACCTCCAATCCCACTCTTTGTCAAATCAACCACCGTTTTGTCTTCATAGTTATAATTCTTCACATCGAGTCCATGAGTTTTCGAAACAGCTTTAGACTTTACAGAACTAACACTCTTATAAGCCGGACTAATCACCTTGCCATCCCCACCCCCCTTAAACATTTTTGTTTTTCGCGAATTCATAAATAAAATAATCCCTGCAACTCCAAGGATAACAATTAAAAAAATCCACACAACAAAGTACACTCTAAAAATTCCTTCTTCTTCAAAATCCCTAACCGAAATCGCATTACCTGTCAACAAAACCTGTTGATTAATCGAATTTTCCCCTTCGCTAACAACAACATCATATTCTCCTTGTGGAGCTCTAAGACTAAATTTCCGGACTTCTCCCTTATCCATCTTTAGCTCCAACCGACGACTCTCTTCGCCAATTTGAACATCAACACTTCCATTACATTCCCAATTCCCAACACACATAATTTCCAACATACTCTCACTAATATTAAACTCCATCCTCGAGGACTTAATCATCTCGAAATCCCTTTCTTCTCCAATCCCATCAAACATTGCTATCACTTTCCAAGATCCAGCACTAGCATTAATAGGAAAATCAAAAGTACTAAAACCTCCTGTAGGAATCATAATTTCAATCTCTTCGCTCTCAGGAGAAAGAATCTTTGCGGAAACAGTTCCAACAATTTCCTTGCCAGATTGATCAAAAACCTCGACACCAATCGTAAAGTTTTCCCCCGGAACTGCTTCGACATCAGAAAGGCTTACAACAACTGAAGATACAACTTGGTTAATACTAAATGAGATATTAGCGAAACCCTCATTCAAAACACCACCAGATCCAACATCATAAACGCGAATACCAAGAGAATAAATTCCAGCCTCTACAGTCTCATGCATCGAAAACGTTTCACTAACAAAACCATCCCCAACAGCCTTGCTAAAACTCGATGCGCCTATCACATCCACAAAACCATTCAACAAATAACCATTCGCTTTCGTCGCATCAACGCTAACTAAAATTCCCTCGCCAGGATCATAATTCATCTTATCTGTAGAAGCCGAAACAAAAACTTCATTGCTTATCGTAAAAAGTTCCGTCGACGCTGTCTGCCCCCCAAGCAACAAAATAATCTGACAATCGCCAAGAATTTCCGTTAAATTAGTAATTTCCAAATCCTCGCTAACCAACACCTTCGAAGTAGAATAAGCCTGATCCTCCTCAACAGAAAAATCACTCGCAGGCCATCTAACCAAATTTACAGTCCTGTTTCCACAAACTAAATTAACATTGAGATTCCCAATCTCGGCACCACGCAATCCATCAGCATTTATATAGAGTTTATCACCAAGATTATAAACTTCTTCAGGTTCAGACAAAGAAATATCAGCGAGGACAAATGAACTCATCAAAACAAATATTAAAGCAAAAACATATCCTATCTTTCTCATACACATAACACATATTTTAACTATTTAAACATTATGAACAAATTTATAAATCTCGCAAAACTAAGTTAACTATGGAAGAAATGAAAGTAAATCCGTATGATGTCAAAGGTGAAGTAGATTACAATAAACTCATCTCAGAATTCGGCATTAAGCCAATCAACAAAAAACTTTTAGAAAGAATCAAGTCAATAGCTGGTGAAATTCACCCATATTTAAGGCGGGAAATCTTCTTTGCTCATAGAGATTTAGAAAAAGTTCTCGATGCATATGAAAAAGGAGAAAAGTTCTTTCTATACACTGGTGTTGCACCAAGCGGACCAATTCATCTAGGACACTACTCAATTTGGAGTTTTGCAAAATGGTTACAAGACAAATTCGACGTAGAACTATGGTTCCAATTCACAGACGATGAAAAATTCCTACACAAAGATATGACGTATGAAGAAATCCAAGAATGGACAAAGGACAACATGCGAGATGTAATTGCAATAAATTTCAATCCGAAAAAAACCCATTTTTTAATCAACACAAAACACGCAGGAATAATTTACCCTGAAGCAATCAAAGTTGCAAAAAAAATAACTTTCTCCACGATAAAAGCAGCATTCGGCTTCACAGATTCAGAAAACATCGGAAGCATTTTCTACACAGCGATGCAGACAGTCCCATGTTTCCTCCCGAACATTATAAACAACGAAAACAAATATTGTTTAATTCCTATGGGCGTCGACCAAGACCCCCACTTCAGGGTATCGAGAGACGTAGTAGAAAAACTTGGGCATAAAAAACCTTCTATTATACACGCGAAATTCATGTCTCCACTGACTGGAACTGCAGGAAAATCAAGTAGTTCAAACTCTAACAAAACAATACTGATGACTGATGACGCAAAAACAGTTAAAAGAAAAATCAACAAATACGCCTTTAGTGGGGGGGAAGATACTGTAGAGGAACATCGAAAAAAAGGTGGAAACGTAGAAGTTGATGTGGCTTGCCAGTGGTTAAAATATTTTGAAGAAGACGATAAAAAACTATCTGAGATTTATAACAAATATTCTAAAGGAGAATTGCTTTCTGGAGAAGTAAAAAAAATAATGATAAAAAAAATAAACGCCGTCCTATCCGAACATCAAAAAAGAAGATTAAACGCAGATAAACAGATTGACAAATTTATTTTTAAAAGTTAAATTTTATCAACAACCTTCAACTGAATATCTTTACATCCCTTAAGTTCCTTTCTTAATTTTTTCAAAGTATCCCCACTCTCACTGATATAATTATCTCCATTTGTCTTACCTACCAGGATACATCCAGCGGTATCTTTTGGAGAATTTCCGATATGTACTAAAATATAATCTCTATTTGGAACATCTTTAACATGATAATGTGACTTATGACGTGTACTTCTCCGCTCTTCCAGCGCATAAATTCCCGCAGGAATAGATGAAATATTCCGCTGATTATTTCTCCACGGAAGCTCTAATGTATTACATAAATATTTATCTCCCCTATCAACTTTCCCATTAAGATTATTATCAAGATACAAATCTCCTATCGTCGATTTAGGCGTATAAACCTCTCGCTCTAAAATTAATTGTGTACCATTTTTCGTAGAATTTAAAACTTTATTCTCTATATTATTTATAATATCCCTTTTCATTTCAACAGAAACAGGTTTAGCACAACCTTTCGAACTCAAAGCATATATCGTCCCAGCAATAGCTAACGAGAAAACTACACCCTTCGCAAGTTCCTTAAAACTAAACTTCTCTTCCATGAATAATCTAAGAATTAATTCCTTATAAATCTTTCTATTTGTAACTATTCTTCCGTAACAACACTAGGACTTTCAAGAACCTCAATTCCCTTCGAACTAATATTCATTCCGACAGCCTTTCTCTCATGTGCAGTTCTTCTCATCTTCGCAATCCGAACAGCCCTATCACTAACACCTGTAATTCCAGATTCATAAAAAACACTAACCGAATCCGAAAGAAATCTCAAAATATCCGTCTTCGTCCAATCACCATTCCCCACTATATTCATCCCTCCTTCCTCAAGACTCTCATCAACAAAAACAGTGGTTACTTTCAACCGTTTCATCAACGACGACAAATCAAAAATCGTCTGCCTAATTTTTCCTTCCTCGCTCAAATTCAACGCCAAAACCGAAATCGGATCAAAACAAATTCTCTTAATATTATTTCGCGCAATCACCCTCGTCAACTCAGACTTCAAATCCTCAATAGAAGTTTGCGGAGCAAACCGCATAAACTTAATTCTCCCTTCCCCACTTAGCTTCGAAAAATCCCAACCATAGGCCATAGCATCACTTAACGTATCGACAATATCCGGTTCAAAAGAACAATAAAGTCCATTCTCACCATACTGCACCGCCCCATTCCAAAGAAACTGTAGAAGAAACGTACTCTTCCCCGAACCGGGCCCACCAACAATTAAATTATCAGAATTCCTTACAAAACCACCCTGACAAAGTTTATCAAACCCCCCGATTCCCGTAGAACACCTATCTACCATCCCTTCCATTTTTGTTTCCTCATATAAAATAATAACGAAAGCTCCTCGAACTTACACGTTGCACAGAGCACGGCACAAATCTTTATAAATTCTTTCGTTTTAGCCATAGCATGAAATTAAATCAAAACGGAGTCAGTGTGCCCCGACGAATAGTAAAAATAAATTCGTTAGGGTATTTGGAAACGGAGTTTTTTCTACTTTGTCTCAACAGAGGTACGCCAGATGGGTGGAAGAGAAATTTTACCCGAAGGGTACTCACGTAGTGCGACTTTCTAAAAAAGAAAGAAATCAATGAAAACATTAAATCTACACTGCGATTATATCAAATTTAAAGCCTTGAAAAAAGCATTAAAATCTATCGATGAAATCGCGCCGAATCAAAAACTTGAAGATGAATCAAAAGATTGTCTCGTCGTGATGGTTGCAATAGAAAACGAAGACTCCAAAGAAACCTTAAAAAAATTAATCGAAGACATCAAAAAAACCGCGGCAAATGTAAAAACAGAAAACATCGTCTTATATCCCTACGCACATCTCTCAACCAACCTCGGAAAACCAAAAATCGCGGTTCAAATGCTAAACGAAGCAACAAAACTATTAAAAAAATTCAACGTAATCCAAGCTCCCTTCGGTTACTACAAAACATTCGAACTAAAAGTCAAAGGTCACCCCTTATCAGAACTCTCCCGTGAATTCACCGTCGACGGAAATACAGTAATAGAAGAAGAACTAACTGACGATGAACGAAGTCAATTACTGCATCAGCTCCAGAAGTCAAAACTAGATACCTCAAAAATCAAAGAGAATGACCACAGAATCATCGGAAGAAAAATGGACTTATGGAGTTTTAATAGCTCGGCTCCTGGGATGGTTTTCTGGCACGCAAAAGGTCTTCACATTAAAAACAAGTTAATTGAATATTGGAGAGAACTTCACAGAATAAACGGATACTCCGAAATTTCAACACCACAAATCCTCGACAAAAAGCTTTGGGAAATATCCGGACACTGGTCAAAATTCCGGGAAGGTATGTTCACAACAGAATACGAAAACAGAGACTTCGCAATCAAGCCAATGAATTGTCCTGGCGGAATGCTCGTATACAAAACCTCTCCCAAATCATACCGAGATTTGCCCTTAAGACTCTGCGAACTCGGCGAGGTTCATAGAAAAGAACTCTCCGGAGTCCTCGGCGGACTAATGAGAGTAATCCAATTCACCCAAGATGATGCTCACATTTTTTGCACAGAAGAAACATTGAAAAACGAAATAGAAAAAATCATCGACATTACAATCGAGTTATTCTCAACATTCGACATCAAAATAGACCATATAGAATTATCTACCCGTCCTAAAAAAAGAATCGGCTCCAAAAAAATTTGGGATTTAGCAGAGACCGCACTCGAAGAAGTACTAAAAGAAAGAAAAATAAAATACATAACCAATAAAGGAGATGGAGCATTTTACGGACCAAAAATAGATTTTCATATAAAAGATTCCCTAAACAGAACATGGCAATGTTCCACAATCCAGCTAGACATGGCACTACCTGAAAGATTTGAACTAGAATACACTGACGAAAAAGGAAACAGTAAACGACCAATCATACTCCACAGAGTAATTTACGGAAGCATAGAAAGATTTTTAGGAATTTATACAGAACACATCGACGGAAAATTCCCATTATGGCTTTCTCCAAACCAAATTAATGTAATGACCATGAACGACAATATTAAAAATTATGCTAGTAAAATTTACCAAAAACTATTTGATGCCGGATTTGAAGTCGAATTTAATGATAAAAATGAATCAATAGGGAAAAAAGCGAGAGACGCTCAAATTCAAAGATTCAACTATCTCGTCACTATCGGAAAAAAAGAAAAAACCGAAAACAAAATCGCAATTAGAGCAAGAAACTCAAAAGAAATCACAACAATAGATTTAGATGAATTTATTTCTAAACTCAAAGAAGAAATAAGTTCAAAGAAGGACTTATAAACTTCGCTTATCTGATACTTTTATGAGATGGGGGAAACTCGTTTTAATATTTCAAGCAATTGTAACACTATTCATAAGTGTCGCCTTCTTTTCACAAATTTTATATCTCGACAACGCAAAAATCGCTGAATTAAGAATTGAAATATGTCAAGGCCCCCTACTTTGGAACACCACCGCACCAACAGTGATGATTGACATAAAACAAAGATACACACTCGCAGCGTATACCCTCTTAATCGTCGGGGTCTTTGAACTATTGGTTATTTCAAGACTTCTCAGTTAAAACTTTAAAGGTTACTCAACCAATATTTCTATGAAAATTTCAGAACTGATAAGCGAATTAAAAGAAACAGAATATTACAAAAAATTCAAAGATGAAAACCCCTCCGCATTTTTCACGGCAGGATTTTTTATTTTAAACACAAAAGAAAAAACCGAAGAAATACAGCTCGATTTCTTCCTTCCCAAACAAAATAGGGTCTGCCCCAACCAATCTAAATCGCAAATCAGTGAGGGTAAAATCGCAGCCTTTGAACACCCCTTCAAAAAACCAAAAATCTTCGACGAAGAAATAAAACCCATGCAACCCCAGACAACTGAAATAAAAATAGACCTAGATGATTTAGAACAAACTTGCAAAACAATTATCAAAGAAAATAACTCCCTAATTATTTTCACAAAAATAATCGCAATCCTAAAAGACAATCAATGGAACCTAACTTGCATGGACGACATGTTGGAGATTGTTCGAATAAAACTCGACGCGATAACGGGAGAACTGATTGAATTTAACAAAGGCAGTCTTATAGATATGATGGGAATTAAGAAGAAGTAAAGAATACATCAGGTGACTAATGGAAATTAAAAAAGTATCGTTTTCGTTCCCATTGAAAGATTACCAATAATAAACTATCGATAATCTTATGTTAAATACAATTGGTTCTGGGAACTATTCATTCAACAAGTAAACCTCTTCAAGAATTTCATGGAATCCATTAATGAGATTCTGCATAGCATAACACTCTTTAGGTGTAATCCATTTATAATCTGTGTGTTCTTTGGGATTTAATTTCACTTCAGGAAATCCTGAAACTTTTAGTCTAAATGTTCTAAAGATAATTGATTCATTTTTAATATCCCAATTAAATATTTTAATCTGTTCTAGAGTTGATGCCCTTGTAATAAATCCCACTTCTTCTCTGAGTTCTCGTTTCATAGCGACAAGATGTAACTCACCAGGCTTTAATCTACCACCAGGGATATCCCAATTACCACCTCGGTAATTATCATATTTCCTTTGTAAAATAAGAATCTTACCATCACATTCAACAAGAGTAC